>CAZXSC010000004.1:0-66636 GCA_964643045.1 uncultured Rhodospirillaceae bacterium
ACCTACCGATTAGTGATTTTAGTGCTGACATAGTTATCGCTAATGCATCTTTTAACTTAACAATTAGCAAAAAAAGGGCCTTTAGAGAGGCTTTCCGAATCTTAAAAAACAATGGTAGATTAGTAATCCGAGACTTGATTAAAACTAATGATCTTCCATCAGAAGTAATTGCCGACCCTCTGTCGTATAACACATCATTAGGCGGAGTACTCGACGAACAAGCTTTAATTTCGATAATAAACGAAGCGGGGTTTACAAAGATTTCTTGCACGGATTATCAGAAGTTTTCTTACGTACAGTCAATAAGAATTGAAGCAACTAAACCTAATTAAGCAACTACCCAAATATTATCAAATATTGCATAAAGTTATTTAGGGAAAGACAATAATTTTCTAAATACTGATTCAACATATCTATGAATTAAAGATGGAGCTTTAGGTTCATAAAAAAAAAATGTATGACATTTTCTATGCCTATCATCACAGATAACAATTCCCTAGCAGAATTTTGCCAACGTCTTTCCAAGTCGACCTACGTAGCTGTCGATACGGAATTTATACGCGAAAGAACCTATTGGCCGAAACTCTGTTTAGTACAATTGGCGAACGATGACGAGGCTCAAGCAATTGATGTAATGGTGGATGGCATCAACTTGCAACCATTATTGGATTTAATGGCAAATGAGGATGTGGTTAAAGTATTTCACGCAGCGCGACAAGACCTAGAAATTTTTTTCAAGCTAGCAAAAAAATTGCCATTCCCTCTTTTCGATACACAAATTGCTGCTATGGTATGCGGGTTTGGCGACTCCGTTGGTTATGAAACTTTAGTAAATGCGATAGTAGGAGAGCCTATAGATAAATCATCCCAATTTACTGACTGGTCAGCACGGCCTCTAACCCAAAAGCAAATCGACTACGCGCTTGGCGATGTCACACATTTGCGGACAATTTACAGAACATTAAAAGCTAAAATTTCCGCAACCAAGCGTCACAATTGGCTTAATGAAGAATTTGATAAACTAACCGATCAAAATATTTATCTAGCCCCACCAAGAGAAGCTTGGCGCCGTATAAAGATTCGTAACCCAAAATCACGCTTTTTAGCTATTTTGAGAGAATTAGCGGCTTGGCGAGAGGTCGAAGCTCAAAACCGGGATTTGCCACGCAATCGTATATTACGTGATGATACACTGGTTGAAATAGCTCACCTTGCCCCAAGTTCGATCAGTGAACTCAACCACACACGTAACCTTAAAAAGGGTTTTTCCAAGAGTATTGCAGGCGATAATATAATAAAGGCAGTGAAAGTTGGACAAAATATACCACACGATCAATGTCCGGTACTGCCTCGCCGCCCAAAGCTTCCTACTGGAATTGGTCCTATTATCGATCTTTTAAAAGTATTGCTAAAAATGAAATGTGGACAGATGGGAGTAGCCCAGAAACTTATCGCTAGTGGTAAGGACATTGAGAAAATAGCTGTGCATGGAGAAAAAGCCAAAGTACCAGCATTAACTGGCTGGCGACATGAGTTATTTGGAAAGGATGCTCTTAACCTTCGAGACGGAAAGCTCGGTCTAATTATCAACGGACAAAATTTAGACGTGATTGATTTTGAAGAAAAATGAAGCAAAACATTTCTGTTATAGAGGTTCAGCTCTTGTGATTAAATTAATTGGTCTAAACAAACAATTATTGCCATTTAAAATCAATTCTCACTAAAACGATGTATAAAATGAAAAGTAGAATCAATAACATTTTAGACCCGAGAAAAAAATGCTAAAGTATTCTCGTTTAAGGCCATGGATTTGGTTGTCAACCTGGGTAACCCTTTTAGCTGTAGCATTATACTCTCGTCCACTTATGCCGGTGGACGAAACCCGCTACCTGGCCGTGGCATGGGAAATGTGGTTGCGCGAAGACTTTCTAGTCCCATTCCTGAATGGTGTAGCGTATAGCCACAAACCTCCCCTATTATTCTGGATGATCAACTTGGGTTGGGGTGTTTTTGGAGTTAATGACTGGTGGCCTCGACTAGTGGCACCATTTTTTGGCCTCGCCTGTCTTTACCTCAGTGCGCGTACGTGCCGTCGTTTATGGCCAAATTCCCAAGTCCATTTTATTGTCCCTATAATTCTAATTGGTACTTGTTACTGGGGTATCTATACAACCCTCACTATGTTTGACTTAATTATCACGTTTTGGACTATGGTCGGTGTTAATGGGTTAATCAGTGTCTGGCAAGGCCGTGCGCTTCAAGGCTGGTTTCTATTTTCTCTAGCTATAGGCTTAGGCATACTGACAAAAGGTCCTATTATTTTAGTCTACCTCTTGCCGATAGCTCTGCTTGCACCCTACTGGGCTAATAATCGTAAAAAGAAAACCTGGATCAGCTGGTATCTTGGGATTATTGGTAGCGTAATTATTGGCATAGGAATTGCCTTGGTATGGGCTATACCTGCTGCAATAGCGGGCGGCGAAGAATATCGCAATGCGATATTCTGGGGCCAATCAGCCGGACGTGTAATAAAATCTTTTGCGCACCAAAAACCAGTTTGGTGGTACATTATCATCATACCAGGGTTGTTAATGCCTTGGATATTATGGCCAAGCATATTGCGTAAGATTTGGTTTAACGTTCGTCATTTACGACTGGGCATAAATGATCCCGGAATGCGCCTAGTACTAATCTGGATTATTTCAACACTATTAGTACTCTCCATGATCAGTGGAAAACAGCCGCACTATCTTCTACCTATATTTCCCGCTTTAGGAATAGCTTATGCTGTGGTTGTCGCAAGCCTGAGCGAAAAAGATTTCTTTTCAGGTCGATGGGACATGCTTCCCCTAGCCATTTTATTTTTCACATTGGGTACGTCAGTAGCATTTATCTCGGAATTTAGTTCTAGTTTAAATATGTCAGATTGGTCTTCGGAAATAGTTCGCTGGTGGTGCCTCCCCTTGATAGGATCCGGGTTGTTTGTAATTATCAACCCTCCGGACATTGGTTACCGACGCTTATCTTCAATTTTCTTATTAAGTCCAATCCTTGTAATTTCCATGACTGGTGCGTTAAAGCCAACTTTATCAAGAGCGTACGATCTACGCCCCATTTCAACCTATATAGCTAAATTACAGAGTAAAGGATACACGATTGCCTATTACGGAAAATACCATGGTCAGTTCCACTTCTTGGGACGATTGGATAAACGTATAGTAATAACTGGTGATGGAGAAATAAAGGCGTGGCTAAATAGAACACCTCAAGCTAAAATCGTGTCGGTACGTGGTGCCATGAATGATAGATTGCCTAGGCCAGAATTCTTCCAAAAGTATCGGGACAAATATTTACTGGTATGGGATCGATCGACAGTGCTCGCTAATTCAAAAGCTCCTCAACGGCAATAACTATTATTTATAATTCTAACCCATCAAACACTTGCCGCACCAGCGACAAAGTAATACCTCTTTTTTGAGTCAAGGCCAGCTCATTCGCAATTCTAACAAAGTTCCGAGCTGATTCCAAAGACCGCTCCATTCTCCTCATAATATAATCAATCACGCCAACGTCTACTCTCACTTGTTGATCGGAAAATAATTTAACTAATACAGCTCTGATGAGATCATCTTCCGGGTTCCCGATAACAACCATTTGTGAAGACTTGATGCGAGATCCCAAGTCTGCCAATTTAAACTTCCAATCAACGGGATTACTGATCGATGTAATGAGCATGTGACCACCGTGTAAAGAAAGCTCATTATAAAAATGAAATAATAATTCCTCACTAAAATCTTTGAAAAGACTTATATCACTATCATCAATCACAAAATTATCACTTGACGCGAGTAAGTCAGCCAAAACAGTAGACCTTACAATATCCCGTGTAAGCAATCGAGCTCCACTGATCACCATAAAAACGTTACTGAGATGGGTCTTTCCGCATCCAGGGGGGCCACGTAAAATAAGAACGGGTGTTGGCCAATTTGGCCACTTATCAATCCAAGAAACAGCTTCTTGATTGCTGGTTGCAACCAAAAAATCGCCACCTCCCAAGGAGGGACGATGGTCAAAGTCGAAAAGTAGCTGTCTGTTATAGTTCAAGGCTACCTATCACGATCCGAGAAACCTAAATATAGCGAACTCTTAAGGTACTGCGCTAAGAAAAAGCGTACCAAGACACCAATTGTCGCAGCAACCGGAACCGCTAGAAGTATTCCTGTGAAGCCGAACATTGATCCTCCAACCATTAGAGAAAAAATTACCCAAATCGCATGAAGGCCTACTTTCTCACCAACTAATCTAGGCGTCAAGAACATCGACTCTATAGCCTGCCCAATTCCAAAAACAGCAAAAACTAAAACGACTTCAATAATCTCACCAAATTGCGCAATTGAGATTAGTAGGGCTACTACCATCCCTATTAACATGCCAAAATAGGGAATAAATGAAATGAAACCAGTCACAACCCCTACCATCAGACCAAAATCCAAGCCTACAATAGTTAAACCAACACCATAAAAAATCGCCAAGAATAAGCAAACGGTGCCTTGCCCTCGCACGAAACCTGCGATTGTTGAATCAATGTCTAACGCTATAAGTCGTATACTAGAAGCAAAGCCCCGTGGTAGCCACCCATCAATTTTAGAGACAATTTTATCCCAGTCTCGAAGAAAATAAAAGCATACTACAGGTGTTACTAACAACAGAGAAAGTGCATTAAAAACCGCCAATCCTCCTTTCACTATCCCCTTCAGCAGCCCCGCAAACCATGTGACCAGCGTGCCGTTATAAGTTTCAGAATTTCCCGAAAAAGGGTCTAGCTTTTCAGAAGATACACTTTCCGATAATATCTCACTGAATGGCGCCAGCCAGTTTTTTAAATTATGGACCAGCGCAGGCATCTTGCCAAAAAAACCGAGAACCTGGCTTTGTAAAAGAGGAAAAACCATTACTAGGATTAAAATAGCTATTGCAAAAAAAGAAACGGTTATTAAGGAGGTAGCGATCGTACGAGAAAAACCAAATGTTTCGAGTTTATCAGCCAATGGATCTAAAAAATAGGCTACAGCCACACCCGCAACAAATGGCATCAATATACTGCTAGCGAAAAAGATAAAAGAGATACTAATTAATAAAGCCGTAACCCAGATCCAAAACTGTTGCCCTCTTTTAACTTCCATTTCCGTCTCCCGACTCAATACGAGCTGCCCGCATACCCCAAACACACACATAAGCTGCACCTGATGCTAATGTTGTTATAGAAACGGCATAAACCATTATTTTGATGATTTCACCATCAGCCAGAGAATATCCATTTAGACCCAAGATCAGTGTCACCAAAATGAATTGCATTGCAGTATTTATTTTACTTATCAATAAGGGTTCCATCTTAAGGTTTTGATGAAGCAGATAAAATAAGAACGCGCCAACAAGAATAAGTCCATCTCTAAAAACCACCAGCAGTATGATCCACGACTCAAGATATCCGACTTTACCCAATGTTACAAATACGCTGACCAAAAGAGCTTTATCCGCTATAGGATCAAGGAAACCGCCCAATTCTGTCTGAAGATTGAATCTCTTTGCAATAAAACCATCAAGAGCATCACTGATTCCGGCTAAAACAAATATCCAGAAAGCCTCTAAAACTTGGTTATTCAAAATCAACCAAACCATTAATGGAACACACAGCAACCGCATTAAGCTAATTAAATTCGGAATATTTGAGTGAATATCTTCTCTACTCATTTTTGATCTACACTATGTTTCATCAATGATCCCTTTGACTGTTGGAATTTCACGGTCCAACTGCCTTGTCCCTCAGATAGTTCCATATCTACCTGGGCCAACGCTAATTTCAATTGTTTGTTTTCACCAATAAAATGAATATTCAACCGAACTTCGGTCCGAGAAAATAAAATTAGGTCAATACGCTCAATAACGGCGATCTTTTCAAACCGTTTCTTTGCATGGACCCACTCTTTTAAGCCTTTAATAGGCAATACTGCAGCGATCACGCCTACACTATCATATCTAAGTAAATTTTCCGCTTTCCATAGATCTTCAATTATAAAAATGAGTTCATTGGCGGAACGGCTTAATAGGGCACCAACGCCTTCATCCTTTATTGCTCTTATCTGAGTTGCATAAAGTTTTTCACTCTTATTCTGGCTATAACGTGAGACTGTAATATCAAGCACTTTCAGCCCCTGGCCAGTAGAACCGAGGGATGCAAAAACCACTAAAACTGTACTGACTTTATGCCTCTTAGCAATGGCGAGAATTCTCTGCTTATCACCCTTAACAGCAAGTTCAGCACTCATCAAAGATATATCAGTCAAATCTCCTTTACCAAAAACCATAGGAACCAAACCCGACATCCGAGTTTTGATTTTTGCCTTTTTCAATTTAGAAGCTTCTATCCAGGCTTCCCGCCAAGAATTGGGGTTATCCCAGAGAGAGACTGCCCCAGCCACTTGGTAGATAGGTAATATGAGTAATGGCTTACTTATTGTTTCCGCAAAACCAACTTCATTTTCACGAAGTAACTGACGAATATCCCCGGGCTTGAAACGAAAGGTTAAATCAGCAAGATATCGGATTTGTGAGTTTTTTTCATTAGAGATACCAAAATCCTGAACGTATGGAGAAATTTCCTCGGCATTCAATTTGGGTAAACGATTGTGGTCGATTCGCATCGTTAAGCGCCTCAACAATGAGTTAAAAGCCTCTTTTTCCCCAACCGATAACGCTTCTTTCCGGGCAGCCGAAGCAGTATTTGCTGTAACATCAACATGAATATTCGATACCGTAAACGCATCTTGAAATTCGGTAGTCGCTTGGCAACTTACACCATACGAAAAACCGAACACAAAAATAATCAATAAAATCAAAAGACTAAATAAACGATACATTGTAGTTTGCAAAATATTTACAATGTGAAAACAAGACCTCTTTTTACTACTTTCCACGTTCAAGCCGCCTAACAAATAAAAATACCAAAATTTCATTTTGAACCGTTCATTATTAAGTATGTTCTTTTTTTGTTTATTTAGTTAATTTAGCACGTTACCCCGCAGGTAAAAGGGTTTTAGTGTGAAGAGGTTGTCAAAATTTCATCTAAAATTAAAAAAACAAGTCTTTCCTACAAAGATACTGGTGTGGATATACGTGCAGGAAATGCGCTTGTTAGGGCAATCAAGCCAATAGCAAGAAAAACAAACCGTCCTGGGGTTATAGGAAGTGTCGGTGGGTTTGGCGGTCTTTTTGATCTTAATTCTGCGGGTTTTAAAGACCCTATTTTGATTGCAGCAACAGATGGCGTAGGCACCAAGCTTAAAATCGCCCATGAAACTGGCATTCATAAGACTATTGGCATTGACCTCGTCGCAATGTGTGTAAATGACCTGGTTACTCAAGGTGGAGAACCTCTTTTTTTCTTAGATTATTTAGCGACGGGAAAACTTGATACCAAAACGGCTACCGATATCATCAATAGTATCGCCGAAGGGTGTTTATCGTCTGGCGCCGCACTGATCGGTGGAGAAACAGCTGAAATGCCAGGGTTATACGGAAATGGCGAATACGATTTAGCCGGGTTCAGTGTAGGTGCTGTAGAACGCAATGATTTACTTCCAAGAAAAGATATTGTTGTAAATGATATTATACTTGGTCTTGCATCAAATGGTCTCCACTCAAATGGATTCTCTCTGGTACGGGAAATCGTAAAAAGGAATGGCCTCAAGTTTGACAAACCTGCTCCATTTAACACAAAGCGGTTACTTGGTGATGTTTTATTAGAGCCGACCCGTATTTATGTTAAGAGCTGTTTAAAGGCCATTAAAACAGGAGGTGTTAAGGCTTTAGCCCATATAACAGGCGGTGGATTAACAGAAAATGTTCCGCGTGTCCTACCCGAAGGTCTAGGAGTGGATTTATATGCTAGAGCTTGGGATCTACCTGTCGTTTTTTCATGGCTTGCTAAATCTGGGAAAATTGCTCCATCAGAAATGCTACGCACGTTTAATTGTGGCATAGGAATGATAATTATTGCCTCACCAAATCAAGCTCCTGGCCTACAAAAGCTTCTTCACCAACAAGGCGAAACCATAATTCCGATCGGAAAAGTGGTTAGCCGCTCACAAGGTGAGACTGTTATAATTCACGATATGGATCAAATTTGGGAGGTCCAATGACTATGGGCACCAGAATGAAGCTCGGCGTATTAATCTCCGGACGAGGAAGTAATCTACAATCAATTATAAATGCTTCTGAAGCAAAAGACTTTCCGGCAGACATCAACATCGTTATTGCAAATATTCCGAATATTAACGGTTTGAGGATAGCAAAAAAAGCAAGCATTCCAACTAAAATAATAAAACATGAGTGCTATAAAGAGCGTGAATCTTTCGAAGACGCAATTCATAGTGCGTTAACAAAAGCCGGGGTAGATTTAATTTGCCTTGCAGGCTTTATGAGAATACTAACAGACACGTTCGTTAACCGTTGGTCAAATAAGGTGATTAACATCCATCCATCGTTATTACCTTCTTTTAAAGGCCTAAATACGCACAAACGCGCTATCGAAGCGGGCGTAAAATTCTCGGGGTGCACCGTTCACTTCGTCCGACCAAATATGGATGAAGGACCGATAATTATCCAGTCTGTAGTCGCCATCCAACCAAAAGATACCCCTGATTCACTAGCGAGCCGTATATTGGCCGAAGAACACAAAATTTATCCTTTAGCTATTCGATTAATAGCAAACGACAAAATCTCAATAAAAAATGGGCTAGTTAAAATAAAAGGCTCTGTTACTCCCCAGACAACCTTGACTAATCCGGCTTAATGAAAATACATTCAACAAAATTCCAGATGAAAATTTTTTGAATTAGTTAAATAGACGAATTCCTAATCTGTTTGTTCAAAAAATCCACCTAAATCAATATACTTGGAAGAAAAAATAGAAACGAAATGCAACTAAGAAATTGGCAACAAAAAATCATTGACACCTTTCCAATGATTATAAAACAAAATAATCGCTTTATACTCAAAGCCCCAACAGGCGCTGGAAAGACTGTGCTAGCAAGTGAAATTATCGAGAGGTTTTATAAAAAGAAAAAAATTTTAGTACTTTGCCATAGACTAGTTTTGCTAGAGCAACTTGAACAAGCCCTCAGTGTTAAACATAACGTCCGAAAGTTGGAGGTGTCTGATAGGGGTCTCGCTTTTGAGGATTATGATGTTCTGTTGTCCACTAATATGCGTGCGAAAAACGTTTTGACCGATGCTATCCCAAAAGCAGATTTGATAATTGTTGATGAAGCTCACCGAGTATCACCTAATGGACGGGGGTACAAAAGAATCATCGACGAATTCAATAGTAAAGGTAAGAAAACCGCCCAATTTATCGGCCTCACGGCTTCGCCAGAACGACGAACTGGAGATCAGAAGGACCAACTCAATCTTGCTTTTAACACTATAATTGATTGTGCGAATATTGAAGACTTAATTAATGATGATGTTCTAGTGCGACCTGAATATCGGACTCATTTTGTGCACGACCTTGATCTAGATACGATTGATATCAGTTCTGGCGATTTCCCAGTTTCATCTCTAGCTCCAGCGATTATCAAGTCATCTATGATTGACTATGCAATTTGGAGTTACAATGAAGAACGAGCAAAATTCTCAAAACCAATTTCAGCATGGTTTTGTGCAGACATTAGCGTTGCCGAAGCTACTTTAAATGTCATTCAAGGGTCAGGAATCAAGGCAGCTATTGTCACTGCTGGAACTCCAATCAAGGAACGAATGAAGCTTCTGGTTGATCATGAACACGGCAACATTGAAGCTATGGTTTCTGTTGGCGTGTTGGCTGAAGGTTGGGATAACCCTCACTGCAACATTATTGTGCATTTGAGACCAACGCTTTCCAAAGTACTCTGGGGCCAATCGGTCGGCCGTGGTTTAAGAGCCGCTCCAGGCAAGAAAAAATGTGTGGTGATCGATGTCAGTTCCAACTGGAGTACCTTCGGCCCGGTAGAAAAATTGGAATGGAGTCTATGGAGCCACCGCCGTTCCTATATGCAGTTTATGAATCGATTTAACTGGATCGGACAGCAACAAGGTGGCGATGAAGACAATGAAATTTATTTACTCTGCAAAAACGAAATGCCTAATGGCACACGTTGCTCACTCATTTACAAGAAAAATGAATATGAAGATGATGCGTGTCCAATTTGCAAAACTTACGCGGCAATTGACATATATAAGGAACGAAAGCTAGACACCTCATTAAACGAAAACAAACTTCACGATTTATTTTTCAAACGGGTGCCTCAAGTCTACAAAGAAATGAATATATCAATTTGGAGCGGCCTCGGTCCGACAGCATGGAAATCCGCTGAACCAAAAGAACAAGTGTTCCTCGCCTTTTGCATGGCTTTTAAAGAAGTTTCGGCAGAACCCACAAAATCAGAATCGGACTATTGGGACGCCGCCCTAGCGACAGAGTCTTATATTCGAGGTTATTTAGTTGAAAACAATATAAAAATCACAAAGCAAGAGGATTTCAATCTTTCCGATATTGCCGACGGCATGTCTGCCGGAACAAAAGTTAGGGCTCTTAAGGCTAATTATGGAATTTCACTCTGTGGAGATGTGTTTAAAAATCATAATGGTCCTGAATGTGAGCGCAAATATCAAAAAGCCATTAAAATAGCTGAACGCCTAGCTATGATTGGTTGCTCCTCGCAAGATAATTTACCCTATTTTAATGCAACAGATCATTTAGCCTCACGTTAATATTTCTTTTAATGGTCACCTTCAAAAACCTCCCATTCATCAAATAAATTCCTGATCAAAGTACTTGGTTTGATACCTCTTCGCCCTATTTAATCCATCAACTGACCATTAATCAAATAGTTACTCCCGGCCGTCCTTTCTAAAACTTCCATTTTACTTTTTAGTCTATGCACGGGATTGCAATGAGGGCTTAAGCTTGTTTCCCAAATCATCCAATGATGCAATAAACGCTGGTACTACAAACAAAATTAACAAAGTTGCAACGCCGAGACCAAACACGATCGTGATGGCCATTGGTATTAGAAACTGAGCCTGGATACTCCTCTCAAATAATAGCGGCATCAAACCACCAATTGTCGTAGCCGAGGTTAAAACGATTGGGCGCAAACGATCACATGAAGCATCTATGATAGCCTCCAAGAGATCAGTTTTTTTTACCTTTTCATCAATTGTCGTGACCAGAATTATCGAACCATTAATGATAATGCCTGACAGCCCTATCAAACCAACCAGGCTTAAAATGGTCAGTGTATAGCCCAAAAGCCAATGACCAAATGCCGCTCCAATAAACCCCATAGGAATAACCGCCATTACAACAATTGGCCTGGTGTAACTGGCAAACGCCCAAGCAAGAACAATATAAATCCCAACGAGCCCAATTAGCGCACCAAGCTTCATATCAGAAAATGTTTCTCCCTGCTCTTCAGCTTTACCCGAAAAGCCAACCTTTAAACCAGCACGGCCGGCAATGTCATAAACGCCATCGCGCCTTATAGCGGAAAGTATTTTATCGACGGACGTAATCGAAGCGTCTATCTCGGCAGTAATAGCAATTTGGCGAGTTCCGTCTTCTCGTTTGATTTTAGCAAATCCAACTGCCTCTCGAGATGAAACTATTTGGGATAACGGTATCTCCTGACCACCTGGAGCCCTAACATGAAGTGTCTCAAGAACGGTCGACGTTACCTCGGCTCGTGGGTACATCACCCGGACCGCAACCTCTTCATTTTGGCGAGCAAATCTCTTTGCGATTTTACCTTCAATTGCATTACGAAGCTTTCTTCCAATACTTTCAGTTGAAAATCCAAGGGACCTACCCCGCTGATTAACGCTCAAAATCGTTTCTCGTTTCCCGTAAGGAAGGTCATCCTCAACATTACTTACGCCAGGATAACGCTCGAGTATTTTCATCACTTGATTTGCGGCATTTTTCAGTTTACTCGTATTGGACCCCATTAGCCGTATATCGATATCACGACCCGGAGGACCACCCCTAATTTCTTGTATTGTTATTGTTTTAAGTCCTGCAAGATTTTGTACTTCCGCTCTCCAAGCTTCAATAAATTGCACTGTCCTGACAGACCTCTTGTCCGCCGTAAGAAGCGATAATTCGAGCCCTCCTGTTGTATCTTCAGGAACGCTGGATAAAGGTGAATTCATGTTGCCAGAGACCTTGACACCAACTTTAGTCATAATCATTTGAATGAGGTTGTTTTCCTCTCCGGCCAACTTCTCTGCCGATACGTAAGCGGCCCTTTCGACCTCCTCTAGCATCAAAATTGTTTGGTCTCGGGGTGTCCCGGAAACCATCTTTACATTGACGACGATTTTATCGGACTCGGGAGTGGGAAAGAAATTAAATCCTACCCTCCCTCCAGCAACGAGGCCCACCGCGCTCAAAAACAGTGCAAATACCAGTGCTAAAGTCGCATAACGCCATTCAATACTGAGTTTAACCAGTTTTCGAAACTTAACGTCTCTAAGATTAGCAAA
The DNA here is from genome assembly GCA_964643045.1 of uncultured Rhodospirillaceae bacterium. Lineage (GTDB taxonomy): Bacteria > Pseudomonadota > Alphaproteobacteria > Rhodospirillales > UBA2165 > TMED23. The sequence goes on from CAZXSC010000004.1 coordinate 12,583, forward strand.
CCAATTATCAAACCAATTTCTAAATTTTTCATATGGCCTGAAACCCAGATTTTTTATTTCCATACCATGGTTGAGGTGGCCAGGGAGCACGTAAAAACACTCTAACAAACTCGCGACTAACACCGCCACGATTACCAAGGGAATAGCTGAAATAACCTGGCCGATAATTCCAGCTATGAGTATTAGTGGCAAAAAAGCACAAATGGTCGTTAAGGATGCGCTAACAACCGGAGCAGCCATTCGGCGAGCTCCTAAGATCGCAGCTACGAGCGAACTTTGACCGGTCTGTTTTTGATAGTCCGTATGCTCGCCAACGACTATCGCATCATCCACCACGATACCGAGGGCCATAATGAGCCCAAATAAACTTATCATATTAATCGATTGTCCAGTCGCAAACATAACGCCTAAGGTTGCCATAAAACAAATAGGAATGCCCAATAGAACCCAAATTGCTACTGATGCCCGTAGAAATAAAAATAATATGAATGCAACAATAATCAAACCGCCAATAGCGTTATTAAGTAGCAAATTTATTCTTTCACCAAGAAGGTCTGTAGCCGAATCATACCTTTCTATAGACAAATTAGCGGGTGCTGTTTTTGTGATTTCTTCAAGAAACGCATCTACTTTCGATGCAAGAACAAGCGCATCAGTGTCCAAAGCCCGCATAAGATGTAATTCAATAGCTGGGGAACCCCTTCGCAAAGCAATAGCGGCTGCCTCTTTAAATCCCTCTGTTACGTTGGCGATATCCCCGAGATAAATCTTTCGGCCATCATCCGAAGATTTAATTTCTATACGGCGCAAACCATCCGCATCGGTTAAAAGTCCTAGACTCCTAATCTGGCGCAATCCTTTACCTACATTCCCGGATGGAAGGTCTACAGATGTTTCGCCGATTTTCTTGGAAATGTCACTTAAGGTTAAATCAAGCCGTCTCAACGTTTTTTCTTGGGCTTCAACCCATATCTCTTGATCACGGCTCCCAAAAATTTCTATTCGATCAATCCCTCTAGCCAATAGGTTGTCCCGAAATTCTCTAGCATATGCCTTCAGCGCCACCTCCGATACATCGCCAGAAATCGACAGTTTAGATATCGTTTCATACCGCACTATACGCTTAATTATTGGTTTCCGAGTATCTACGGGCAAGGTCGTAATTCGAGAAACAGCCGCCTCCACATTTGATAAGGCAGATTGCATTTCCGCACCCGCTTCAAATTCAATTGAAATTGATGCAATGCCTTCAGAGGAGGTTGTCCGAACTCTCTTTACAGAGTCAAGAAAGCGAACCTCTGGTTCAACCAATTGGACTATATTTGTGTCTACATCTTCTGAGTTAGCCCCAGGCCATTCAATAGATACGGTGACAACATCGATCCCAAAGCTCGGCAAAAACTGTGAATTCATCTTGATGGTTCCCCAGAAGCCCGCGATAATCATCAAGATCATTAACAAGTTTGCTGATGTTGGATGCCTTGCGAATAATGCGATTGGCCCGGGTTTTATAACTGGAATTTCCTCGTGTTCTGTGTCTGTAGTCATTTAGACTCCACCCGCAGTCCAGACGCAATCTTCGGAAATGGCCGAGTAATCACCATTTTATCGTGTAGTCCAGAACCGCGTATTAAAACTGAATGCGCCCCTGTTCGGACTAGCTCAACTCTTATCTCTTTGACGCGCCCCTTTTCGATCACATAAATGAAGTTTCTCCGAACCACAGCCGTATCTGGAACCTGGGCCACATTCTCATACAATCGCGATGGTATAATCAATTCGACAAAAGCTCCTGGCCTAAGGGCTGTAGTTAATTTGATATCCTTCAATCGGGCATAAACATCAACACCACCGCCCGCAGCATCAATCTCTGCACCTACCCGCTGAATACTAGCTTTATAGGCAATAGCCTGGTTTCCAATATTCCATTTTACTTTTATTCCTTTCCCAATTAGTTCAGAGCTTCCAATATTATCAGCAGCAATCTTTCTGTTATTCTTAATCAAGGCTGAGAAATCGCGTTCACTCAAACGAAATTTAACCTCTAAGCGTTTGGCTTCAATTAAACGTGCCAAACGATCATTGGTTCCGACCCGCTGTCCCGTCGAAACATCTGCGTTCGCAAGGAATCCATCAAAAGGTGTATTTATGGTCGTTTCGTCCAAATTACGTTTAGCTAATTTTAGCGCAGACTGCGCTCTTATCGACGAGGCCTTTTGTTGATTTAAGCGGTTTCTCAATCGTAAAATTACTTGCTGCCGAACAGCAAAATTCTTTGCTGTATCGTTGTAAGTGAGCTCCGCGTCATCTAGGGATTTCCGCGAGGCAGATCCTTTTTTTACAAGTTTGCGGCGTCTTTCCAAATTTCGTTTGCGGAGGGATAATTGTGAACCGGTTATCTTTAGGAGTTTTGTTTCGTATTTAATTTCACCTTCGGTCTCTGCTATCCGCGTCAGAACCTCGTTAAGGGCTGCCTTATTATCCTCAACCTTGACCTCATAATCAAAAGAATCAATTTTTACGAGAAGCTGGCCCTTTCTTACAATTGAACCTTCAAAATAATTTGGCGCAACTTCAATAATACGACCCGCAACTAAAGGCCTTAAATCCGCCTGACTTCCAGCAACGATAGTGCCGAATTCTCTTATCACAGGCCGAATGCTCGAAACTTTTATGATTTGAGTGGCTACTGGCCAAATCTTTTCTTTCGCTGGTTCGGCAATCACTAATGGTGCAGTTAAACGCAAGACAACCAAAATAACAGCGCCTAAAATTACAATACCCAGTGCCATACCAACATGCTTAATTTTTTTATTTACTGCCATTTATAAAACCCCAAATCTTATTGATGTGTGTTCTAAATGTTCTGACCTAAAAAAGCGAGTGAATTAACGGTAACGCACGACATTTTTTCTAGGAATAATCCGTGTCTCACCAATTTTGAAGACCCATAGCCGCTCAGCTGGGATTTTTAGTTTTTTACCACCTTCCTTAAAACGCCGGATCGCCTCTACTGGTGCATCATCCCCTAATTGTACTGTACCCCAATGCATTGCTAAATGATTTAAGGACTTCAAATCATGCCCAATACGAATACAGTCCTCTGGAACACAATGGGCACCATGCATAACAACACGGGGCAAAAATGCACCTATTGATAGTAAAGATAGATCAAAACCTCCGTATTTTTTTGCCATCTTTTTATAGATTGGGCCATATTCCGCATCTCCGCCAAAATAGACCCTTGTACCAGAAGACCCTTCAATTGCCCAACCAGCCCACAAGGTGTCGTTCGTATAGAATAAAGATCTTTTAGACCAATGGATAACAGGCAAGGCAGTAAACGTTATCTGCGACTCTACCACCGATTCCTCCCAATCTAACTCAATAACCTTCCCATACCCATGTTCATAAAAATATTTCCCAATTCCGAGAGGTACGATAGCAGTTATGCTTTTGCGATCAGGTAACGTTGCTATAGTGGGAAGATCGAGGTGATCAAAGTGGCTATGCGATATTACCACGAAATCAATTTTGGGTAATTCCTCAATTGCTAACGCGGGTTTTACATAACGTTTAGGGCCAAGCGGCCGAATTGGCGACGCATAACTGGTAAGCCAAGGATCGGTTAGAACCGCTTTACCATCAATTCGTAACAACGCTGTCATGTGGCCGAGCCAGGTAACGGTATCATATTCAGAAGAACGTTCTAAACCCTCAATAACCTTAAATTTCGGCAACACGTGATCAGGTGGAACATCGGGCGGATCTCTGAACATCAAATAAAAAGGCCGTCCCAAAAGCCAAGGTAAGCGCTCTGCCCAAGTATATTTCTTAGGACTACCTTCAGGATTACGGAACCCGTCTGTCGTATGATGCCACGGCTTACCAGACCGTTGCTCTACGCCAGAGCAGTTCACAATTAATATTAAACAAATAATGCCGAACGTATACTTAAATATACGCATTTGACGTTTAATCACCTTTACAGTTTTGAATTGAACAACCTAGGATTATTATATAACAGCCAAAAAGAAAACTATCTTATGCCCACAGTGGTTTTCTTAAAGCAAATGTCCGTTAGCCAGCAATCTCTATTTGAGAAAAGAAGTATTTAATTTCCTCTACAGCCGTTTCCGGTGCGTCTGAGCCATGGACAGAATTTGCCTCGACCGTCTCAGCAAAATCTTTACGGATTGTACCTTCATCAGCATTAGCAGGGTTCGTTGCACCCATGATTTCGCGATTTTTTGCAATAGCATCCTCACCTTCCAAAACTTGTACAACGACGGGTCCGGAAATCATAAAATCGCATAAATCATCAAAAAAGGCTCGCTCTTTATGAACCGCATAAAAACCTTGAGCTTGCCCAAGCGTTAATTGAAGGCGTTTTTGTGCTATGACGCGAAGACCAGCCTCTTCAAACCGTGCATTGATCTGACCCGTCAGATTACGGCGGGTCGCATCTGGCTTGATTATTGATAATGTTCGCTCAGTGGTCATTTACCACGCACCTCTTCTAATTCTTCAAGGGTTACTCAACATCAGCAGTTTGCCGAAAACCGAGCGCTTATAGCTTGATCGCACGCTGGTGGCAACTAATTATTTTATCTATCCCTAATGTTGATAACCTTCTCCCCAAACTCTCTGCCGTTCTTCACTTCGACATACACTGCACGTTAGTAAATTAGCTTGCCGTGAGGGCATAGAATATTTTATCTAAACACCAGTCTATAATCTTCATGTGATTAGGAGCTCTGATATGGATATACCAGAAAAATTTTTAGGAGTTTTAACACCGGTCATCACACCATTTAGGAGAGATTTTTCACCAGATCCGGAACGTTTACTCCAGCAATGTAAATGGATGCTCTCTCAAAATGTTGGTTTAGCCGTGTTTGGGACCAATAGTGAAGCCAACTCGCTATCTACCGATGAAAAAATCCGGTTAATGGATTTTCTTGTTGATGGGGGTGTAGACCCGGGCCGTATGATGCCAGGAACTGGCTGTTGTGCCCTATCCGATAGTGTCAAGCTCACAAAACATGCCGTAGAAATAGGTGCGGGAGGCACATTAATGCTGCCACCGTTCTATTATAAAGATATTAGCGACGAAGGTATATATGCAAATTTTTCGGAAATAATTCAACAAGTTGGAAATTCCAGTCTTCGAATCTACCTATATCATATTCCTCCCGTATCAAACGTACCACTTAATCTTTCTCTCATAGAAAGGTTAATCAAAGAATATCCTGATACTATCGTGGGAATCAAAGATAGCTCGGGAGACTGGAACAATACGAAAGCCATGCTTGATGCTGGTTGGGAGGATTTTAGAATTTTTGTCGGTGCCGAAACTTTTTTACTCGACAACATGCGTAATGGCGGTGCTGGCTGCATTTCCGCCACTGCGAATGTAAACCCTGCCGCTATCCACAAATTGTTTATAGAATGGCAATCAGACCATGCAACGAAGCTTCAAACAGAACTCAACGTTGTTCGCGATATATTTCGATCTTACCCGATGATCGCAGCACTCAAAGCAGCGACGGCAGTCTATAGTGACGATGTAAATTGGCTACGAGTACGCCCTCCCCTAACTCCCCTAAACAGCAACCAAGCAAAAGAGCTTAAAAAAAAGCTAAGAGATATAAATTTCACTATGCCCGGCATAAAAAAATCATAAAATATTAGAAATGCCTCAGTGATAAATAATTTCATTTGGCTATCCATATTTCTCCTCCCATTTCCCTTGGTCAGTTTGTTGCCAATAATGTAGTTCATGACCGGCATCCTTGTACACGTTCCATCGTACCCGCGCGGCCCCAACAGAGGCACTGTTATTTCCGTCAAACAAATCGAAACAGCGATCAAAATGCCCAACATCACCAACCTCAACTCCGTCAATTAAGAAAACAAACGAAGCATCATTTGGATTATCCGACCCTATAGTTAACCAAATCGGTTGGTCCTCAGCGTACCTATCTTTCTCCATGCCATGAGGTAACCAACTATCATTATCCTGACCCCAAAGGATAGAACTTAGTGCTGACAGTTGGTCAGCTGAGCCTGCTCGCACCAAAGCCCTATTGCCAGAATCCAGAGTAAATTGGAGAAGTTTGGGAAGCGCCTCTCCAAGGGTACTGTGTCGTAGATGATAAAATGCGACATGGGTCATTAGACTAAACTCGAAAAAATAGAACTAATGCAACTAGGCTCAGCAAAATATTATTATTTAGCAGGTTCTTATTACCTAAATTATTCGCGATTAGACGCTAATTCTCATAATGATTGGCGACCAGGCGATCAAGCAATCTCACGCCAAATCCTGTCCCACCTTTTGGCACCGTAGGCTTGTCCGATTTGGACCAAGTAACTCCGGCAATATCCAAATGGGCCCAAGGGGTTTTGCCAACAAAACGTTTCAAAAACTGAGCTGCCGTAATGCTTCCGGCTCCGCGACCCCCAATATTTTGCATATCGGCAACTTGGGAATTGATCATTTTGTCGTATTCTTCACCAAGGGGTAAACGCCATAATTTTTCCTCAACATCCTCCCCAGCTTTAATTAACCTAGTTGATAATTGATCATTATTAGAGAATAGGCCCGCATGATGATTGCCAAGTGATACGATGATAGCCCCCGTGAGCGTTGCTAGGTTAACCATAAATTTTGGTTTAAAGCGCAGGTTTGTATAGTGCAAAGCATCTGCCAAAACCAAACGCCCCTCAGCATCTGTATTCAAAACCTCAACAGTCTGCCCAGACATGGACGTAATAATATCACCAGGGCGCTGCGCATTGCCGCCCGGCATATTCTCTACCAAACCAACTACACCAACGGCATTGACTTTAGCCTTGCGACCGGCAAGCGCCTTCATAAGCCCGATAACAACACCAGATCCACCCATATCCCATTTCATATCTTCCATTCCTGCTGAGGGTTTAATTGAAATCCCCCCGGTATCGAACGTAACACCTTTACCAACAAATGCTAGAGGCCGAGCAACCTTGCCTTTAGTCTTCACCCCTCCATTCCATCGCATTACAACCAAGCGGGATTCGCGGATACTACCTTGGCCAACACCAAGCAATGCTCCCATCCCTAGTCTCCGCATTTGAGATTCCCCAAGTATCTGCACTGTCACACCCAATTTTTCTAGAGACTTAGCCTGCCTAGCTAATGTGTCGGGATAAAGAATATTTGACGGCTCGGAAACCAAATCACGAGTAAAAAAGACACCTGATGCAACCTTAGAAAGGACCAGATATTTTTTACGTGCATTCGCAAATCCCACACAAGATATGTTTAATGATTTAATGTTAGGTTTGTTCTCAGATTTTAGATTTGTCTTATATTTATCAAACCTGTAGGAACGAAGGCTTGCGCCAAAACCAATTTCCACTGCCATTTCCATGGCGGTCATTTTAGCTTCTCTAACCGAATCCAAAACAACTGTGACCAATCCTTTTTTTGCTTGGTAGGTTCCAGCATAAATCCTACCACCAAGCTTCTGCATTTCAAGTTGTGTTGTCTCAGTTGGCTTGCCAATACCCATTAACAAAATACGATCAATCCGTGTACCTGCCGGTGCGATAATATTTAATGATTGGCCTTTCTTTCCTTCAAAACGACTAGCTCGAATAGCGCGCCGAATGGCCCCGCCAGATTTTTTATCTAATCTAATGGCAAAATTAGATAATTTTCCATCGGTACCTACTAAGACAACAACGATCCCTGTCGCTGGTAATCCTGGTTTCACAAATGAGATTTTCATGCAGTCCTCACTGAAATAACACGTTTAGTAAAATTGTTTGGACTGAATGTAACTGCCACCGACAGAAAGAAAAAGCCCAGATTTAATTTAATAGCTAAGTCCACAAATTATTAATCTGTTTCTTTTTTTGCTTTTGCTCTTTTATGACCATCAATTAACCAAAGCAAGCCACCGGGAAGCGAAAAAATTATACAGACAAATCCAAAAAAAAGAGAAGCTATAAAGGCATCACTTTCTATTACACCAACGAAAGCGAAAGCTCCAATCATCGCGCCCTCACGCACTCCCCAACCTGCTATTGAGATTGGCAGAATGGTTATTAGCATTACAGGTGGAACCAAAACCAAACAATCTAGAAAAGATACTTCGATTTTCAGAGCACTAAAGGTAAAAAAAGCAACCACGGCGAGCAAAATATTTCCCGTTGCACCTAATAAGATCGCTTTGAATGCGTGTATTGGTGAAAAAAAAAGTTTTCGTGTATCAGTGGCAAGGAGTGTTAGCCACCCTATAATGCGCCATGCATGAAAACGCTTAGGCAAAAAACCGAGCAAGATTAAACCCAGAATCCCGAACAGGGCAATTCCAGCTAGTGAAGGAAAGATGTATTTAGCTGCATTATCCCCAACTCGAGCTAGTAAGAACGGTTGACTAGCTGCGACCAATAATACTAAACCCGTAACGGTGGCAATACGTTCCAACATTACACCAGTAATAGCACTTTTTACATCAATTCCAGCTTTTCGACTCAAAAAAATTCTAAAACCATCTCCGCCAATCGAAGATGGTAACGTCTGGTTAAAAAATGCTGCGATATACATAATTTTTATGATAATTTTAAGATGCAAGTCAGCGTGGATTGCATTCAAAACAATCATCCAACGTACAGAATTGTTAAAAATCTGTACCCCAAGAACAGCAAATGCCCAAAATACATAGGTATACTGAATTTCCTCCAATCGAGCCTTCACAAGTTCGAGCTCGAGTTCAAAATTGGATACAATAAACCAAATTAAAACTGTCGAAACGATAAATTTTAGGGCGAAAATCAATAACTTCTTATTCATATAATTCCAGAACAATGTGTGTGCCTTTTTACAATACTTAACACGGGTATTTTTAACTCAACTATTTAGATCAATAAATCTACCGGCAAGAAAATGGTGCTATTTCAACATCATGACAGATTAACACTCTGTCGCTTACGCCCCCAAGTGCCCGGTGGCCCTTCGAATACACCCGCACACTCAGTGCCACATTTTTGGCACTGACCCCCTGGCGTCAATGCCCATGCAGAAAGATCATACCAATCTCGACCGATTATAATTTCACTGCATTTATGGCAATAGGTGCTAGATCCATTAAAATCGTGTATGTTGCCTAAATACACATAACGCAGTCCATGCCTTAGTGCAATTTTGCGCGCCTTAAACAAAGTGCTCGCCGGAGTATTGGATTTATCCAACATTTTCCAATCAGGATGAAAAGCTGAGAAATGTAACGGAACGTCGGGTCCAAGGTGCTCCATTATCCACTCGCATTCTTTATTAATTTCACTTTCCGAGTCGTTTTCTCCTGGAATTAATAGTGTCGTTATTTCAAACCAGACTTTAGTTTCATTCTTAAGATATATCAGCGTCTCCAGAACACCATCTAAATGTGCAGAACATAACTCCATATAAAATTTGTTGGTGAAAGCTTTAAGATCAATATTAGCGGCATCAATATACTGATAAAATTCTTTGCGCGGATCTGGTGAAATGTAACCGGCAGTTACAGCGACGGTTCTGATATTCTTTTCGTGGCAGGCTTGAGCTACATCGATTGCATATTCCATAAAAATCACTGGATCATTGTACGTAAAAGCAACACTTTTACAGCCCATCTTTTTCGCAGCGGCAGCAATTTTTTCTGGGCTGGCATGGTTTGCAAGTTTGTCCATTTCTCGCGATTTAGAGATATCGTGGTTCTGGCAGAACTTACAGGTCAAATTACACCCAGCTGTTCCAAAAGAAAGTACCGGAGTACCGGGGAAGAAATGATTAAGTGGTTTTTTCTCTATAGGATCTATACAAAAGCCTGAAGAACGACCATAAGTCGTAAGGACAATCCGATCTTCTTCACGTGACCTTACAAAACACAATCCCCTCTGTCCTTCATTAAGTTTGCATTCACGAGGACAAACGTCGCATTGAATGCGTCCGTCATCAAGAGGTCTCCAATATTTGGTTTCGTGGTTCATAGTGGTTTTCAAATTATTCCTTTCGAATAATAATAAAGTAATTCTATAATATAGCGAACAATGAAATGCTTTCGACTCGTACGAGATCTAAAACCTTATCGTCAGTTGCTAAATATATAATATTCAAGATTGTATCGGGTATTAAATTTTAATGAAAAAAAATCGCTCTTTGTTAAAACTAATGCTAATCTGTTAATTGAATATTATTCCAAACTAAGAGACTTAAGTCGACAAGATTGAGGTATTAAGACCATGAGATTAAATTTTGCCTCAGACCGTGTACGCTCACCGGCAGTCGCGGGAATATTTTATCCGAACGATCCGGATGAGCTTGGGGCAACAATCCAACGTTATTTAGAAGAAGCGGAAAATATTTTTGAACCGGCGGTCACTGCACCAAAGGCGATTATAGCACCCCACGCAGGTTACATTTATTCGGGTTTAACGGCAGCAGCTGTTTACAATCGACTTCGTCCTGCGCGGGAAATTATCAAGCGTGTCATCATTTTAGGACCCTGTCATAAAGTCGCAGTGAGAGGTTTGGCGCTTCCAAACGATGAAATTTTTCGAACTCCACTCGGCGACGTGCAAATAGATATGGCAGCTGTGCAAAAACTCAAGCACCTGGCACATGTAAATACTTTCAATGAAACTCATATCGAAGATCATAGTATCGAGATACATCTCCCTTTCTTACAAAAAATTATCGGAGAATTTAAACTTGTACCCCTCATCGTAGGCGAAGCAGGCCCTGAACAAGTGTCTCAAGTACTGGAAATTCTTTGGGGTGGAGCCGAGACTTTAATTCTCATTTCATCAGATCTTAGTCACTACTTGGATTATGACGAAGCCAAATCACTGGATGATCACACTCGTCAAGCTATTGAGCGCATGGATCTGACTGCGATCGACCAGGAACAGGCCTGTGGACGCCATTCTATTAAAGGTCTTTTGTCACTTGCCAGAAATAAAGGCCTTTCGGTAAAAACTGCGGATATTAGAAATTCAGGAGATACTGCGGGGACTAAAGAAAGGGTCGTTGGCTATGGTTCCTGGTATTTTGATGAAAATTCGAACGTTAAATTAGATACGCAAAACAAGATGGAAACTATAACAAATGATATGTTAGAACAATATGGTAGCACTTTATTGCATGCTGCAGCTTCTGCTATTTTAAAAAAATTATCCCCAACCAAGATAAAGAAAATCAGCCCAAAAGAATCTGATAACATACTCAATGAGCCAGGAGCTTCTTTTGTAACCCTCAACAAGAAAGGCCGCCTGCGCGGTTGCATAGGCTCTATTCAGGCATGGCAACCCCTAATAGATGATATCACCCAAAATGCCTGCAAAGCAGCTTTTGAGGATAGTCGATTCCAAAAACTTTCCCTGGAAGAAATTAAAACGGGAGAAATTGAGATATCCATATCGATATTAAGCCCACAAATACAAATGTACTTTTCGGATGAACTTGATCTACTCGCCCAAATCCGGCCCGGTATAGACGGCATCGTGTTAACTGAGGGCATTCAATATAGGGGTGTTTTTCTCCCTGCCGTTTGGGACCAAATACCTGATCCCAAACAATTTATTCACCAATTGAAACGTAAGTCTGGCTTACCCGAGAATTATTGGTCGGGGTCAATCCAAGCCTGGCGTTTTAGTGCCGCAAGCGCATCATCCGTAGATTTAGCAGCCGAGAACGTCTGGGGTCTATAGATCCCCATTTCCTTAAGCAGAGTAGTAAAAAATCTAAGTTCATTAGCCTGCCGAAAGATTATAATTGAAACAAAAATACGAAGATAGCCTGAATGAGCGTGGAAAACTTTACCGCGCTGTTTTTTGGATGATTGGAACTCTCGCTTCGTTTACAACAATGGCAATTGCGACTCGCGAGTTGACGAGTACTATGGATCCTTTTGCAATTGTTTTTTTAAGAACCTCTGTTGCGCTTACCGTGATTTCAATAATTGTAATGCACCGTGGTTGGAGAACCATTTCAACTCAGAACTTACCAATCCATATTTTCAGAAACACCATTCATTATCTAGGTAATTTGACCTGGATTATCGGAGTTGGCCTAATTCCATTGGCTCAAGTCTTTTCTCTAGAATTCAGCGCGCCAATTTGGGTTACTATACTTGCTGTGTTGTTCCTAAAAGAGAAACTAACCTTCGGAAAATTAACAGCTATTGTTTTTGGATTTACCGGCATTTTAGTTATTCTTCGTCCTGGCTTCATCCCAATTGATCAAGGCTCTGTTGCCGTTCTGTGCGCAGCTTTTTGTTTTGCAACCGTGCATGTTATTACTAAGTCATTATCCAGAACTGACACACCCCTTACAATTTTATTTTTAATGTACACTATGCAATTGCCAATTAGTGCCATTGGGGCATATTTATTTTGGACATTACCTTCGTGGTCAGATTTACCCTGGATTTTACTAGTGGGGCTAACATCCCTCACAGCTCATTACAGTATGACACGCGCGATGATGCTAGCTGATGTAACCGTTGTCATACCCATTGACTTTATGCGAATGCCGATAATCGCTGTAATAGGATATTATTTCTATACGGAGCCTTTTTCCATTTGGGTGTTTATAGGTGCAATACTAATCTTCAGCGGAATTTATTTTAATATTCAACAGGAGCGAGAAAATATGTGAATTACTGCCAAATTATTAAAGTGGCCGTCATAGAATTTATTTGCTAAAGGCATGACTAAAAACATTTAAAATAGATATTCGGAGAAAGTTATGACAATTAATGTCCGCCGTATTGTTACCTCCCACGCTACCAATGGGAAAGCGATCGTAGGTACAGATGAAATAATGGAAAATGTACAACAATTGCGTTCTGGCAATTTTGAAACATTACTTTGGGTTACTGAAGAGACCCCTGCAAATGTCAACGCTGACGACCCAACAGCTACTCCGCGAGATATCGAACCGCCTAAAAAGGGGTCGATTTTTCGCATCTTAGAATTAATACCAGGCAAGGAAGCTTACATGCACCGAACGGATACAATTGATTATGCTATATGCCTCTCCGGTAAATGCGAAATGTATTTAGATGAAGGTGACAAAATTGATTTTAACACTGGTGATGTTATGGTTCAAAGGGCAACTATGCATGGATGGGCCAACCCCTTTTCTGAACCCTGCCAAATCGCTTTTATTCTGATCGGTTCTAGTCCGCCGGCTAAACACTGGCATGAAGAAGCTGAAAAGGCAAAATCGTAAAGGATATTTTTTTGTTTCCAAACTTAACCGACGATGAAATCAACGTATTAATTAATCTCGCTAGAATGGCTGGAGACACAATACTTGAAATATATCAAACTGAATTCAAGGTGCGGGAAAAAATTGATAATTCTCCCGTCACAGAGGCTGATGAAAAAGCCGAATCGATGATATTAACCGGGTTGGCTGAATTTGCTCCTGGAATTCCAGCCTTAGGTGAAGAATCGTATTCAGCTGGCATACGACCTGACATCAGTGGCGGTGTATTTTGGCTGGTTGATGCTCTAGACGGTACCAGAGAGTTTGTAAGCAAACGTGACGAGTTTACTGTAAATATTGCCCTCATTCAGACAGGAATTCCTATCTTTGGAATTGTCCACGCGCCTGCAATTTCAAGAACGTTCTGGGGTGGTCCATCGGGAGCTTTCTGCAAAGATCGCTCAGAACCAAAAAGATCAATTACAACACGGCATCCATCCAAAGAAGGGCTTACCGTCGTTGCCAGTCGCTTCAAACGAGATGGCGAAGATGATTTTCTTGCAAAATACAAAGTGAAGAATACTATAAATATAGGGAGTTCCCTAAAAATTTGTCTTATTGCAGCAGGTGAAGCCGACATTTATCCGCGGTTAGGACCAACTTCGGAATGGGACATAGCTGCTGGGCATGCTATTTTGACTGCCGCAGGTGGCTCAATAACAAAGATCGATGGATCACCTTTTCTTTATGGCAAAAAGAATATTCGAAATCCTTTTTTTGTCGCTAAGGGAAAATAATAATATTGTATTAGAATTATTACCATGAAAACCAAGTTGTTAAGTTCAGCAAGAGCAGGAATAAAAACGGCCGCAAAACAATTACGGGCTGGAAAGCTGGTTGCTTTTCCCACTGAAACTGTCTATGGCCTCGGTGCCAATGCATACATGAACAATGCCGTGGCCCATATTTTTGAAGCTAAGAACCGCCCTAGTTTTAACCCGCTAATTGTACATTTTGGCAGTGTAGAAGATGTTAAAAGTCAAGTTTTCTGGAATGAACGGTCGGAAATGCTCGCTAGGGCATTTTGGCCTGGAGCCCTAACAATTGTTTTAAACAAAAATCAAAATTGCCAGTTGTCACAGTTAATCAGTGCTGGATTAAACACTATCGCTGTTCGGGTTCCCGATCACAATGTGGCCCAAAATCTAATTAAAGAAGCTGCCTGCCCCATAGCCGCCCCAAGCGCCAATTTATCAGGAAAAACAAGCCCCACAAATGCGGAACATGTCCACGCATCTCTCAACGGCAAAATTCCTTATATCGTTAATGGGGGGAACTGTAAAATTGGTGTAGAATCCACGGTTGTTGATTTATCAGGAAAAACTCCGGTAATTTTGCGGCCTGGAGGCGTTACTAGGGAGCAACTCAACAAGACGATTGGACCCGTGTCTGTCTTTGACGAGGATGCCGAAATATTATCCCCCGGAATGCTAAAGCGCCATTATGCTCCAAACACACATATTCGTATAAATGCGACCGATTTTTTAAGCAACGAAAATGTGATTGGATTTGGGCCCAACGCACCCATTTCAGCCCTTAATCTTAGCCCAACAGAGGATTTAATCGAAGCAGCAGCTAATCTATTCGGCATTATGCATAAATTAGACAAACCGGGTGCTAATCCAATTGCAGTAATGCCAATACCAGAAATAGGATTAGGGGTGGCAATCAACGACCGTTTGCGTCGAGCCGCCGCTAATGGATAATTAAATTATGACTATGAACCGAGCTATTATCAAAAGAATGTCAGATATCGTAGGACCAAAGGGTATAATTTATGAAGTAGCTGACATGAAGCCCTATTTGCACGAAGAGCGTGGTTTAGAAAAAGGAAATGCGGATCTTGTGATTCGTCCAGACTGTGTGGAGGGCATATCATCAATCGTAAAAATTTGTAATGAAAAGAAAATACCTATTGTGCCGGTTGGTGGCAGTACAGGCCTAGTTGGCGGAACTGTAGCAAAAGGTGGTGTGGTTTTAGCAACAGACCGTCTAAGTTCCATTATTGATGTTGATCCTCTCAATAAAACCATAACCGTAGAAGCCGGTTGTATTCTAGCTAATGTTCAACTGGCAGCAGCTGAAAAAAATTGTTTATTTCCACTTAGCCTAGGAGCAGAAGGAAGCTGCCGTATTGGGGGAAATTTATCGACAAACGCGGGAGGCGTTAATGTCTTAAGGTACGGAAATATGCGTGATTTAGTTCTTGGCTTAGAAGTAATTTTGCCAAATGGTGAAGTTTGGAACGGACTTAATAGACTCCGTAAAGACAATATGGGATATGATTTGAAACAACTATTTATTGGCGCGGAGGGTACGTTAGGCATAATAACCAAAGCCGTATTAAAGCTTTTTCCAGCGCCAAAAATCGCAATAACAACCTTGGTGGCCATGCCAAAACTTGATTGTATTTTAGATCTTTTTGATCAAACTAGAGAGCTCTGTGGCGATCGACTAACGGCGTTTGAATTAATTTCTAGAATTGGAATTGAACTAGGGAAAGCGCATATACCTGGGGTCAAGGACCCTTTTGCGAGGCTGCATCCGTATTATGCTCTCATAGAATTAACGTCAACCCACGTTCACGAAAATTTGCGAATCCAGATTGAGTCTATTTTGGAAAGTGCTCTTGAAAATGGCGTTATTTCTGATGCGGTGATCGCTGAAAACGATTCCCAACGCAAAGAATTGTGGAAAATTCGCGAAGAAATTCCGGCTGCGCAGTCGTGCGAAGGTGGCAGCATCAAACATGATATATCAGTACCCGTCTCAAGTACGGTGGATTTTATTCTGGAAGCGACAAAACGCGTTTTAAAAGTAATGCCCGGTATTCGACCCTGCCCTTTTGGGCACATCGGAGATGGTAATATACATTATAACTTAACCCAGCCTAACGGTATGGAAAAAGAAATTTTTATGGCAAAATCCTCGAAAATTAATAGTATAGTTTACGATCTGGTAACTGAAATGAACGGTAGTATTAGTGCTGAGCATGGGATCGGATCCTTCAAACGGGAAGAGCTAGCTTATTATGCCTCACCGACAAAACTCTCGCTAATAAAAATTATTAAGCAAGCTATTGATCCTAAAAATATTATGAATCCGGGGAAAATTTTATAAAGAAGTGTTTATAAAAATTTGTCAAGACGTTCTAATAACGATACCTGAAAAGTAAATCCGCCCAGATCTTTGTAAACACGGTGATTAAAATGGAAAAATACTAATTGGACCAAAAACTAAACGTTATTGCTATAAATACATGATTGCACAGTGATAAATGCTAAATTTACTATTCGTAATGACATACCTCGAGAGCGCCTGAATTTTCTATTATTTATTGATGCCAAAGCGCAAATTCAACTATAAGATGATAGCCCAATAATCCAAACGTTTAGCTCCAATGGAGAATGCATAGCTTGAATCAAATAAATAAGTATCTAATACGGCAACTCGTTCTTTCAACTTTCCTTATTGGATCGGTAATGACTGGTGTAATTTGGTTATTCGTTGCAGTCCGGGCAGTTGAACATATTATAAACCGCGGGGTATCAGTAAAAATATTCTTATATTTGAGTGTACTTCAGATTCCAAACTTTTTGGTCCACATAGTTCCGTTTGCAGTTTTCATCGCAATCCTTTTTGTATACAGTCGCCTGAATTCAGATCGCGAGCAGGTAGTTTTGCAGGCCGCTGGCATCAGTCCGATTTCACTTTCAAAACCCGCCTTGTTTCTAGCACTTATTGCTGTAATAATTGGCTATTGTTTTACCCTTTACATGACACCAAAATCATACCAAGGCTTTCGCAACCTCCAGTGGGATATAAGATACAGCTTCGCTCACGTGCTACTTAAGGAAGGTGTATTTAATTCTATTTCTGATCGGATTACTATCTTTGTACGAGAACGAAAAGGCCAGTCCGAGCTTCACGGAATTCTTTATCATGATACTCAAAAAGTAGATAAGCCAGTAACTATTATTGCCAAACGGGGTGTGCTAACCAAAAGCCCAGAAGGAGCCCGCGTCACCGTTTTCGATGGGAACAGACAGGAAATGCAAAAGAAAAATAATAAGCTTTCCGTCCTTTACTTTGATCAATATACGATCGACATAACGCAGTTCACGCCCAAACCTGAAAGTCGCTTTCGTGAGGCTCGAGAACGTACCATTGCTGAATTATTGAGCTTAAAAAAAGAAGACGTTGGAAATCCGAGAGACTATGGTAAATTTAAGGTCGAAGGTCATCAGCGATTAACTACACCAATAAATACCTTTGTATTTGCACTGGTTGCCCTTGCCTGTCTTTTGCTTGGTGATTTTTCGCGGCGAGGGCAGTCGAAACGTATTATACTTGCAGCAATTATTTTTATCGCTCTCTGGCTAAGCAATTTGGGTATTGTCAATATTAGCGCTAAAAACCTCGAAATTGTACCTATCCTATACATGTCTGTTTTTGCACCAGTAATAATCGTACTATCGCTATTAATATTAAATCCACGATTCAAGAAATTTCAGAAATGAGGAAAAGATAATTGCGCCTATCTCTGACATTGACACGTTATATCGGGAAAAATTTTTTACGCAACTTTATGGCTATTTTTGTTATATTCCTTACAATCATTTTCCTTATTGATATTATAGAATTACTCCGTAGGGCCTCAAACCACAACGACGTAGGTCTTGGTCTAATCATTAAAATGGGCGTAATGAAACTGCCTTTTATGGCACAACAGATATTCCCATTCGCAGTATTGTTTGGCGGTATGGCATCATTCTGGGCTCTCACACGAAGTAGCGAGTTAGTCGTAACTAGGTCAGCAGGAGTATCAGCTTGGCAATTTCTAATGCCTGTAATGTTCTTAGCTTTCATGTTAGGTGTTCTTAAAATTTCGGCATTCAACCCGCTCGCTTCAGCCATGTTATCAAAATATGATCGCTTAAACGCTGTTCATTTTCAAGGACAGTCCAACTTGTTAGCAGTTTCCAAGAATGGTCTTTGGCTGAGACAATCTAGTGGAAAGGATCAGTCTGTTATCCATGCTCCTAAAATAACGATCGTAGACAATGAAATTGCTTTGGCCAATGTTTCAATTTTTGTTTATGAAGGAGCAGATAAATTTTTAATGAGAATAGACGCTAAAAAAGGCTTTCTTGAGCAGGGTTTTTGGCAATTACAAAACGTTTATATAAATGAAAAGGAAAAAAAACCTCAATTTAAAGAGGAATTCCGGATAAAAACCGATATCACCTTAAATAAAATTCACGAGAGCTTTTCTCCTCCCGAAACAATGTCTTTCTGGCATTTACCAGATTTTATCTCTAACTTAGAAAAATCAGGATTCTCGGCACTTCGTCATCGTCTTTATTGGCACTCCTTATTGTCGGCTCCCCTTTTACTTTGTGCAATGGTGTTAATCGCGGCAACCTTCACACTTAGACAATCGAGACAAGGAAGCGCCACGTACGTCCTCGTGGGTGGTATTTTGACGGGATTCGTACTATTTTTCCTGTCAGATGTAGTATTCGCCCTAGGATTACGTGAAAGTATTCCGGTCGTATTAGCTGCTTGGACCCCCTCAGGCATCTCGATGCTTCTGGGACTAACAATGGTTTTTCATTTGGAAGACGGCTAAGGCCATGCCTAAAATATTTAATAATAGTTACTTACCAACGATCCCTCTAGATTATATTTTTCTTATTATATTTTCAGTTATGTCTTTCGACGCCTATGCAAAAAGCCTCACCCAAGATCATCCGAGCCTCAAGGAAAAAGGTATAACTTTCACCGCAGATGAAGTCTCTCACGACAAAAAATTAGGCATTATAAAGGCGTCAGGGAGCGTTGAGGTATTTAATAATAAACAAGTATTATTAGCTGATAGGATTTCCTATAATCAACGTCATGATATGTTAATTGCCACTGGACATGTTAGCCTTTTGGAACCTAGTGGACATGTACTTTTTGCGGAATACATGGAAATTAGTGGTGATTTTAAATCGGGCATAATTCAAAATTTCCGAGCTCGTCTATCAGACAACGCCCGAATGGCAGCGAGCAACGCGCGCCTAAAAAATGGCAACCAAACTATAATGAAAAACGCCGTTTACTCCCCTTGCACCACCTGCTCTACCATGCCCGATCAGTCGCCATTATGGCGAGTCAAAGCTAAAAAAGTTGTGCACGATAAAAAAGAACAGCAACTTGAATATTTTGACGCATGGCTGGAATTTTTAGGCGCTCCTGTTTTCTATACACCATATTTTTGGCACCCTGACCCAACCGTAAAGAGAAAATCGGGTTTCTTGACACCCAGCACTGGTGGGTCGACATCCCTAGGAACAACTGTAACTACACCTTATTTTTACGCGATTTCACCAAGTAAAGACCTTACCATCACACCTACGATAACAACTAAAGAACGTCTAATTATGGAAGGAGAATATCGCGAGCGTTTTGCAAATGGGGATCTAGTATCTCGCGGCAGCTTAACATATGATTCAAATAACGATCTACGGGGTCATATCGATAGTACAGGACGTTATGATATCGATGAAAAATTCAGGTGGGGCTTTGACATAAATCGTTCTACCGATGATACCTACTTAAGAAGATATGGCTTTCCATCTAGTCGCAGCCTGACTACCACAACCTATATTGAAGGATTTAGCCGACGAAATTATTTATCAGCCAAAGCATACTCTTTCCAGGGAACCGCCATTGAAGATGATCCAGGTCAAACCCCCTTAGTGCTTCCATTAGTTGAGTATAATCGAAAGAGCGCTACTGGAAAATTAGGGACAACTACAGCGTTTAATGCCAGCGCGATTGCAATGACACGAACCGAATCTAACGATACACGCCGAATTTCAATTGATGGTAACTGGCAGTTACCTCATATAGGTAAAAACGGTGAATTTACAACACTTTCATTAAGCACAAGAGCCGACCTATACCACGTAAACAATTTAACACAGAATAGGCAGCAAAAATTTTCAGGCTTGACCGGCCGTATTCTTCCCCAAGCCAAAGTAGACTGGCGCCTCCCCCTCTCCCGCCAGCATGGAAATATTAGCCAAACGCTTGAACCACTGGCTTCAATTATTGTTAGCCCTTACGGTGGAAACACTAGCAAAATACCGAATGAAGATAGCATTGATATGGAGTTTGATGATACTAACTTGTTCAGTGACAATGTGTTCACGGGTTATGACAGAGTGGTCGGTGGCCCAAGGATAAAATATGGTCTTAAATGGGGGCTATTTGGCTCAAAAGGAGGGCACACAACAGTTTTTGCTGGTCAGAGCTTTCGACCAAAAGATGATGATACATTCGCTGCCGGCTCGGGATTAGAAGGGCGCTTATCAGATTTTGTGGGGCGAATTAACGTATCACCTGGAAATTATCTCGATTTTATGTTTCACACTCGCCTAGACAAAGATAATTATTCAGCAAAACGCAATGAATTTCAACTAATCGCCGGACCGCCCGCGTTAAGATTATCAACAAATTATGTTTTTTTTGAATCAACAAGTGATGCTGATTTTTCTGGGCGCGAGGAAATCTCAGGAAATCTTTCCGCAAAATTGGATCGTTATTGGCGATCTAGTTTTGTTGGCCGTTATGATTTTCAGGGTGACGGCGATTTAAGAAACATAGGCGTAAATCTAACCTATGAATGTGAGTGCTTCACATTTTTAACCAGCATTGCCCGTCAATTTTATAGTGACCGTGACTTACGTCCAACCGACACAATCATGTTTAGGCTAAGTTTTAAAACATTAGGTGACATCCGAACAGGTCTCAGCAATTCTGGTGGCTAATATTTTTTTGAAAGTGCGGAACTCTACATGAACCTTATTGAAAAACAATATCAAAAATCAAACTTTGTATTTTTCACAAACCCTATTGCACCAGTGGCTAAGATATTTCTAACCACATTGTTAATCCTGCCAATAATTTTAACAAGAGTATCAATAGCAGAAAATTCCAAGTATAGCCCTGAACAAAGAATTATTGCTGTAGTTAATAACGAAATTATTTCGCAAGTTGATTTTTCTGATCGTATTAAGTTCGTTATTTTTTCCTCACGCTTGCCAGATAACGTGAAAACCGTAAAACGAATTTCTCCACAAATTTTACGCGTAATGATAAATGATAAGCTTAAACTGCAAGAAACAAGAAAATTAGGCATAAAGGTGAGCCAGAAAGAGCTACAAGCTGCAATCGGTGAATTGGAAAAGAATAATGGTCTGCCCAAAGGACGGATGCGTATTCTGCTCAAATCCAACGGCATAAGTTTCCGATCATTTGAACAACAGGTTCATAGCCAGATAGCGTGGCGAAAAGCGGTTATAAGACAGGTGCTGTCGAAAAGTAAGATCGGAGAAGGATCTGTAGATATGGCAATTAAAAAAATCGAGGCTAATAAGGGAAAGCCCGAATATCGCGTCGCTGAAATTTTTATTCCATTTGAACCCAACAAATCACAGGGAGAAACCTTTAAAAATGCAATGCGCCTATATTTCCAGATACAGAGAGGTGCTAATTTTTCTGCTTTGGCTCGCGCATTCTCACAAAGCGCTTCGGCAGCAAATGGAGGGAATCTGGGCTGGATCAGACCAGAGCAAATTGAGAGGGGTTTATCAGATATAATGATAAAAATGGAAGAAAAGACCTCATCAAAACCCCAAAAAGGTGCCGGCGGCTATTACATTTTAAAACTTTTAAAAAAACGAATGTCTCCAGGTCTTCCAACTGAAAAAATACAAGCTACTCTTCAACAACTTTTCCTGCCAATGCAACCAAATACCTCAGCAAAAGAACTTGCGATCCAAGCAAACAAAATTTCATCAAAAACAAAGTCATGTTCAGAGTTGAATAGAAAAGGAAAAGAACTCGGATCAAGGAATTCCGGCAGTGTGGAGGTTAAAGATATTTCTCGTCTACCTAAGAAAATAAGAGAAATAGCTCAAAATATTAAGTTATCAAAAGCAAGCGATCCAATCCAAACAAAGTCGGGCCTGTTGATACTTATGGTTTGCAAGCGGAATGACGGTAGTGGAACAAAATTTGTTAGACGGACGATAAAAAATATGCTGCTTGAGAAGCGTGCTGTATTGATGGGCCGAACCATGTTACGAAATATCCAACGCGCAGCTTTTTTGGATATCAGGCGGTGAAGAAAAAGATTGATTTGCCAATAATTTTAACTATGGGCGAACCAAGTGGGATTGGTGGAGAAATCGCCTTAAAAGCATGGCAATTGGGTCACACGAAATTGTCCCCATTTTGTATAATAGACTGCCCCAATAGACTTCAACAAATAAGTAATTCTATGAATCTCCAGGTGGATGTTGTCGAGATTGCGCGCGTAGAAGATACAGCAACTGTCTTTGAAAAAGCTCTACCTGTTTTGCCGATTAGGTTACCTGGGGAGATTGTACCAGGTGAATTAAATTCCTTGAATAACCAATCGGTTTTATTAGCTATTAAGCGGGCCACCAAATTAATCCAGAGCGGTAGAGCAATAGCAATGGTAACCAATCCCATACACAAAAATATACTTTATCAGTCCGGATTTTCGTACCCTGGTCATACGGAATACATAGCCGCTCTAGCCAAAATCAAAACAGAACCAGTTATGATGCTAGTATCCGATCGTTTGCGCGTTATCCCAGTTACTCGACATGTTGGCCTTCAAAAAGCAATTAAGATGCTAGAACCCAAACTTATCGTTAAGACAGCTCTGATCGCTAATGAAGCTCTCAAAAAGGATTTTCGCATTTCTAATCCTAGGATCGCGATAGCGGCACTGAACCCTCATGCTGGTGAGGGCGGGATGATGGGCGATGAGGAAGAGACGTTCATTTATCCAGCTATTACTATCCTCAAAGAAAAGGGGTTATCTGTAATGGGTCCCGCACCTCCAGACACATTATTTCATAACGAAGCTCGGCAAAATTATGATGTTGTTCTCTGCATGTATCATGACCAGGCTCTCATACCGATCAAAACCTTGGATTTCGAATCTGCCGTAAATGTTACTCTGGGACTCCCTTTTATTCGCACCTCTCCCGATCACGGAACAGCTCTCAATATAGCGGGCAAGGGTTGCGCAAATGAGCAAAGCTTGGTCGCTGCAATTCGAATTGCGGGTAAAATGGCGGACACCCGATTAAAAACATCTTCATTATGACGGTTAAGCGGGATCAATTAACGCCTTTGCGCGATATTCTAGTCAAGTATGATCTAATTCCAAACAAATCTCTGGGCCAACATTTCTTGTTAGATCAGAATCTCACCAACCGGATTGTCAAAGTAGCAGGAGAACCTAAAAGTAACCTTTCAGATTTTACAGTGATTGAAATTGGCCCAGGACCTGGCGGTTTAACCCGATCAATATTAGAACACAATCCCAAGCACCTATTTGTAATAGAGCGCGATGTCCGTTGTATAGAGATATTAAATACGTTGCGTGATTCTTATCCCGGCCAACTGACGGTCATAGCCGATAATGCTCTGAATTCTAGTGGGACGAATTTAGGTCAGACGCCACGCCGTATTATTTCAAATTTACCATATAATATTTCAACAGTTCTTCTAACAAACTGGTTACAAAGAATTAATGATATTAACCAAATGACCTTAATGTTCCAAAAAGAACTTGTTGACAGGATGACTGCAAAACCGTCGACCAAGGCTTACGGCAGGCTCAGCGTCATCACTCAGTGGCTCTGTGAGGCAAAATTAGAGTTTCATATCAACAAACGGGCCTTTATACCACCTCCGAAAGTGAGCTCCAGTCTTGTTACATTAAAACCTCGGCCAATACCGCTTCATCCAGCACAATTCAAATACATGGAAATAGTAACTTCCGCTGCTTTTGGCCAACGAAGAAAGATGTTGCGGTCCTCGCTTAAATCGTTGGATATTAACTTTGTGTCCCTTGGTATTGACCAAAAAGCACGAGCTGAAAATTTAACAATTGAGGAATTTGCCGTACTAGCTCAAGTCATAGAGGAACGCTCTTGTGACTAACTTAGTCAGATCCCCTTAAATTCTGAACAAACTCATGGAGGCCTATCTGGCGTTCGATACAGATGCGTTCGGCAGCAACAATTTTTTCTACGCATTGGACACTTTTTTTTATATTATCATTAACAATAACGTATTTATATTCTCTGTAGTGGCTCATTTCATCTGCTGCTTTAGCCATACGCTGTTGAACAATCAACGCAGGATCTTGCGCCCGCGCCCGAAGTCGTTTCTCAAGCTCCATTATGTTTGGCGGAAGAATAAACACACTGACTAGATCTTTCTTTGCATTTTCATTGTCGGCTAATTGCTGTGTGCCTTGCCAATCTATATCAAACAAAATATCCCGTCCATTTAACAAAGCCTCTTCTACAGGCTTTTTCGGAGTGCCATAAAAATTACCAAATACCTTTGCGTGTTCCAACAACTCTCCTTGGCTTATCATTTGTTCAAATTTTTCCTCAGTTACAAAAAAATAATCTTCGCCGTCAACCTCGCCAGGTCGGATTTGCCGAGTGGTAGCAGAAACCGACATCGTCAAATCTGGATCACGTTCTAACATTGCACGGGAAATGGTCGTTTTTCCGGCTCCTGAGGGAGAGGATAAAACGAGCATTAAACCACGTCGAGAAAAAGAATTATTAATATTACTCAATATTCTGCACCTGCTCTCGGTACTGTTCTATTATTGCTTTCAATTCAAGCCCAATCTTGGACAAGTCGATGTCAGAGGCCTTGGAGCAAAGTGTATTTACCTCCCTATTAATCTCTTGACATAAAAAATCAAGTTGCCTGCCAATAACTCCGCCTTTTTCCATCAAAGAACCAGCAGATTCGATATGGGCTTGAAGCCTGTCTAACTCTTCCCGAATATCCGCTTTGACCATCAAAACAGCAGCTTCTTGCGCTAAACGTTCATCCGGAATCGCAGGAACGGTTTCTAGCAGCTCCTCTACTTTATTAGTTAGATTTTCGCGAATAGTGGCCGGCTGTAAGGCAGCAATATTTGCGGCCTCATCACAAAGATTAATAATAATGCTCAACTGATCAAATAACACCTTACCAATACGCGCTCCTTCTTCAATTCGGCTTCGTGTCAATGATTCTAGAGCGACATGCAGGCTTTTAACGACCTCTTTTTCAGGCCCCATATGGCCAATACTTCCTGTATCTTCGATAACAAGTTCAATAACGCCTCGAGCAGCAAGGAGTCCATCAACACGGGGTTCCGCAAATCCTTTCGAATTTCTTTGTAGCTCTTTAGTGATATCAATAAGCTGGTTGAGCCAAGTTCGATTTATCTGAAAGCGATTTACTTGCGGCTTTTCTTGAACAGTAAGATTCACATTGAAGTTACCCCGTTTGAAAGAACTTCCAATTGCTGATCTTGCTATCGCATCAAGTTTTTCATAGCCCTGTGGTAGACGACATCGAATATCTAGACTTCTACCATTCACACTCTTTATTTCCCACATCCAGCTAAAGTCGTCCTTACTGCCACTAATACTCGCAAACCCAGTCATACTAGAAATAGGAAATTTATTCACAGTTTTACTATTCATTGGCCCTAGATAGCATATTCTGCTTAATATGACATTGCAAAAATGTTTGATATTGCAAAGAAAACAATATTACCAATAATTCTGAAAATATTTCTTTTTACAAAATCTAGTCCCACTTTAATTGCAGGACGACCTATTCGGTTCCTTTTTAAGGTGAACAAACTCACCCCGTATTTATTCCATTTTGTTGAAACTACAATGTGTCTATTAATAGCAAATGCTATTAGTTCTACTTCAAAAGTTTGCGCCACTTTGCAACGTTGCGATTATGTTCAGCTAAACTTTCAGCAAAAAGATGTCCCCCCGTACCATCCGCAACAAAATATAGTTCATTAGTATTAGCCGGTTGCACCACGGCTCTTATTGCCGCCCGTCCGGGATTAGCTATAGCTCCAGGAGGGAGACCATTAATCAGGTATGTATTATAAGGGCTGGAAGTTTTGAGATCTTCACGAGTTAAAGCACGTTGGAGTTCCCATTGTCCTTTTGTAATGCTATAATTCACCGTCGGATCCGATTGCAGTCTCATATTACGGCGCAAGCGATTTAAAAATACTCCAGCAACACGCGGTCGCTCTAACGGAGTTCCTGTTTCTTTTTCAACAATTGATGCCAAAATAAGCACATCTTTAATATTTGATAATGGCAAGTCTGGTGAACGGTTTGCCCACGAAGCTGTCAGTGTATTTTTCATACCATTTTTCATACGTTTTATTAGACTATTTCTCCTATCTCCATAGGTAAAATAATAAGTCTCGGGCAATAATTCTCCCTCACCGAGAGGTATGGTAACCTTGCCAACTAAACCGTCTGTATCTTCTAATATCTGGAGAACTTTTCTGTTAGTTAGACCCTCCGCAATGGTAAGTCGCCGAACAACTTGCTTACCTTGTTGCAATATATCCAAAACACCTTCAACACTTACGTTCTTGGGAAAAGAAAACTCGCCCGCCTGTAGTCCTTTCTTTGCACCCAAAGTTCGAGCGGCAATACTAAGAATTATCGGAATTTCAATTACTTTATTACGTGCGAGTAAAATCGCAATTCGCTCAATGCTAGTCCCACGTGGGATTACGACAATTTTATTTTCACGTAAGTTTCCCGGCTGAATAAATTCCGAGTAACCCCAAGTGCCAAGACCTGAAAGTACCGTTATTAATAGAAGGAATAGAATAATTAGCCAACGCATTCCGCTTACAATAAACTTTATGAGAACTCAGACAAAACTAGACTAGCATTCGTTCCACCAAATCCAAAAGAATTTGATAGTACATTTTTTACGCGCCGTTCCTGGGCTGTATGTGGAACAAGATTAATATCGCACCCCTTCGAAGGATCGTCTAGATTCAAAGTTGGCGGCACCACATTGTGCTTAATTGCTAACAATGCAAAGATAGCTTCGACAGCGCCAGCAGCACCCAATAAATGTCCAATTGAGGATTTGGTTGATGACATTGCCATTTCTTTAACCCCATTCCCAAATAGACGTTTTACTGCATTGAGTTCAATAATATCCCCCAGTGGTGTCGAAGTTCCATGCGCATTTATATAATCAATGTCCATTGGATTTAATGCTGCACGTTTTATAGCTATTTCCATCGCTCTATACGCCCCATTACCATCGTCGGCTGGGGCCGTAATATGATGCGCATCCCCCGACATGCCATAACCAAGAATCTCAGCATAGATGTTAGCGCCGCGCTTTTTTGCATGCTCAAGTTCTTCGAGCACAACGACTCCTGCTCCTTCGCCGATTACAAAACCATCTCGAAGCTTATCCCAGGGCCTAGAGGCTTTCTCAGGATAATCATTAAAAGCAGTTGATAAGGCCCTTGCTTGAGCAAAACCGTGAACGCCAAGTTTACAAATTGCGGCCTCTGTCCCACCTGCAATCATAACTTCGGCATCTTCCCACATGATCATACGGGAAGCATCTCCAATAGCATGGGCACCTGTCGAACAAGCAGTTACAACTGCATGGTTGGGGCCCTTAAAACCATGTTTAATCGCCACATGCCCTGATACTAGATTTATCAAACTTGCAGGGATAAAGAATGGGCTAAGGCGACGAGAACTTCCTCCGTGTAATAACAATGCCCCTTTTTCAATTTCAGATAAACCGCCAATACCGGAACCGATGAGAACTCCCGTTCTTTCAAGACTTTCATTATCAGTTGGGTGCCAACAAGCGTCCGTTATCGCGAGGTCAGCTGCGACTAGGCCAAATTGAATAAATGTGTCCATCCTTCGTTGGTCTTTTTCGGTTATAAAATCCCCTTCATTAAAACTTCCTTCAGTCCCTTCTCCCCTAGGCACCTCGCCAGCTATTCGAGATGACAGTTCCGACGCATCAAAAGATTTAATAGGTCCTAATCCAGAGTCTCCCTCAATCAATCTTTTCCACGTCAAATCTGCTCCACATGCAAGCGGAGTGACAAGACCAACTCCTGTAACAACCACACGTCTCATTTTGATTCGCGGTATTTTGTTTAATTAAATATAGAAAATACTTGTTTCAAATCGGCGCAAAGCGGGTTATTACTCAGTCCTGAGAAGAAAGAAAATCAACCGCATCTTTGACCGTCAAGATTTTTTCGGCAGCGTCATCAGGGATTTCACAACCAAATTCTTCTTCAAACGCCATAACGAGCTCAACCGTATCAAGACTATCAGCCCCAAGGTCATCGATAAAACTTGCTGTATCCGTTACTTTGTCTGCCTCTTGGCCCAAATGTTCCACGATTATATCTTTCACGCGTTCTGCAATATCACTCATTTATTTTACCTCACTAATTTCGTATTTCACTTTAATGCCGCTATGCAACCCATAAGGAAACAGCCCACTAAAAAAGCATCACCATCACTCACTCGTTCATGGGTAACTAACATACTTTGATTTGCATTACCAGACCCACCACATGACATAAAATAATTCTTTTAATCATAGCAAAATTTATATCATGCTCATCCCACCGTTCACATGCAGTGTCTGGCCGGTTATATAACTAGCTTCATCACTCGCCAGAAAAACAGCGCCAGAAGCCACATCTTCAACTTGCCCAAAACGTCCTGCAGGGATTGCTCCTTGTACTGTATCTTTTTGTTTATCGGTTAGAGAATCGGTCATTGGGGTAATTATAAATCCGGGTGCAATACAATTAACGGTTATCCCACGTGATGCAACTTCTTGTGCCAATGATTTTGACATACCAATAATTCCAGCTTTCGATGCTGCATAATTTGCTTGCCCTGCGTTTCCAGTCACACCGACGATCGAAGTAATACTTATAATCCGGCCGAAGCGTTGTTTCATCATACCACGCAAGCAAGCCTTTGATAGCTGAAAGGCAGCTTTCAAATTAATATCCAATACTGTATCCCAATCTTCATCCGAAATTCTCATCAATAAATTATCGCGACTTAACCCGGCATTATTGACTAAAATATCAATTCCGCCCATAGCTTCGTTGCAAGCAATTACTAATTCCCGAATCCCTTCCAAGCTCGCAAGGTCACACGCAACCACATCTGCACGTTCTGATAATTCAGCGGCCAATTGATTAAGAACATCTAATTTTGTACCAGATAGAATGACCGTCGCTCCTTGATCATGCAGTTCTTTCGAAATTGCTTTACCAATACCCCCTGATGCTCCTGTGATCAGCGCCCGTTTTCCAGAAAGATCAAACATTCAAAACTCCTTTTATCATAATATTCAAAGTGACTGCAAAAATCTCTCAATGCCTGAGGGATCTTGAATAGAAAAACTTTCCAATCCTCGGTCAATCCGCCGCGTCAATCCTGTTAAAACCTGTCCCGCACCAACTTCAACTAAAGTATCAACCCCATTATCTTTCATAAAAAGGACGCTTTCTCTCCAGCGTACGCAAGAGGTGACTTGTTCTATCAAAAGCTTGCGAATTTCATCTGCTGCCGTGTGTCCACTTGCCGTTACATTAGAAACTATCGGAATAATTGGCTTATCAATTTGTAACTTTGCTAATTCTACTTCCATAGTATCTGCTGCAGGGTCCATCATGGCACAGTGAAAAGGAGCACTCACAGGCAATATTATACTGCGTTTAGAGCCTTTTCTTGCGGCTAATTCAATGGCACGGTTTATGGCCGTAGTCGCACCACTTAAAACAATTTGACCAAACGCATTATCATTCGCAGCGGAACAGACTTCACCTTGAGCAGCCTCATTGGTTATCTCTTTTGCAAGATCCAGGTCAATACCGATGAGTGCAACCATACTGCCTTTGCCGAGTGGAACCGCCTCTTGCATAGCAATTCCCCGGACACGTAAAATGCGCGCAGCATCTATTATTCCAAAGGATTTTGCTGCTGTCAGAGCCGAATATTCGCCCAGAGAATGCCCAGCAACAAATTTTGCTTTTTCAGCAATTTTAAGACCACCCTCTGTCTCTAATACACGCATGATAGCGGCACTTACAGCCATCAGAGCTGGCTGCGCATTAGCGGTTAAGGTTAATTCTTCGGCCGGGCCATTGAACATGACTTTTGATAGCGGTTGTTCTAATGCATCATCAATTTCTTCAAACATTTCATTTGCGATAGGAAATGTATTAGCTAATTCTAGCCCCATACCAACAAATTGTGACCCCTGACCAGGAAATACAAAAGCAATGCCCATTACTTACCCTGAGTTCTTTTTTGTCGCATTTTATTAATAAAACCCCTTTGAAGTGATTGATAAACGAAGCACTAAAAGTGTCAAGATATCTATCCAGCTAAAGTCGAAAAAGATAAAATATTTTGCTCCGTGAACCCTTGCACTCACAAAATTTATCTATATAGTGCCGCCCGCATATTTCCTTGCCAGTTTTAACTGGCTATGCCCTTTTAGCCAAACCGGTAATCGGGCTGAGACAAGCCAAAAGGATAAACTATGAGTTTATATGAAAGTGTCATTATAGTACGACAAGAAGCCACTAGCCAGCAGGTGGAGTCACTTGCTGAATTGCTTGAAGGTATTATCGAAGAAAATGCGGGAAAGGTTAGAAAAAGAGAATATTGGGGTCTTCGTTCTCTTGCTTATAAAATCAAAAAGAATAGAAAAGGTCATTATGTTCTTCTAAATATCGAAGCTCAATCCGCGGCTGTTCATGAAATGGAACGCCAAATGCGCTTGAATGAAGATATCCTTCGTTATTTAACTTTGCGGATCGATGAAGTTGAGGAAGGTCCATCAATACCAGCTCAAATACAAAACCGAGCCCAACAGTCTGGTGATGGCTACGATAAAAAATTACCTGAAGATCAAACTGGCTCCGAAGTAGAAGACAAATTGAGTGTGGATCCGGTAACTGAAAATGTTATTGAAAACAAGACCGAGAATGTGTCTGTAGGGGATGAATAATGGCCGATTTCGATAGTTTTAAATCAAATGGAGATCGCACAAAAGGTGGCGAAAGTGGTGGGCGGCGTCCGTTTTTTCGACGTAGAAAATCATGCCCCTTTTCTGGACCAAACGCGACGAAGATCGATTACAAAGACACCAAAACATTAATACGTTATCTTTCTGAACGCGGTAAAATAGTCCCAAGTAGAATCACAGCTGTTTCTGCAAAAAAACAGCGAGAACTTGCTAGGGCAATAAAACACGCCCGTTTTCTCGCATTAATACCGTACGTTTCGCAATAACACATAATATTCATTCAAAGTTATAAAAGAAATAGAATAATACGTGCAGGAAAAAAGCGGGATGCACCCGAAAATTTCTAGGGAAACTATCATCGCTATTGGAGCAGGATTCATTAGCGCCCTTTTGTACAAAATGGCGTCCACCGGGCTCGTATTGGGTATTTTATTAGCTTATTTTGCATTGCAACCAATACTACTAATAGGATTAGACAAGGGCCGTAGAGCCGTAACTATTGCAATGTTGTCTGGAGTTTGCGGAACTGTATTCTTGGCGAATTCATTTCAAGCTATCTTGTACGGTGTCTCGGTAGTTTTTCCTGCATGGATAATAGTTGTCACTACCATGACTTTTCAAACATCTACAAGCAGTGTAAACAAATGGTTTCCGCTAGGAGAAATAGTTGCCCGATTAACTGCGCTGGGGATAATCGCCACAATTACCAGTGTAATTATCTTTCATGATACGCCAGGTGGGCTAACCCAAAGTGTTGAATCGTTTTTAAATGAATTGATTGCAAATTCTACTCAATTTAACTCGTCGGCAGATGTTGGGCCTATAATTGGAAAACTAGTGCCGTTATTCCCCGCAATTACAGTCTCTTCTTGGCTATTGATGATTATTATAAATACGTTGGCCGCACACGCCATATTGGTAAAAAAACGCAAGGGGGTTAGGCCAAAATTAAATTATACAGCTGTTACAGCACCGGAATGGGCTTATTGGGCACTTGTTTGTTCAGCGGTATTCTTATTAACAGGCTCATCTAACATCGAATATGTTGGTCGCAATTTAGTTATCATACTTTTTATCCCATTTTTGCTTGTAGGCTTGACTGTGATCCACACTTTTGCCCGTCGATTTGGATCTCCAACTATAGCATTAGTATCTTTTTATGCTTTAATGATGATTTCAAGCTGGCCTGTTTTACTCACTATTTTGGTTGGTTTTTTCGAAAAATGGATCAAGTTCAGAGAAAAATTTCCAACAACCGACGATAAAAATAATGAGGAATGAGAATTAGAAATTATTCGATAGTTAAGCGACGAGACACAAATGATATTTTGGTTGCCATGGCTGTTATACAATAGTAGTTTCCCGCCGGTCTTCCCCACTAATCTGCAAACGAATAGGGTGTTTTACGTTGTTTAATCTTACCCCCGTTGAGAACGAAAAAGGCTATTTACCGAAGGATCGACGTTTGGTTCGGCAGATGATAGAAACTATAGCGAAAGTATAATGAAATGGAAGTTATCTTATTAGAAAAAATTGAAAAGCTTGGACAAATGGGCGACCTTGTTACTGTTAAACCTGGTTTTGCACGAAACTTTCTATTACCCCAAAAGAAAGCCGTAACCGCAACAGATGAAAACAAGGCACATTTTAATCGTCAGCGAACACAGCTCGAAGCCCAGAACCTCAAACAAAAATCGGAAGCTGAAAAAATTGGAAAAAAACTTAATGGTAAAACAATTATCATAGTCCGCCAAGCAGGTGAGGCCGGGCAGCTATATGGATCTGTAAGTGCGCGAGATATTTCCAATGGCATTACTGAGTCCGGTTTTTCTATTGACCGTAGCCAAGTCAAACTAGAAAATCCTATAAAAACTGTTGGGATGCACTCTATTCAAATCACACTTCATCCGGAAGTTAGTGTTTCAGCAACAATAAATGTTGCGCGTTCCAATGAAGAAGCAAAGATTCAGGATAAGACAGGAAAAGCAGTGGCTAAAGATGAAGAACAGCCAAACGCAGTTGAGGAATTGGTAGAACAATTGGATGCTGAAGAATTAAATATGCCGTCTTCCACGGAAGCAGAAGACCAAGCAGCAAAAGTATTAGCAACCGTTGAAGAGGTATCGACTGCTATTGATCCGGAAAATGTTACGGAATCGAAAAACGAGACTACAGATGAAAAAACAGAGTGAAATATAGTCTTGAATTTTGATTAAGCGAATGTTTTGTTGAAATAAGCTGACCTTATTGATCTGTATTTGAATTTTGTTATTTGTTTATAATTAAGAAACTAACGGCCTCAACCATAACGAAAAAATATATTGCGCAAGAGCTGGACTTGCTTGTATTTTATGTGTGTGACACTTTATAATTCGCAACGATGTGGTGTTAGCAAAGGTACACGAAGCTTTGATTGGGAGAAATGATGTACTTATTACAATTAATTCTCAGTCGAATAATAAACACAGGTAGTCTGAAAATTATAAATTCAGACGGAAAAATTTATAATTTTTCAGGACAACCCAACAATCTTTTACCAAACGAAATTTGCGTTGAATTCCATGATAAATTATTCGCAAGTTTTCTCGCACTCTCACCGAGCATGGCGTTGGGTACAGGTTACATGCATAACCGGCTAAGTATAAAGGATGGAACAATCTATGATTTCCTCAAATTTCTCGCCATAAATGTGTATAACAATAATGATCATTGGCTTCATAAGGCGTTAAAATCATCAGCTTTACTTAAAAAGCGTTTCCAGCAGCTCAATCTTTTAAAAAAATCACGTAAAAATGTAGCTCACCACTACGACCTTTCTGGAGAACTGTACCAACATTTCCTCGATTCTGACAGACAGTACTCCTGTGCTTACTTTGCCAAAAAAAACAATAGTTTGGAGGAGGCGCAGTTTAATAAAAAAAGCCACATAGCCGCAAAGTTATTAATTAACAAAAATCATAATATCCTAGATATTGGTTGTGGCTGGGGTGGTATGGGTCTTTACATTGCCCGTAATTTTGGGGCAAAGGTGAAAGGAATTACCCTTTCCGAAGAGCAATTGAAAGAAGCGAATAAAAGAGCTACCTCAGAAAATTTAGATGGATTAGCTAAATTCAGTCTATTAGATTATAGGATGATTAATGAGCAATACAATCGCATAGTTTCTGTTGGCATGTTTGAACATGTGGGCGTCAACCACTTCAATCAATTTTTCCGAAAAATTTATGAAAGCCTAACGGCCGATGGTATCGCTCTTATTCATACTATCGGGCGCTTCGGCCCCCCCTCCGTAACGGATCCTTGGATTCGGAAATACATTTTCCCCGGTGGTTATATTCCATCACTTTCTGAAATTTCACCTGCAATAGAAAAATCTGGTTTGATCATAACCGATATGGAATTCTTGGGACAACACTATGCTGAAACTCTAAGACATTGGCAGAATAATTTTCAAACTAATCGAGATAAAATAAAGGGTATTTATGACGAAATTTTCTGTAAAATGTGGGAATTCTATTTAGCGGGTAGTGAAATTTCATTCCGATATCTTGACTCAACTGTCTTTCAAATCCAATTAGTAAAAAAGCGTTATAATGTTCCTATGACCCGCGATTATATGTCAGACGGACAAGTAGTTGCGCAAAAACTTACCCCAAAACAAACTGAGGCGGCATAAAATCAATCTCTATGTTGCCTTAAAATCAATTATTTAAATTTTTTGTTAGTTATCCCCATATCTCACAGGGCTGTGCATCTTTTCCTTCTTCTCATACACGCTTGATCAGGGTAGTTTCTCCATTATGGTTACAGCAATCCAAAATAATTCTGCTCCGGATAAAAGCATCAAAGCGGTACGAACTGACGAGGTGAACATAGCTCAGTTTCGTTCCCCTCCCCATAACTTTGAAGCTGAAAAAGCATTGCTTGGAGCAATATTTGCCAATAACAATGCCTACGACCGTGTGGCAGGCTATCTTCGACCTGAACATTTTGCTGATCCTATTCATGGTAAGGTTTTCGATGCAATTTCTAAATTAATCGAACGTGGCCAAATTGCAGATCCCATTACCCTCCACAACTTTTTTGAACAAGATGGTTCAATGGCTGATGTTGGGGGTACACGTTATCTTGCTGAAATTGCTAGTTCAATGGTTAGCGTTATAAATTCTGCTGAATACGGAAAATCCATTTATGATTTGCACCTAAAGCGCCAACTGATCGAATTAGGCGAACAAGTTGTAAATCGAGCCTATACACCTGAAGTTGATGACTCGGCCCTAAGCCAGATAGAAAATGCTGAACAAACGCTTTATGACCTAGCAACCACCGGTGAAATCGAAGGGGGATTTCAAGACTTCAAGTCTACAATAGTTTCTGCATTAGAAATGGCTGAAATTGCACATAAACGTGATGGTCAACTGAGTGGAGTTTCAACCGGTCTCCGCGATTTAGATCAAGTGATGGGGGGACTCCATCCCTCGGATCTGGTCATTTTAGCAGGCCGTCCTTCAATGGGAAAAACAGCTCTTGCTACCAATATTGCTTTTAATGCAGCCTATGATTACAAATCCGAGAACGATGAAAACAACAAAAAGAGGGTATTAGACGGTGCTGTTGTTGGCTATTTTTCGCTAGAAATGTCCGCCGAGCAGTTGGCCGCACGTATTTTATCTGAACAGTCACAAATCGCTTCGGATAAAATGCGCCGGGGCACCTTAACTAATGAAGAATTCGATAAGCTTGTGATAGCCTCTCAGCAATTACACCAACTTCCAATCTTTATTGACGATACCCCCGCTCTATCAATTTCAGCGCTGCGAACGCGGGCTCGGCGCTTGAAAAGAAATGAAGGAATTGGATTAATTATTGTTGATTATCTGCAATTAATGGAAGGTTCTACCGTGAGTGATAATCGAGTTCAAGAAATCAGTGAAATTACGCGAGGACTTAAGACGCTAGCGAAAGAGTTGGACGTACCTGTGCTCGCGCTTTCTCAGTTATCTCGTGCAGTCGAACAGCGTGAGGATAAAAGACCTCAATTATCAGATCTTCGAGAGTCGGGTACAATTGAACAAGACGCCGACGTGGTTAGTTTTATATTTCGCCAAGCTTATTACGATGAACGTAGCGAGCCAGTTCAACGCGCTGAAGAATCATTAGAAAAATTCGCAACGCGGCATTCTGATTGGGAAGAACGGCGCGAACAAAATCGTTTTATAGCAGAATTAATTATTGGAAAACAGAGGCATGGTCCGACAGGAACCACTAAACTACATTTTAACGGCATGTACACACGCTTTGGTGACCTTGATACTCAACATTTTGAATCTTAACAAATTTAACCTATAGAAACGGATTTATAATCAGTTTATAATGGTATCCACCAAGACATTTGGCACCTAGACTTGTGCGCAAAGTAAAAGAAAATTGTTTCGTTTCATAGTGATAGGAAAGAAAAAATACGAGCCTATTATTTTCTAACTACTGCGACACATAAAATTAAAAAAGAGAGGCTTTAAAATGGTAACCTTCGGAAAAACTGGGGCTATCTTAATTATTGACCTCGAAGCCTTAAAACAAAATTATATAATTTTGTCTAATAGACTGCCATTTGCAGAATTGGCAGCTGTGGTCAAAGCTGACGCGTATGGAATTGGTGTCAAGGAAGTAGCGACTGCCCTCTCTGATCTAGGTTGCATGCACTATTTTGTGGCAACGGTAGATGAAGGAATTGAGTTAAGGCGCATTTTGCCAAAAGCCACAATATATATCTTTCATGGTGTTCTACCCGGCACTGAAGATGATCTAGTCTCTTATTCTCTAATCCCTGTTCTTAATAGCCCAGAGCAAATTGAAATTTGGCTACCTCATGCTGCTCACAGTGCTTGCCTTCACATTGACACTGGCATGTCACGATTAGGGTTGACGCCCGAGCAATGCTTCAAAGTGGAAAATTTAATGACTTACAACATCTGCATGGTGATGAGTCACCTTGCCTGTGCAGAAATTCATAATCACCCAAAAAATACAGAACAACTTGATCTATTTAGAAAACTCCTAAAACATGTACCGACAAAATTTTCTAGTTTAGCCGCTAGTGCCGGCATTTTCTTAGGACCCGATTACCAATTTGATCTTTGCAGGGCCGGGGTATCTCTTTATGGGATAAATCCAACACCATCAACTCAAAATCCTTTGAAACAAGTGATTCGTTTACAAGCAAGAATCATACAATTACGTTCCGTTGACTCCCCCCAGACCGTTGGTTATGGTGCGACGCATCAGTTTAAAAAATCAGCAAAAATAGCCACACTTGGAATCGGTTATGCAGACGGGTATATGCGCAGTCTTGGAAATTCGGGTATAGCCTTTATAGGTGATCATGAGGCGCCAGTTGTGGGGCAGATTTCTATGGACTTAACTACTGTTGATGTAACGAACGTTCCCGAAAATCTTCTTTCACTCCATACTTTCGTTGATCTAATAGGACCTAATAATCCAATTGATCAGATCGCCAAACAGGCGGGTACGATTGGCTATGAACTTTTGACCGGTTTAGGTAATCGTATTGAACGTCACTACAATTTCGGGAAGGGTTAAGTTCAAATGAATTTCCTTCAGTAACAAGGATTATAATGGCTGCACCTCAAATCATATATATCTGTCAAATT
This sequence comes from uncultured Rhodospirillaceae bacterium, assembly GCA_964643045.1. GTDB lineage: Bacteria > Pseudomonadota > Alphaproteobacteria > Rhodospirillales > UBA2165 > TMED23. The sequence goes on from CAZXSC010000004.1 coordinate 50,554, forward strand.
TGCGGCTCCAGCCAGACAAAATGGACTGGCCAGTGCGGGTCTTGCGGCAAATGGAACTCAATCATTGAAGATATTGCCAAAGATGTAACCCCCAAAGGAATGTCTAACAAAAAAGGCCGCAAAATTGAATTCGTTGGTCTAAAAGGTACTGAAAAAACATATTCCCGGATATTAACCAAAATTATTGAATTTGACCGCGTATGCGGCGGTGGCCTAGTCCCAGGCTCCGCAGTCCTTGTTGGTGGTGATCCAGGTATCGGCAAATCGACCATATTATTGCAAGTTTGTGCGGCAATATCAAAAACTAAAAACGCGCGTTGTTTATATATTTCAGGCGAGGAAGCTATTGACCAAGTTCGAATGCGAGCTGAACGTTTAGGGATCGCGAATGCAAAAGTTGAACTTGCTTCAGCAACTAGTGTCCGCAATATTACTGCTACCATAGACGGGCCCAACAATCCAACTGTAGTGGTAGCTGATTCCATACAAACCTTATATGTTGATAATTTGGATTCAGCTCCCGGCACGGTGACACAAGTCCGGGCATCAGCTCAAGAGCTCATCAGTTTAGCCAAACGCCGCGGATTTGTATTATTTTTGATCGGCCATGTTACAAAGGAAGGCAACATCGCCGGTCCAAAGGTACTGGAACATATGGTCGACTGCGTTCTTTATTTTGAAGGTGAGCGTAGTTACCAATTTCGAATCCTTCGAGCAATAAAGAATCGTTTCGGCCCTGCGGACGAAATAGGTGTTTTTGAGATGACCGTCTCAGGCCTAGCTCAGGTCAAGAACCCTTCTGCAATCTTTTTAGCAGATCGTGAAAATAGCGCAAATGGTTCTAGCGTATTTGCTGGAATAGAAGGCAGTCGTCCCATGTTAATTGAGATACAAGCTTTAACTGCACCAACAAGTTTTGGGACCCCTAGGCGAGCGGTAGTCGGGTGGGATTCAAATAGATTATCCATGATATTAGCAGTCCTAGAAGCAAGGTGCGGCTTATCAATTAACAGCCACGACGTATATCTAAATGTTGCGGGTGGATTACGAATTAGCGAACCGGCCGCCGATTTAGCAGTTGCAGCCGCATTGATTTCATCGATTACTGTTATTTCATTACCTGCTAAAACTGTTTTCTATGGAGAAATAGGTCTCTCGGGCGAAGTCCGTCCCGTGAGCCGAAGCGACGTTCGTCTTAAAGAAGCCCAGACGCTGGGATTCGATGCAGCCGTCGCTCCTGAATTGCGTAGACAGTTCGACCCTGAGAAAAATATGGCCGCATACCAAATAAATTTAATTAAGATCAAACATTTGAACCAATTAATCGATTACATCAAAAAAAACGGTGGCAAGGCGTTACTAACAAACCCAGCTTTTAATAAGAACTAATTTTAGAAAATAAATGGAAATTTTACCTATAAATAGTCTCGATATTAGCGTAAGCATATTTTTGTTAATAAGCGCATTAACCGGACTCATTCTTGGTTTTATTCGTGGAGGCCTGTTTATCATTTCATGGCTAGGATCAGCAGTCTCTGTGTTATTAATCTTCCCTCACATAAAGCCTTACGCACGTCAATATATCGAGAATAATTTTGTTGCCGATCTAAGTAGTGGCATTGTTATATTTCTTGTAACACTCGTTATCTTGTTTTTACTAAGTTCTGTAATCGGTAGCTGGGTACGTAATTCTCGTCTTAATTCACTAGATCGCTCTTTAGGGATGCTAGCTGGCATTGTCATCGCGAGTTTGTTGTTAGCGACAGGATACATAATAACCGAAAACGTATGGCCTCCAAAAAAACACCCGCCATGGATACAAGAAGCAAAATCCCTTTATTTGATTCGTAAAGGTGCACAAGCTTTAAGTCAAATATTGCCCGAATACTTAAAAAATAAGGCCAAAGAAGTACTCGGTGAGAACACGGCCAAGACCCGCAAATTTATTGAAAAAGAAGCAATTGATCGATTTGTTCGTCCGAGAAATAAAAATTCAACTCCCAAAGATCGCTCCGGATATGATAAGAAAGAAAGGCGTGGCATTGAAAATCTTCTCGATAGGACACAATAAATTAAGCCAATGATTAATTATAGGAAAGAATCAGATATTAATGATCGATTACGAGAGGAGTGTGGCGTTTTCGGGGTTTTCGGTCACCCAGATGCAGCCGCCATTGCAGCCCTTGGCTTACATGCTTTGCAGCATCGAGGCCAGGAAGCGGCGGGTATTGTTAGTTTCGATGGGTATCATTTTCATGCCGAACGCCGGTTGGGGCTGGTAAGTGAACATTTTACAAAAGTCAGTGTACTCAATAAATTATTAGGCAATGCAGCAATTGGCCACGTTCGCTATTCTACAATGGGTGAGACCGTGCTACGGAATGTTCAACCTCTGTTCGCCGACCTAGCAGACGGCGGATTTGCAATTGGCCATAACGGAAATCTAACAAATGCACTCAGCCTACGCACTAAACTAGTTAATCAAGGTTCAATTTTCCAATCCACCTCAGATACAGAAACGATTTTGCAATTAGTGGCACGCTCTCAACGACGAGATACTCTATCAAGATTTATTGATGCTCTTTTTCAAATCGAAGGCGCGTACGCATTAGTCGGATTGACAAACAAAAAACTTATTGGTGTTCGAGACCCGTTAGGTATCCGTCCACTTGTTTTAGGCCAGTTGGACGGACACTTTATTTTATCCTCTGAGACCTGTGCATTGGATATTATTGGTGCAAAATTTGTCCGTGAAATAGAAAATGGTGAAATTGTAATAATTACAGAAAAAGGACTTGAAAGTATCAAGCCATTCCCCCCCGTTCGTTCCCGACCCTGCATTTTCGAGTATATTTACTTTGCCCGACCCGATAGTTCAGTCGGAGGACTAAGCGTCTATGAATGTCGTAAGGCATTTGGAGTTCAGTTAGCGAAAGAATCCAATATAGATGCGGATCTTGTTGTTCCAGTCCCAGATTCTGGAGTGCCTGCGGCAATTGGTTTTGCGGAAGAGGCATCTATCCCTTTTGAACTGGGCATCATTCGAAACCATTATGTCGGGCGCACATTCATCGAACCAAGTGATACTATTCGCCACCTTGGTGTTAAATTAAAACACAACGCAAACCGTATTCTGGTCAAAGGGAAAAGGGTCGTGTTGATCGACGATTCTATAGTACGTGGAACAACCTCAGTTAAAATTGTTCAAATGATGCGTGAAGCGGGTGCATCCGAGGTGCATATGCGTATAGGAGCTCCTCCAATCACCCACCCAGATTTTTATGGTATTGATACACCACATCAGAAACAGCTTCTAGCTGCAAACCATACTCTTGATGAAATGTGTGCATATATAGGAGCCGATAGTTTAGCGTTCTTAAGTGTAGACGGGCTATATAAGGCCATGGGCCACGGAAATGGTCGCGATCCCTTAAATCCAATTTATACTGACCACTGCTTTACGGGTGATTACCCCACACAACTAAGCGATCAAAACAATGATAAAAACTCTCTACAGTTATCTCTACTTTCAGAGCCAGGTTAATACTATGAATCCAAGACCTTTAGATGCCAACAAATAAGAAAATGGGGGTGCTGAATGGGCGACTAGCCGTTATTACAGGGGCTTCGCGTGGCATAGGTGCTGCAACAGCTAAACTTTTTGCCACCGAGGGGGCCCATGTTATTTTAGTGGCTCGAACCATAGGAGGCCTCGAAGAACTCGATGATGAAATTCGAGCAGGTGGTGGATCTGCTACACTCGTTCCCATGGATTTATGCGATTATGATAAGATTGATGAAATGGGATTTAGCATTCTTAAACGTTTTGGCAAACTTGATATTTTAATAGCTAATGCGGGTCTTCTTGGGGTGATAGGCCCGATCAATCACATCAACCCAAGAATTTGGGATCAGACTATGGCTGTAAATGTAACGGCTAATTGGCGTTTAATTCGCAGTCTGGACCCCCTCTTGCGGCTTTCTGATGCTGGAAGAGCTATATTCTTGACATCTGCCGCCGCTAAGATTCACAGGGCCTATTGGGGCTTATATGCCACTAGCAAAGCAGCTCTTGAAATGATTGTTAGCACATATGCGCAGGAAATCTTAAAAACAAATGTAACTGCTAACTTGTTTAATCCGGGAAGAACACGAACTCATATGAGAGCCCAAGCTTATCCCGGCGAAGATCCAGATACAATTAAAACACCTGAGTTTGTGGTCCAACAACTCTTGGGTCTAGTTGTAGCAACCTGTAGTTTAAATGGCGAGATTATCACCGCAGACGAACCCTAAATTATTCTCAACGGAGTTTGACAATGAAAGAATGCAGCAAATCAATAATGCGTCGCATGCGTGAGCCTAATTTTTCAAACCGATATTTTGTTGGTAATGGCCTCGACATTGGCGGTGGTCCGGATCCGCTTGGCCTTTATATTGAACTTTTCCCGCGTATGAAAGGGATCAAAGTTTGGGACAAGAATGACGGGGATGCACAAACACTTGAAGGTATAGAAGATGAGCAGTTCAGCTTTGTCCACTCTAGTCATTGTCTTGAGCATGTAGAAAATCCAACCGTAGGACTACAAAATTGGTTTCGCGCACTCAAACCTGGAGGTCATTTAATTATTACTGTTCCAGATGAAGATTTGTATGAACAGGGACAGTTTCCAAGCACCTGGAATAAGGATCACAAATTCACCTTCACCATTTCTAAATCTAAATCTTGGAGCCCTAAGTCTATAAATATTCTAGATTTAATAACTTCGCTTGGAGATAAATCTGAACTCATCAAGCTTCATAAGCTTGATGAAAGCTTCCGCTATACTTTACCTCGCTTTGACCAAACTCTTACCCCGATCGGCGAATGTGGTATTGAATTAATAATACGCAAAAGGACAGAAAAAGAAATAAAAAATGGAGGCCAGGCACCTCCACAAGGTATTGTGAGTAAAATTGAGGCTTTTCTACTTACAGGTTATCAACTATGACTTTTAGTTCATAAACGACAACGAGTTACTTATTTAAATATCAATTTAAGAACACCTAAGTCTAGAAGACCAAAGCCATTTGTTAAGAATTACCATCTACATAGACTAAAATTATCTTATCAAACCACCTTTCCCAGAAATATGACCGACGGTTTTGTTACCCTGACCGAAAGGCTGAGGACTGCTAAAACAATTCACATTGCCAAGAGAATTATAGCAATAAATTTCTTCGGGGGCAGAGAGGTCATCTTCTTCGCAAAAATTTTTGCCCGTTTCGCGTCTCACCGACGAACAGTTTTTGCCTGTTGTATAAGAGATAATATGATCTTTAATAGTCTTTCCCGTCGTAACAACTGCAACTCCATCAATTGCCATGACCTGTTTCATACCTAACGGAGCAGAACCTGATACCGCAGAACATCCGGTAACGAAACCAAGATAAAAAAATACAATAATTAAACGCACAAACATATTCTCCAAATAGTCTCTTTCTCTTCTATAGAGAGCATAATACTCACACGCTTAAGGAAAAATTAATGCTGACAGAATCATATTTACTAGGCGATGGGTTTATCCGAATGTATAACTGTCAAACCTAGTAGTTAAGACAGAGTATTGATTTATAAAACTTTCCAGGATATATGGCGTTCTATACTTTAATTGAACAAACAACGAATGGCGTTGTATTTGAGAATGGGTGCGCGAATGGCAGATCGCAATATAGAGCAAGACAATTTATTTAAAGAAATTGACGAAGACTTGCGCCAGCAACGATATACAATTCTTTGGAAAAAATATAACAAATTCATCATCGGAACTGCGTTCGCATTAGTCATTGCTGTTGCATCCATAAAAGGATGGGAAGCCTATAACCTAAATCGAAAATCGGCAGAGAGTAGTTTATTAACTTCTGCTCTTAAATTGATAAATGGGGAAAAACCAGGTAACGCGATACCAATCTTAGATAAACTTGATAAAGAAGGAAGTGTCGGCTATTCAATTTTAGCAAAATTCAACAAAGCGGCAATACTTTCAAAAACTGGCAATAAAAAAGACGCCTCAGCTAGCTATCTTTCCATAGCTGAAGATAACAATATCGAGAAAGTCTTTCGAGATATGGCCTTGATTATGTCCGCACAGCTTGGCCTCGAGAACACAGATTCAGCGATATTTATAGACAAACTATCAAAAATCATCGACGGCAAAAATGCCTGGCGCCATAGTGCGAAAGAGTTATCTGCTTTATTTGCACACAAATCAGGTGATACGCCGAAAACTCTTAAACTGTACAAAGAGTTGTCTGATGATGCAACAGCGCCACCAGGCATTAGATCTCGAGCAGCAGAAATGGCAGCAATCCTTGGTGCAAAAAATTAGCAATATATCAGTCTTTCTTGTAGGATATAATAGATGTATATCGGACCTCTCTTCTCTAAATTAACAACGGTGGTGTCGTGCGCAATAATAATCTTATCTGGCTGTGATACCTTTCAAGATACCTTCGAAGATAAGTTCTTTGGAGACAAGGAGGCTAAACGATTACCCGGTAAACGGATCTCTATTTTAGCAAGTCGGCGTTCAATCGAGCCAGATATAATAGCACGCAAACATCAAATCATACTTCCAGCACCAACGTATAATAAAGACTGGCCCCAAACTGGCGGTTATGCCAACCATGCCATGCATCATATGCGTATTGCAAAATCCTTAGAGAAAAAATGGGATACAAGTATTGGTGAAGGAAGTAGCGATGAAGAGCTTCTTATGGCCCAGCCAATTGTAGCACAAAATCTCATTTTCACCATGGATACAGAAACAAAAGTAAGAGCGCACAGTATAAACGATGGCCGTGAAATTTGGACTGCCGAAATTACGCCGCGGGATGATGAAAATACGCACATCAACGGTGGATTGGCATATGAAAATGGCAGGATCTACGCATCAACAGGCTTTGGCTATGTAGTTGCTTTGGCAGCAAAATCAGGAAAGGTGCTGTGGAGCCGTAACCTAGGATCTTCAATTCGGACAGCCCCTACAGTGCGGGATAATCGAGTTTTTACAATCACCGTAACTAACAAACTATTCGCACTCAACGGTCAAACTGGCGCAATCATTTGGAATCATTCTGGTATTGAAGAAACCACTAGTCTCCTAGGAGGCGGCAGTCCAGCTGTCGATAGTGGTGTGGTTATAGCGCCTTATTCATCAGGGGAATTAGTTGCTTTGAAAGTTGAAAACGGCCAAAAACTTTGGAGCGATATGTTGACTAGCAATCACCGTACACTGGAAACCACACGAATATCGAGCATACGGGGACGTCCTATCATTGATCGAGGTTTAGTTCTTGCCGTAAGCAATAGTGGGCAATTCATTGCCATCAACCTGCGGATGGGACGCCGTGTATGGGAGCGCAATATCGGTAGTTCCGAAAGTCCTTGGGTCGCTGGAAATTATTTATTCCTAATATCTAATGACAATGATTTGATAGCACTGGGTAGAGAAAATGGCAGCATTTACTGGGTAACAGCACTACCAGAGTGGAAAGACCCAGAGGACCGCGTAGGCAAGATAACCTGGGCTGGGCCCATACTTGCTAGTGACCGGCTCATTTTAGCTGGATCCAACGGTGAAGCTATTTCAGTTTCACCTTATTCAGGAAAAATATTGGGAAAACAAAAAATGCCTGATGGAGTGACAATTAGCCCCATCATCGCTCAAGATACACTACTATTATTATCAGATGACGCGGAGTTGACCGCTTATCGTTAACCCTTATAACTCGTAAGATTTTGCTATGGGCATAACACTAGCAATTGTCGGTAGACCCAATGTTGGAAAATCAACTTTGTTCAACCGTTTAGCTGGCAAACGCCTAGCAATAGTTGACGATACCACTGGCGTTACCCGAGATCGACGCATTGCACCTGGTCACATTGGCGATCTAGATATAGAAATAATTGATACAGCAGGATTTGAGGATAGTGATAACGGAAACTTAAATGAAAAAATACGTCAACAAACAAAAAAGGCAATTAAGGAAGCAGATGTAGCCCTTTTCATCGTGGATGCACGGTCAGGCATTGTTCCACTCGACAACTTTCTTGCTAACTGGTTAAGAACACAAGAAATTCCGATTATTTTGTTAGTTAACAAATGTGAAGGCAGAATGGGTGAACCAGGACTATTTGAGGCATTCGAACTTGGTCTGGGTGATCCAATACCAATTTCCGCAGAGCATGGCGAAGGTCTAGCTGATCTATACCAAGCCTTGCTTCCATATTCAAAAACGGCCGTGAAGAACACAAATTGTACAGATCAAGTAACTGAGAATGGGGAGGTTTCAAATCAAATCCAGATAGCAATTGTTGGCCGGCCAAATGTGGGTAAATCGACCCTCATAAACAGCTTAATTGGTGAGGATAGGCTCCTAACAGGTCCAGAATCGGGTATCACTCGCGATGCAATAGCAATTGAATGGGAACAAAATGGCCAAAGTGTGAAGTTAATTGATACAGCAGGGCTCCGACGCAAATCTAAAATTCAAGACAAAGTTGAAAGATTATCCGCAACAGATTCATTCCGTGCTATCCAATTTGCTCAAATAGTTATCCTTTTAATCGACGGAAATTTTATGCTTGAGAAACAAGACCTTAAAATTGCCCGCCAGGTAATTGATGAAGGTAGAATCCTAATAATTGCAGTCAATAAATGGGACATTGTAAAAAACCGCAAACGGGTCATGCAAAAACTTGATGATCGTTTGCGGACCTCACTACCACAGGTCAAAGGAATTCCCATTATCCAGCTTTCCGCCCTAACTGGGGAAAATATTGGTAAAATCATGCCAACAGCTTTTGAAATATTCGATATTTGGAATCAACGTATTTCAACAGGAAAGCTAAATCATTGGCTGATGATGATGATCGAACAACACCCACCCCCATTGAAAAATGGGCGACGCATCCGCATCCGTTATATAACACAAGCTAAAACGCGGCCGCCAACATTCGTCGTTTTTTCCAGCAGGGGTAATGACCTTCCAGAATCATACAGACGATTTTTGATAAATGGCATTCGAACCGACTTTAATTTGCCAGGTATCCCGATTCGGATTTTAGTTCGAAAAGGGGATAACCCTTATGTAAAAAAATAAATTCGGCGGTAATTATTTTATTCTAGGATAAAACAGAACTAATAATAAAATATCAATCATCTTAAAGATGTGTAAGAATCGGATTGTGTCCAACGGTCTGAAAACCTTATTGGCTAATATCTTGTTTCCCATCGGTATTCAGAATATCGACTAGTCTTTCAATACTATTAAGATTATGAATTGTTTTAAATTCATCAACGTGCGGCAATATTGTTCTGATCCCAATAGATTTTGGCTCAAAGCCTTCATAGCGAAGCAACGGATTTAACCAAATTAATCTTCGACAGGACCTGTGAAGACGTTGTATTTCGGCAGAAAGGCCGTTAGCCTCATCACGATCCAAACCATCAGAGATAAACAAAACCACGGCTCCCTGTGTCAAAACTCTGCGCGACCAAAGTTTGTTGAAATCAGCTAGACTACGACCTATCCTGGTTCCACCAGACCAATCAGTTGCAGCTTGACCCACTTTTTCCAAGGCCTGATCAACATCCTTATAACGTAGGTAACGCGTTACATTCGTGAGACATGTCCCAAATAAAAAAGTATGAACCCGATCTCTATCATTAGTTACAGAGTGCATAAAATGAAGCAACATTCTGGAATATCGTTCCATAGAGCCGGAGATATCACAAAGTATAACTAAGGGCGGCCGACGCTTAAGTCGTTCACGCTTCATCAACGGTATAAAATCAGCACTTGATCGGAGTACAGCACGCATAGTGCGCCGCATATCGATCCGCTTTCCAATATTCGAAACCTTAAAGCGTCGGATTTGAACTAAATTTTGCGGCAACTTGATTCGACGCACGGCTGAAATCGCCAATTGAATTTCCTCAGTTGACATTTTCTCAAAATCTTTTTCGCCAAATAACTCATTAGAGCTCCAGGTTAAAGACGCATCAAATTCCACTTCTTCTTCAACCCGCTCTTCTCCATTACTCGAATTTGATGACAAGGCTTCGGTTACACGCCTTAAAACATCTTCTGATTCCTTTGGAGCATTAGTTGGATCCGATATATCCGGTAAAACTAATTGCATCATACGCTCGAGAATTTCTGGATTGCGCCAAAATATGAAAAAGGCCTGGTTAAATATCTCACGTTGAGCTAGTCGTTTCACAAACACAGCATGCAATGCCCAATAGAAATCATCCCGATTTGATAAGCCAACCTTCAGCACAGCTCTGAGGGCATCTAAAACTTGACCTGGGCCAACAGGCAGTCCAGCTCTTCTCAAAACCCGCGCAAAATGCAAAATATTTTCACTTAATAAACCCCGGGAACTGGTATCAGTAAATAAATCTGACATACTATGATGAGAGTAATAATAGGTAACTACTATCGCGCCATTTAAGAACTGACACTTGCCTGTTCCATCTTAACCTCATTTAAAATTCGATTTGCTTCGCTTCCTTGTAATTTTGCTATATCATCTTGATACTTTAACAACGTCCCTAATGTGTCATTAACCATAACTGGATCCAGTGACAAACAATCCAATTGGACTAATGCATGAGCCCAATCAATTGTTTCGGCTACTCCTGGGACTTTAAACAAATCCATACCGCGCAATTTCTGAACAAAGTCAACAACCTCTCTTGAAAGAGTTGCCGCTGCTGTTGGGGCTTTAACGCTTAATATTTCAAGTTCGCGTTTAGCACTTGGATAGTCCACCCAATGATAAAAACAACGCCGTTTAAGGGCATCATGAATTTCGCGCGTACGGTTAGACGTAATAATAACTAACGGCGGTTCAGTAGCAGTTATGGTACCAAGTTCTGGAATTGTTATTTGAAAATCAGAAAGAACCTCTAAAAGAAAGGCTTCAAAAGGCTCATCAGTTCGGTCTAACTCATCGATGAGCAGAACAGGAGGACCGCCTTCATTTTGCTCCAATGCTTGCAATAGAGGTCGTTTAATGAGGAAAGTGTCATTGAATATATCAGATTCTAGTGAATCGCGACTTTTGCCCTGCACGGCCTCGGCTAAGCGTATTTCAATCATTTGCCGTGAATAGTTCCATTCATAGACTGCTGTTGTTACATCAAGGCCTTCATAACACTGCAAACGAAGGAGGTTCCGATCAAGCATTTTAGACAAAACTTTAGCAATTTCAGTTTTACCGACACCCGCCTCACCCTCCAAAAACAAAGGTTTTTTGAGACTGATTGCGAGATATAATGCCGTCGCTAGGCTTCGGTCAGCTAAATAATCACCGTCCCCCAGCAATTCAAGAGTTGTATCCACATCTTTCGGTAAAGAAGTCATCAAAAATTCCTATTTCAAGAAATCAAGGCAACTAACATAGAAAACGCCGCCCCTTCTGTCCATCACACTTATAATGGTGTATTTGGATCAAAAGGGTGCGACGCCCACGCCCAAACCAAATAATTTCTTAGGCCCTGCTTAAGGAGTGATACCCAATTTGATATGCAAATTGTACTAAATAAACCATACATCGCCGCTAACTAGGCAACGCCTATCGAATTATCACCCCAAACATTTTCGTTAACAGGCATCTCCAACAATTATTTGCCTATATCGTTTTATCGCTACAACAATACTCCAAATTTAATAAGAATAATACCCGTAAATAACCTAGCTCTACTTTGACGAAAAGAAAGTAGTCAATATTCAACTCCGAGCATTACTGCAAGTACAATTCAAAAATTCAGGGGTATTGCGCGAACAACGTGGGGAATTTCTCTAACTTTTTCAGCCACTACTTCGGAAACAGGTTCGTCAATTTCAATTAGGGCTATTGCATCACCACCTTCTTTATTCCTTCCAAGATTGAAAGTTGCAATGTTAATATCATTTTTTCCCAAGGCGGTTCCTAGAGCTCCAATAAATCCTGGCTTGTCTTCATTCGTGATATAAAGCATATTTGGTCCTAATTCTGCATCGATCGCAATGCCTTTGATTTCGACAATCCTCGGCTTGTTTCCAGCAAATAATGTCCCTGACAAGGCCCGTGTCTGAGTTTCGGTCGTAACTGTCAGTGTAATTTTTGTTTGAAATTCATCCAACGCCTCACAAGTGACTTCGGCGATTTCAATGTTGCGCTCCTTAGCAATAGTTGGCGCAGAAACCATATTCACGGACTCTAAAAGCGGTGTTAACAACCCCTTTAAAACTGCCGCTGTTAGCGGTTTCGTGTTTAAATCAGCGGCATGACCGCAATATTCAATCTGCACCTTTTTAATAGCAGTTTCCGTCACTTGACCTGCAAAGCTTCCAATTTGCTCAGCCAATTTGAGATATGGTTCAAGTTTCGTTGCTTCTTCCGCGCTTACAGATGGCATATTAATCGAGTTAACCACCGTACCTTCGAGGAGATAATCGGAAAGCTGCTCAGCAACTTGAACAGCGACATTAACCTGAGCCTCATCCGTGGATGCACCTAAATGCGGTGTTACTATAACTCGCTCCAATCCGAAAAGAATGTTTTCTCTGGCGGGTTCAACTTCGAAAACGTCAATACCGGCGCCCGCTACTTTACCACTTTGGATGGCTGTTTTAAGATCTGATTCAACAATTAACCCGCCACGGGCACAATTTATAATTCGCACCCCATCCTTCATTTTCGAAATCGAATCAGAGTTTACAATAGCTCTTGTAGCATCAGTCAAAGGTGTATGAAGTGAAATAAAATCAGCCCGCGCATATAATTCCTCAAGTTCAACTTTCTCAATACCGAGATCAACGGCCCGCTCTCCGGATAAAAAGGGATCATACGCAACAACTTTCATTTTCAATCCCAAGGACCGTTCAGCGACTATTGCCCCAATATTTCCACATCCGATTATTCCTAGCGTTTTTGCCGTCAATTCAACACCCATAAAATTTGATTTCTCCCATTTGCCTAAATGGGTTGAAGCGTTGGCGAGAGGAATATCGCGTGCTAACGAAAATATCATTGCGATGGCATGTTCCGCCGTAGTTATTGAATTGCCAAACGGCGTATTCATAACCACAATTCCTTTAGTTGAAGCCATTGAAATATCTATATTGTCAACACCTATACCAGCACGACCGATCACTTTCATATTTGAAGCGGCTTGAATGACATCCGAATTTACCTGAGTAGAAGATCGAACAGCCATCCCATCATACTCGCTTATGCAGGTTATGAGTTCCTTTGGTGTCATACCAAGAATAACGTCCACTTCTATGCCCCGTTTTTCAAAAATACTCTTAGCGCGAGGACTCATCTTGTCGGCGATTAATACCTTTGGCATTTGGTTGCTCCTAATAATACCTCAACGTAAATCCTATTTTGTGTATTCGCTGGCAACTTTAGCAAGCGCCCAGCCAATCCAAGGCATCAATGCCTTAACATCAGATGCTTCTACCGTCGCCCCAGCCCAAATACGTAATCCCGGCGGCGCATTTCGATAAGAGTCAATATCATACGCAACTTCTTCCTTATCGAGCAGATCAGTAATACGCTTTGCGGCCCTTGTCTTTTCGGCAATGTCTAAACCTACGAACCAATTAGAAGTGATTTTTAAGCATACAGATGTGCAGGACCGGGTTTCCGGAATCTGCGCCAGAAATTCAAGATCGGCCGAGCCTTCAACCCAACGGGCGATTTCACAAAAATTATCCTCAGACCGCTGAATTAGAGTATTAAGGCCTCCAATATCAAGAGCCCAATTAAGACCATCTAGAGCATCTTCAATACAAAGCATGGAAGGAGTGTTAATTGTTGATGCCTTGAATAAAGATTCATTTAATTTCCCTCCAGACGCCAAACGAAATATCTTTGGTAATGGCCATGAAGGAGTATAAGTTTCAAGACGTTGAACCGCACGCGGGCTTAAAATAAGCATTCCGTGCTGAGCTTCACCACCCATTACTTTTTGCCATGAATAGGTAGTGACATCGAGTTTATTCCATACCAAATCCATAGCAAAAACTGCTGAGGTCGCGTCACAAAATGTTAAGCCTTCTCGATCAATAGGTATCCAATCCGCGTTTGGCACACGAACACCTGATGTAGTTCCATTCCAGGTAAATACGACGTCTCGTTTGAAATCAACGCCATTTAAATCAGGCAATTTACCATAATCGGCCTTAAGCTCTCTAACGTTATTAAGCTTAAGTTGATTGATCACATCATCAACCCATCCTTTACCAAAACTTTCCCATTGCAACATATCTATCGCACGTACCCCCAACATGGACCAGAATGCCATTTCTACAGCACCTGTGTCTGAACCTGCTATAATACCAATCTTATAATCATGGGGAATTCCAAGCACCATGCGCGTTTTATCTAATAATTCTTGAATTCTAGCTTTACCTAGCGTAGATCGATGAGATCGACCGATTAATGCATTGCTCAGAACTGCGGGTGTCCAGCCAGGACGTTTAGCGCAGGGTCCAGAAGAGAAGTTAGGATTAGACGGACGAAAGTTCGGTTTCTCATTATCTGTCATCTGTGTTGCTCCTATCTTTACAGACAGGAAACTGTCAAAACAGCTTATAACTATTGCCGTCTTTAACAAATCCTATCTAAATACAGATAGGCTTATTACCCGTTGGGGGGTAATGGCCCGGCGCTGGTTTTATAGAGTTTCACATCAATGTCAATTAATTTCGGAGGAAAACAATGGTCCCCATATTATTTTTTGGTTAGTACTTAGGTGCACACGCTAAAACAATCATAGAAGACAACTTATTCTGGACTCAACGCACACGGTATTTTTTTAGCTTAGATAGCACTCTCTATTGCCTTGCCCAGATCTGACGTTTTTGCTGTACCACCCATATCAGGCGTCAAACACGATCTATCAGCCAGCACATTCTCAATTGCAGATAAAATATCTCCAGCTGCGGATGTTTCGCCTAAGTGATCCAGCATCATTGCGCCCGACCAGATCTGCCCAACTGGATTAGCAATTCCCTTACCAGCAATGTCAGGTGCAGATCCATGAACTGGCTCGAACATCGAGGGAAATTTTCTCTCAGGATTAATGTTGGCTGAAGGAGCTATTCCAATCGTACCAGTCACGGCTGGTCCTAAATCAGACAGAATGTCGCCAAACAAATTTGAACCTACTACCACATCAAACCAATCCGGATTACGGACGAAGTGGGCAGTTAATATATCAATATGGAATTTATCGACACTAACATCCGGAAAAAGCTTATGCATCTCAGTAACTCGCTCGTCCCAATAAGGCATGGTGTGGATAATGCCATTTGATTTAGTAGCCGAAGTCAAATGTCTTTTAGGCCTTCTTTGGGCAAAATCAAAGGCGTAATTAAGAATTCGATCAACACCTTTGCGGGTAAAGTTTGAAAGTTGTGTAACATACTCATCGTCCGTGCCTGCATAAAGCTTTCCGCCAATCTCAGAATACTCCCCTTCAACATTTTCTCGAACAACGTAAAAGTCTATATCACCCGGTTTGCGATCTTTTAGTGGACTTGGTACGCCTTCAAATAAACGAACCGGACGCAAATTTACATATTGTTGATACTCACGACGATAAGGGATCAACAAACCCCATAGCGAAACGTGGTCTGGAACTCCCGGGAACCCTACAGCACCAAGATAAACAGCGTCATGCTCAGAGGTCTGATAAATTCCATCGCTTGGCATCATCTGCCCAGTTTCTTTAAAAGTCTCACAAGACCAATCAAACATATCCCATTGGAATTTGATATTGTATTTCCGGCCTATAGCATCCAAAACTCTAACACCCTCAGGGACCACCTCTTTACCAATACCATCACCGGGGATCGTCGCGATCTTATAAATACTCATGGTATAAGACCCTTTTCAATCTAGTAACAACTTAGAAATATTTTTTCGATTCATTGGATGCCCAGGGGTTATTTAAAAACAACGTAAAAACTAGGGCAAAGTAACAGTATGCGCATGGTTGATTGGGCCGTGCCCTTTGCCAAAATCTGGAGCAGATC
>CAZXSC010000005.1:0-63233 GCA_964643045.1 uncultured Rhodospirillaceae bacterium
AGATAGCTTTGTTCCAAGCTGAAGAAGAAATTATTCCAAATATAACCTTACCAGCCGTAACAGATTGGCTAGAAAACGATCGTTTGAGAGAAGAGTTTGGAGCGATCGGCTTTTATCTTTCTTCTCATCCTTTAGACAGTTATGGTTCTACACTAAGACGTTTGAATATTTTATCCTCTGGACAACTCTTTGAGACAAAGAAATCCGGCTTAGTTAAGATGGCGGGCATGGTAATCTCAAAAAAAGAACGTGTT
The DNA here is from genome assembly GCA_964643045.1 of uncultured Rhodospirillaceae bacterium. Classification (GTDB taxonomy): domain Bacteria; phylum Pseudomonadota; class Alphaproteobacteria; order Rhodospirillales; family UBA2165; genus TMED23. Next base: position 255 of record CAZXSC010000005.1, read on the forward strand.
TCTGCAAAAGGAAACAAGTATGCTTTTGTTCAGCTTTCGGACTCCTCTGGTTCGTATGAAATCACGGTTTTTTCGGATGTCTTGGCAACCAGCCGAGATTTGCTCGAGCCTGGTTCGAAAGTAATTATCCATGGTTCTGCTGAGAATAAAGACCAGCTGAAGATACTCGCTAACCGTATCAGTCCGCTTGACGATGCTGCGGAAAAAACTAGTACGGGTCTTAGAATATATTCTAATGATATGAGGGTGATAAATGACATAAAAGACGTGCTGAGTAGTGAGATTCCTGGTAGAGGTAAAGTGTCTTTAGTTTCAACATTTAATATGAAAGAGATCGTCATAGACTTGCCAGGAAAATTTCCTGCATCGCCGTCCATAGCTAAAGCATTAAAAGCAATTTCGGGTGTCGATGATGTTCAGGAGATATGAGCCAATAAACTATCTACCATCCTGTGCATTTTTTGATCAGGTTTCTGTAACTTGATGGTGTATCAATTTCTCTATCTCGAACTTCCATCATCCTCTCAATAGGTGCTTGTAGCCTAGAAATGCTGCGTTTCAAATTTCTAAAAGCTGTTTGGCTAGATATTTCCGGAGTTTGGCCAATTCCGGGTGGAAGATTTCGGATAATGTTCCATAACTTCTCTTCAAACTCTCGTTTCAAGGCGGCAATGCCTGAATGATAGATGGCAACATGTTCATGTTCGTGATCAATGATTGAAGAATACTGGCATGAGCCCTTCTGGTATTTTCCTAATACATACACATCTAGTTTTAAAATTTTAATGGCTATATTCACCGACACAACGCGAGTGCAAAATAAATTCCCGCCTATTTGAAAGGATTGACCAGCCATATTTAAAATAATTGAGTGTTTTCTAGACGTTAAACCAAGTATTTTTTGGTTTTTGCGTCGACTAGTGGTTTGTTTTGAAAGGTGATTTAGCTTGTTCTGATTGACGTTTAAATGGTAGCTAGTGCTTTTAGGCATAGTCTTAATAGAAAAACCAATCCTTTTCTTTAGAGAAGGGCAGGCTGGATTAGCGCGTATTTCATAAGATAGAAAAAACATTATTTGAAGTAAAAGAATTAGACGTAAACATAAAATTCTTAAATTCGCCATAGTAATTATTACATAAAGTTGTTAATTAGATTCCACGAAGGTATTTATTGGGCACTATAACACAATATCAAAGGTTAATGTTGAAGGCCTAAATTTTTATTTTATCCTTGCATTATATTAGTAAAGAGAATAGATAACCGCTTTGAATCCGCACGTGGGCATAGCGGCTATAACGCAAATTCGTTATTCAGTCGCTCCGGTGTTTTGAATAGCTCAAAATAGCGCCCACGGAGGTACAACCGGAATAGGAATTTACTTATGGCATTGCCTTCTTTCACTATGCGCCAAATGCTTGAGGCTGGTGTTCACTTTGGTCACGTGACCCGGCGTTGGAATCCAAGAATGGAACAATTCATTTTTGGAACTCGGCAAAATATACATATCCTTGATCTTCAACAAACCGTGCCCATGATGTATCGTGCTATGCAAGCCGTCAATGAGGCTGTAGCCAGTGGCGGAAGAGTGCTTTGGGTTGGCACCAAACGTCAAGCCGCTGAACCAATTTCTGAATCGGCCAAACGTTGTGGCCAATATTACGTCAACCATCGTTGGCTTGGTGGTATGATGACTAACTGGAAAACTATTTCCAATTCAATTCACCGTTTGAAGACCCTTGAAGAACAACTGAGCGAAGGCCATGAAGAAACAATTGGTTTGACCAAAAAAGAATTGCTCAAATTGACAAGAGAGTATGAGAAGTTGGATCGTTCATTGGGCGGTATCAAAGATATGGGAGGATTGCCTGATATCGTATTTGTCATTGATACCAACAAGGAAAGTATAGCAGTAGCTGAGGCAAACAAACTTGGAATTCCTGTGATAGGAATTCTAGATAGCAATTCGGATCCAGATGGTATTGATTATCCGATTCCAGGCAATGATGATTCAATCCGGGCAATTAAGTTTTATTGCGATATGATAGCAGGTTCAGTTTTGTCTGGAATTCAAACCGAAATTGCTGATTCTGGTGCAGATATTGGTGAATTAGAAGTTCCACCGGAGGAAGAAATTCCATCTGAAGGGTCTGTGGAGGATGCATCTAAAGTGGGCGATTTGGGAAATGAAAATGATATTGCGGTAGATGATTTAAAACAGGATTCCCAGTCTTAGATTTGGATGGTTCTTTTGATAAAATCTTTACAGTATAGGGATTGGAAATGACAGAAGTAACGGCTTCTCTTGTTAAAGAGCTGAGAGAAATTACCGGCGCCGGTATGATGGATTGTAAAAAGGCACTAAATGAGAATAGTGCTGATATTGAAGCAGCGGTTGATTGGTTGCGTTCACAAGGGTTAGCGGCGGCTGCTAAAAAATCAGGAAGAGTTGCATCTGAAGGTTTAGTTGGTGTTATAACATCGGTTAATAAAGGAGCTATCATAGAGCTAAACTCTGAAACTGATTTTGTCGCTCGTAATGACAAATTCCAGGAAGTCGCGGAGAATATAGTTAAAATAGCTCTGAATGCGCGCGGAGATATTGAAACTTTAAAAACAGCTGAATATCCGGGGGGTGGCTCAGTTTCCGAACAGCTTACCCAACAGATAGCAACAATCGGCGAAAATTTAGATCTACGTCGCTCAGCTTTTCTTGAAGTGCATGATGGTGTTGTGGTTAGCTACATGCATAACGCTATCAAACCAGACCTTGGTAAAATAGGGGTGTTGGTGGCGCTAGAATCATCCGGACCGGCAGAAGAACTTTTGAGTTTTGGAAAACAGGTTGCAATGCATGTAGCAGCTGCCAACCCGATAGTTCTCAATCGTGATAATGTTAATCCGTCTGATCTAGATAGAGAGAAGACAATATTAATGGAACAAGCGCAAGTTTCAGGAAAGCCGAAAGAAATTATCGAAAAAATGGTTGAGGGCAGATTAAGCAAATATTACTCGGAAATCTGCTTACTCGAGCAAGCGTTTGTTATGGATCCAGACATTACAGTTGAGAAAGCTGTCCAATCTTTAGATTCAAAAATCGGGTCGCCAACAGTCATTGTCGATTTTGTTCGTTTTGCTCTTGGCGATGGCGTAGAAAAAGAAGAAGAAAATTTTGCTGCTGAAGTCGAAGCTGTAGCAGCCAACCCGTAAAGACAGGGCCCCTGGAAATTACATGGGGCAGTTCTTTATATATGATGATTGACGATATTCGCTGTTGATAGATTTTGTAGTTTAGGCATTTTTGTGATGGTGTATGATCGGGCTAGATATTAGCTATATTTTTTGTACAAATATAGTTTAGACGGTCGTTTGAAAGATTGAATAGGAAATCTCTGCTATGCCAAATAATGCACCAAAATATAAGAGGGTTTTACTAAAACTCTCAGGTGAAGCACTTATGGGGCAAAGTAAATATGGCTTTGATCCAGATGCAATGGATCGAATTTCTCATGAGATAAAATTAGTTTGTGAAAAGAAGGTTCAAGTTTGCATAGTAATTGGTGCTGGTAATATCTTTAGAGGGTTAAAAGGTGTCTCCGCGGGATTAGATAGATCAAGTGCCGATTATATGGGAATGTTGGCAACCGTGATGAACGCGATAGGTATTCAATCCGTTCTGGAAAAAATGGGGGTTACTACACGCGTCCTCTCTGCTATCCCAATGTCGAATGTATGTGAGCCATATATTCGCCGACGAGCTGAGCGGCACATGGAAAAAGGGCGTGTTATTATATGTGCTGCCGGTACAGGCAATCCATACTTTACAACAGATACCGCTGCTGCATTGCGTGCTGCCGAAATGAATTGTGATGCCCTATTAAAAGGTACTCAAGTCGATGGAGTTTACAATGCTGATCCTAATATCGTTGCGTCGGCAGTTCGATACGATAGTCTTTCATACGAAGAAGTCTTGTCAGCTAATTTGAAGATCATGGATGCTTCTGCTATTTCTTTATGTCGGGAAAACTCTATCCCAATTATTGTTTTTTCGATACAGTCAATAGGGAGCTTTGGAAATGTTATCACAGGTAAGGGAAAATCTACTATAATTTTTGAAGGATAAGGTCAGATGGATTTTCAAGCAGAAAAAAAAGATATAATGCGTCGAATGGAGGGCGCGATGGAGGTTCTTCATCGTGAATTTAGTGGTCTACGCTCTGGCAGGGCGTCCGCGAGTTTATTAGAGCCCATTATGGTAGATGCTTATGGTCAGCAAATGCCTATAAGCCAAGTTGGAACAATTAGCATACCAGAACCAAGGATGTTAACTGTTCAAGTTTGGGATAAAAGCCTTGTATCCAATGTAGAAAAAGCCATTCGCGATTCGGATCTTGGTCTGAACCCAGCTCAAGATGGGTTGCTCGTGCGTGTACCAATACCTCCACTTAATGAGGAACGTCGTGTTGAAATTACTAGAATTGCTGGCAAGTATACTGAAGAAAGCCGTGTGGCTCTCCGAAATGTGCGTCGTCACGCCATGGACGAGTTAAAGAAGGCAGAAAAAAATGGAGAAATTTCTCAAGATGAGCATCGTAATTATGACGGTGAAATCCAGCAAGTAACTGATGAATTCGTTCAGAAAGTTGATAAAGCTCTCGAAAAAAAGGAGCAGGAGATCATGCAGGTTTAGCTTTTTTAGAATCTAGGAATACAATGATGACTGCGCAACTATCCTTCAAGAGTTCTGATCAAGTCATTCCATCTCATATAGCAATTATTATGGATGGAAATGGCCGATGGGCTACATCCCGAGGCTTGCCAAGGATGGCTGGTCATAAGCGCGGTGCCGATGCAGCAAGGGAAACAATTAAAAGTGCCATTGATTACGGGGTCAGGTATTTAACTCTTTTTTGCTTCTCGTCAGAAAACTGGAAAAGACCAGTTGACGAGGTTAATGAATTAATGAGCCTTTTGCGTGGATATCTTATTAATGAAATTGAAGAGTTGCAAAAGAATGGTGTTCGACTTCGTGTCATTGGACAGCGATTAGATTTAAGTGCTGACATTGTTGAATTAATTGAGGAGTCTGAGCGACGGACTGCAAATAACACCGTCATTGATTTAATAATAGCGCTAAGTTACGGCAGCCGCGCAGATATTACGAATGCTGCTAGAATTTTGGCAAGAAAATCAGTTATAGGGGATATAGAAGTTGATGAAATTGATGAAGAAATGATTAATAAATATCTTTCTACTGGTGATGTGCCCGATCCTGATTTACTCATACGCACAAGTGGGGAAAAGAGAATTAGTAACTTTCTACTCTGGCAATTAGCCTATTCAGAATTGGTATTTATCGACTGTTTGTGGCCCGATTTTGATGAAACAGCATTCGCCAATGCAATTTCCGAATTTAGTCGTCGTGAAAGACGTTATGGGGCGACAAAGTGAGTGATTATTGAGGCGGTATCAAACTTATGATAACTCGTAGTATTTCTGCATTAGTAATGTTGGTAATAGTTGTTGGTGCAATAGGGCTTGGTTCGCCTTACTTTGAAGGAATGGTCATTTTTGTCGGTATAGCAGCCACAATTGAATGGTCTAAATTAATAACTGTTAATAAGTCAGGAGTGTCTAGAATAACCTATATTTTATTAGGCGTTGTATACATATTAACGCCTTGCTTAATACTAATGTGGTTAAGAAATAATGGCCCCAATGGAGAGTATTTTGTCATCTGGTTCCTGTCCATTATTTGGGCCACAGATATTGGGGCATATTTGTTTGGCAAATTTATTGGCGGATATAAACTAGCACCGAAAATCAGCCCGAATAAAACATGGGCAGGATTCTTTGGAGGAGTTCTGATGGCGTTAATAGCAAGTTGGTTGGTAGATAAACATTTATATTCTTTTGCAGATTTTCTACCTCTTATTCTAGCAAGCGTTATCTTGTCGGTGATGGGTCAAATAGGTGATTTATTTGAGTCCGTGTGTAAACGAAAATTTGAAGTTAAAGACACAGGCAAGTTGATACCGGGTCACGGAGGCATCTTAGATCGAGTTGATTCTGCCCTTCTCAGTGCACCAATTGCTGGTATTATTGCCATTGTCTTTGAAATAGGCGAAGTACCTTAATAATGAAGGTGTCTCATGATCTAAATTACATTGCTAATTTGCAACGCACTGTCACGATCCTTGGTTCGACTGGCTCAATAGGTTGTAGCACTCTAAATTTGATTAGACATACGCCTAGCAACTTTGATCTCATCGCACTTACGGGTAATCAAAATGTTAAATTATTAATTGAACAAGCTCTTCTGTTTAAACCGAAATTTGCCGTGATTGGTAATGAAACTCTCTATGGTGAACTAAAGGCTGGATTAAATGGAACCGGAGTTCAAGTTGCTGCTGGCAAAACCGCCTTGATCGAAGCAGCGCAAATGGATTCTGATATTGTAGTTGCAGGTATCGTCGGTATTGCGGGTCTATTTCCAACTATAACAGCGGTCAAAAGAGGCTCCATTGTTGCATTAGCCAATAAGGAGTGTCTAGTTTGCTCCGGAACTCTTCTACTCGATGAAATTGAATGCAGTGGGGCGACATTGATACCTATTGATTCCGAACACAACGCAATCTTCCAGGTTTTTAATTTTAATCAAGCATCAAGTGTAGATCGTTTGACACTGACAGCATCCGGGGGTCCATTTATTTTTACTTCTCTTGAAGAGATGAAAAAGGTTACGCCTTCACAAGCTACCAATCATCCAAATTGGGACATGGGTTCTAAGATTTCCGTTGATTCGGCTACTATGATGAACAAAGGATTAGAGTTAATAGAAGCATTCTATTTGTTTCCTGTGGAAGAAAATCAAATTGAAATTATTGTCCACCCTCAATCTGTCGTTCATAGTATGGTAAGCTATAAAGATGGTTCAGTTCTTGCGCAAATGGGAGCTCCTGACATGCGTACGCCAATTTCATATGCGTTGGCTTGGCCGCATCGAATGAGCACCCCTACCCAAAGACTTGACCTAACGGAAATAGCCGAATTAACTTTTTATAAGCCAGATCTAAATCGCTTCCCAGCTTTAATGCTAGCTCGAGATGCCTTGATATCGGGAAAAGCCATGCCTACAATATTAAACGCCGCAAATGAAATTGGTGTTGAGTATTTTCTCAATGGTAGGATAGGCTTCCTTGACATAACGCGCGTAACTGAGGAAGTATTAAATCGTGTACCAAATAGTCCTCTAAAGGAGTTAAATGATATCGCTCTTTGTGATAAAGATGCCCGTAAAATGGCAGAAGAGGTAGCTAATTCATTTGCTAAATAGCGAACTTTCACAGTTATTAAAAATATTTTCGGGATATGAAATGGATGTATTAACCATTATTTTGAGCAAGCTAAGTTTTATTTGGGAAATCGGAGTTCCGTTTTTAGTAGCTTTGACTCTTTTGGTGTTTGTGCATGAACTGGGACATTACATGGTTGCCAGGTGGTGCGATGTGAAAGTTGAGGTATTTTCTATTGGTTTTGGACCCGAATTAAAGGGATGGAATGATCGGCAGGGTACAAGATGGAAAATAAGTGCGCTACCTTTAGGTGGGTATGTAAAAATGTTTGGTGAAAGCGGATCACTTCTTGAGAATGATACTGAAGAAGAGCGTGATTTTACCCCGGAAGAGCAAAAGGTATCTTTCTATCATAAGAGTTTGCTCCAACGTTCCGCCATAGTTTTTGCGGGCCCGTTCATTAATTTTGTATTTGCTGTGATAGTTTTTGCAGGACTGTTTACGTTTTTAGGCGTCCCAGACCCGGTATCACAGAAACCACTGGCGATTGTCGGTAAAGTTTCGGCCGGTAGTGCGGCCGATGTTGGCGGACTAATGTCCGGAGATCAAATTGTCAATATTGATGGGAATAGGATTATTTATTTTTCCGAGTTGCAAAGATTAATTCGAGAGAGGCCGGATACGGACATTTCGATCACCATTATACGGGCGGGAGAAGATTTAAAGCTTGACTTAGTTACTGGTTCAAAAAATGGGAAAAATAGTTCTGGAAAATCTGTCAAAATTGGCTTGCTTGGCATTTCAGTCCTTGCTAGCAAAATAAAATATGAGCGCCAAAATCCACTAGTAGCGATAGGGCTTGCGGTTGAACGCACTTTTGCTTTTACAGCCAGAATTCTAATCTATATATGGGATATTATAACTGCTAAACAGTCAGCGGAAGAACTTGGTGGGGTGTTGCGAATAGCACAAATTTCTGGACAAGTAGCGGAACTAGGTATAGCAAGTTTTGTTTCGTTTTTAGCAATTCTTTCTATTAATTTGGGATTGATTAATCTATTTCCCATCCCCTTGCTTGATGGCGGTCATTTGGCTTTTTATGTGATTGAAGCAGTTCGAGGGCGTCCTTTAGGGCCTAGAGCCCAAGAATTTGGGTTTAAGGTTGGACTTGCTTTGGTTGGGGGGTTATTTCTGTTTGTCACTTGGAATGATCTTGTGTATCTAAAGTTTTTTGAGGCGATCGCTAATATATTTACATAAACTGTTGAATCGTTAGAAAAATTTGTGGAATTGCGTGATTTTGGTTCGGTTTTTGTGTAAAGTCCTAACAGACTTGTTTAAGGAGTTTCTTATTGAAGTTGATTAGAATAATGGCGTTGAGAAGTGCCTTAGTTTTGGCTGTTTTATTGCCTTTCTCGGCTCTAAGTCAAAATGTAGGCGTAATCAAACAAATTGCAATCCAAGGTACTAAAAGAATCGAGAATAGTACGGTTCGCTCTTATTTGCTTCTGCAAGAGGGAGATATATTTGATCGGCGTCGGATCGATCAGTCGTTGAAAAGTTTATATGCAACTGGATTATTTGCCGATGTAGTGATTGGTCAGAAGGGAAAAACTTTAATTATTAAGGTTGTCGAAAATCCTATCATTAATCGAATTGCATTTGAGGGTAATAGACGGATTGAAGATAATGATTTGAGAAATGAAATTATTCTACGGCCTCGGGTTGTATTTACCAGGACTAAAGTACAGGCTGATGTTAAGAGAATACTTGAAGTGTATAGGGTCAACGGCCGTTTTGCAGCCTCTGTGGTTCCGAAAATTATACAATTACCACAGAATCGGGCTGATCTTGTTTTTGAGATTAATGAAGGTCCGTTAACAAGGGTACAGAGTATCAAGTTTATTGGTAATAAGTTTGAAAGTGATTCTGATCTTCGTGGCATTATCCGTAGCAAAGAGACCCGCTGGTATCGATTTTATTCTTCGGATGATACGTATGACCCTGATCGTTTGAACCTAGATCGTGAGTTGCTACGACGTCATTATTTGTCAAAAGGATATGCTGCCTTCCGGGTTAATTCGGCTGTTGGTGAACTGACCCCTGACGGTAAGGCTTTTTTCATCACTTTTAATATTAATGAGGGTGCGCGTTATAAATTTGGCAAAATTGACGTATCGGCCGATATGCGAGGCATTGATAGAAAAAAATTAATTAGACTGATTGGATTTAAATCCGGCGATAGGTATGACTATAGAGAAGTTGATAAGGCCGTAGATGCTTTCACGGATGCTGTCGGGAGCCTTGGTTTTGCATTTGTTGAAGTAAAGCCTCGTGCTAGCCGCGACCGGAAAAATAAGGTGATAAATCTTACGTTCCAGATTCAAGAGGGTCCTCGGGTTTATATTGAGCGAATAGATATTACTGGTAATGTTAGGACGATTGACGAGGTTGTTCGAAGGGAAATTCAATTGTCTGAGGGCGATGCCTACAATGCTTCCAAAATTCGTCGAGGACGTCAGAAAATTCAAGATTTAAATTATTTTGGTAAAGTTGACTTGAAAACAATACGCGGTAGTGCGGCTGACAAGACGATTATCAAAGTTGATGTTGAGGAGAAATCAACCGGCTCATTGAATTTGGGAGCAGGTTATTCAACCGACGTAGGTCCTCTTGTTGATTTTGGTTTGAAGGAGAAAAATCTTTTAGGTAAAGGGCAAATCTTGAGTTTTAACGCTTCATTCGCAGGAAAAAGGTCTACAGCTAGTGTGTCATTTACTGAGCCGTACTTTCTTAGCCGGGATGTTAGTGCTGGATTTGATGTGTACCATACAAAGCAAAACCGTCAGTCAGAAAGTTCTTATGATTCTACTAAAACAGGGTTTGGTTTGCGGTCTAGTTTTCCAGTGGCACCACATTTACGTCAAGGTTTGCGGTATAAAGCAGAATCAGCAAAGATTGAAAATGTTTCTTCGTCGGCGTCTAACTTGATTAAGACGCAAAAAGGTTCTCGTTTCTTATCTGAAATAGGGCATAGCCTAGCATATGATCGACGCGACAGTCGACTACGGCCAAAGGATGGATATCTAGTAAAAATGATGAACGATGTCGCGGGTTTGGGTGGAAATGTTCGGTATTTCCGCAACCAACTAAAAGCGGCGCACTATAATGAATTAGCCACAAATTATATCTTCAGTCTCGGTGGTCAAGTAGGACATATTCTTGGAATTAGCCAAGATGTAAAAATTCCGGATCGCTTTGTACTTGGCGGCAAAAATTTGAGAGGTTTTGCAAATGTTGGTGCGGGACCCAGAGATATAGTGACGGATGATTCTCTTGGTGGTGAGTGGATTTATTTTGGTTCTACACAATTAGAATTTCCTCTTGGATTACCGAATGAGCTTGGGATTTCTGGCAGATTATTCAGTGACTTTGGTAGCTTAGGTTCTGTTAACCCTTCAAATTCAAATATAAAGGATACCGGCAACGTGAGGGTATCGGCGGGTGCTGGTCTCGGTTGGATTTCGCCATTTGGTCCTATTAATGTTGACCTTGGCTGGGCTCTAAAAAAAGAATCTTATGATAAAACAGAGCTTTTCAGATTCAATTTCGGAACGAGGTTTTAAATAATGAGAATGATACGTAGCCTTGGGTATTCTTTTTTGTTTTTGGCTTTGGTTCTTTTAAGCTCTCACCGGGTTTTGTCGCAAGAAAATACAATTACCATTACCATGGGCATGCTTGATGTCAATTGGGTAACGCGTCAATCGCTATTGGCTAAAGATATAGCAAGAAAAATTGATTCGAAACGCAGGAAATTTATGGCAGAGATAAAGAAAGAAGAAAATATCCTCAGAAAAATTGATGATGAATTACAAAAAAAACGGGTTCTCTTATCTCCCACAGCTTTTGATGATGAAACCCGCGGTTTTCGGGTAAAAACCTCTGCCCTTAGAAAGAAGGTGCAAATTCGCAATCAGGAACTCGCTCGGTTTAGAGCGCGCGCAGATCTTGTGCTGAATAAGGAAATTCAAAAAGCACTAATTCAAGTATCAAAAAAAGATAAATTAAATTTGGTTTTTCGATATACACCTGAGCTAATCCTTGTCCGTCCTGATGCCCTGGACATTTCTGGAGCTGTTCTTGATGCGTTAAATAAGAACATTCCAAAATACTCTATTCCAGTTACTACAAATAAATCAGGAAAGTGAACGATGGCTGATCCCCGCTTTTTTAAGGTTGAGGGGCCGTTTAATATAGAACAATTAGCTGAAATTAGTGGCTCCAAAATTGGAGGAGATGTTAATAAGGATGCGATGTTCTTTGATGTTTGCTCACTATCTTTAGCTTCTCGGAAAGATGTGAGTTTTCTCGACAATCCACGTTATGTGGATGAATACCGCTTCTCCAACGCAGGAGCAATTGTAGTTGATGCAAAAATGGTTGATAAAGCTCCTTCCGGAGCCGCCCTTCTTATTTTGGACGATCCGTATTTAGGCTACGCAAGATTAACGCAAGCTTTTTATCCACGTCTGTCACAATTGCACCGAAACATTGATGAAGACGCTAACGTTAGCTCCTCGGCAAACGTGGGAAGAAATATCGTGGTGGAATGTGGAGCAGTTATCAAAAAAAATGTTCAAATTGGTGATAATTGTTTGATTGGGGCTAACACATATATTGGTTCCGGTGTTGAGATAGGAAATAACTGTAACATTGGACCTAATGTAACACTAACTCATTGTATATTGGGGGATAATAATATCATTCATCCGGGAGTTCGGATAGGGCAAGATGGTTTTGGGTTTGCCCCTGGGGTACCTGTTCACAAAAAGGTCGAACAATTAGGTCGTGTAATCATTGGAGATGAAGTAGAAATTGGAGCAAACACTGCGATCGATAGAGGAGCTCTAGCTGATACTGTAATTGGAGATGGCACTAAAATAGATAATTTAGTGCATATTGCTCATAATGTGGAGATAGGACAAGGCTGCTTCATAACAGCTCAAAACGGTATCGCCGGTAGTGCTAAAGTGGGTGACTTCGTCTCTTTAGGAGGACAAGCGGGTGTCGCTGGACATGTAAGTATTGGTAATGGAGTTAAGATAGCTGCTCAGAGTGGTGTCACCAAAGATTTGACGCCCGGTGAGAAGGTTGCGGGCACTCCCGCCCAAGATAGGAGGCAGCACTGGAAAGCCATTGCAATTCTAAAAAGATTGTCTAAAGAGAAAAGAGGTTAGTTATGGAATTAGAGAAAGTGATGACGGATCATAACCTAATTGATATAGAGAATATTTTAACGATGATTCCCCACCGATATCCATTTTTGATGATCGATCGAGTAGATAACTTGATAGTTGATGAAAGTGCAACCGGCCATAAGAATGTAACTATTAATGAACCTCATTTTCAAGGTCATTTCCCACGAAAGCCTATTATGCCAGGGGTTCTAATTATCGAAGCAATGGCGCAGACAGCGGCCGTGTTGGTGGTGCATTCTTTAAATGGGCACACAGAAGGCAAACTTGTTTATTTTATGTCTGTAGAAAATGCAAAATTTCGAAGTCCGGTGCAACCGGGAGATGTACTACAAATTCCTGTAAAAGTTAAGCAGCATAGAAAAAGTGTGTGGAAATTTGAAGGGCTAGCTAAAGTTAGTACTACTATTGTTGCCGAAGCTACCTTTACTGCGATGATAATTGATGATGAATAAAATTCACCCAACAGCGATTATAGAAGACGGAGCTATGATCGGAATCGGTACTGAGATAGGGGCCTATTGCTGCATTGGCAGCGAGGTAGTTTTGGGAGACAATACAAAACTTGAATCTCATGTAGTTCTATCTGGAGCAACGTTAATTGGGGAGGGTACGCATATATATCCTTTTGCATCAATAGGCCATTCTCCGCAAGATCTTAAGTACAAAGGAGAGAAATCAAGGCTCGAAATTGGTACTAATAATATTATTCGGGAATATGTTACGATGAACCCAGGAACCGCTGGGGGAGGGTTGCTAACCAAAGTAGGGGATAATTGCTTATTTATGATGTCGTCGCATGTTGCTCACGATTGTACCGTTGGTGACAATGTTATACTTGTCAATAACGCAACGTTAGGGGGACACGTTTCCATTGGTGATTTCGCTATCATTGGAGGGTTGGCAGCTGTTCATCAGTTTGTTCGGATAGGACGTCATGCTATGATTGGTGGTTGCTCAGGAGTGGAAAATGATGTCATTCCTTATGGTTCAGTTGTTGGTAATCGCGCTTATTTATCAGGTTTGAATTTGGTTGGCCTAAAACGCCGCGGATTTTCCCGTGAAATTATTCACGATTTGCGACGAGCTTATCGACTTTTATTTTCTCTTGAAGGAACTCAGGCTGAAAGAATGGCGGATGTATCTGACCTATTTTCGGGTATTGAACCTGTAATCGAAGTATTGGATTTTATGGGCGCAGAATCTTCTCGGTCTATTTGTCAGCCGTTGTTAGAGGATGCAGCCTAAACTTGGTATCATTGCTGGCGGAGGAAGCCTGCCGCGGAGGATTATTGATGTATGTCAAGCCTCTAAGCGCTCCTATTATGTGATTGGTATAATGGGACATGCATCCGCAACGGCATTAGATGGTACTCCACATAGTTGGGTGCATATTAGCAAAGCAGGTGTTGGTTTTAAAATTTTAAAAGACGAAAATGTAAAAGAGGTTGTAATGATTGGCGACGTGAAATTGCCATCATTACTCGAAATAGTCCCCGATTATCGGAGCATCAAGTTCTTTACTAAAGTGGCTCTACGATCCTTATTTAAATTCGTTGGTGATAACAGTTTATTAACAGCTGTGGCAGCTGAAATGGAGAAGGAAGGATTTGTTGTAATTGGAATAGATGACATTATTGAAGATTTGTTGGCGCCAGAGGGTTTACTCGGGTCTGTTGAAATTGCGAAAGAATTTTTTTCTGACATAGATTTTGGCGTCAGAGCTGCATTAAGCTTAGGCAAGCGTGATCTGGGGCAAGCGGTGATAGTCAAGTCCGGTAAAGTAATTATTGAGGAAGGAATTAATGGTACCGCACAAATGATCAAAGACAGCTTAAACCTTACTCCTAGAGGCGTTGGAGGACTATTAGTTAAATTAAAAAAACCCGGACAAGACCGACGAATGGATTTGCCAACTATTGGGGTTAATACAGTTCTGGAGGCCAGTGAAGCCGGTTTATCTGGTATCATTATTCAAGCTGGTGAGACAATCATTATTGACCGTGAAAAGGTCATTTCGACAGCAAATAAGAAGGGAATTTTTGTTAATGCCTTAGTTTTAAAGGATATCAAATGAAAATTCCGCATGTTTATATAGTTGCTGGAGAGCCATCGGGTGATCGATTGGGTGCACGTTTAATAGCCGCTGTCAGAAGAAAAACCGGAGACAAAGTTAAACTGTCAGGCATAGGAGGACCCGAAATGGAGGCGCAGGGGTTGAAGAGTTATTTCCCAATGTCAGAACTTACTGGAATGGGATTTCTGGAGATTTTGCCCAAGCTTCCTAACATAGTTAGGCGGATTAAAGATACCGTTACCCACATCTTATCAAATAAGCCAGACGTAGTCATAACGATTGATATCCCGGACTTTTCATTCCGTGTTGCCAAACGGCTTCGCGGAAAGAACATTCCACTAATCCATTATGTGGCGCCATCCGTTTGGGCCTGGAAACCTTCGAGAGCAAAAAAAATAGCCGCTATTATTGATCATTTGTTAACCCTGTTACCCTTTGAGCCTGCTTATTTTACAAGAGAAGGCCTTGTCAGTTCATTCGTGGGACATCCAGTTATTGAAAGTGGTGCTGATCAGGGTGATGGCATTAATTTTAGGACCCGTCATAATATTCCAACAGAAGCCAAGGTTTTATGCCTTTTGCCAGGTAGCCGGCAAAATGAAGTTGTTAGAATATTACCTGTATTAAAAGACACGGTTCAACTCTTGAATTATGCAAATCTCCACCTTGTGATGCCAACCACTGCAGCAGTTAAGGCTGAGGTTTGTAATCAGTTAGAATCTTGGGATAAAATTCCTATTGTTGTGAGCAGTGATAGGGACAAATTTGCAGCTTTTTCAGCTTCAAATTGCGGAATAGCTGCTTCGGGCACAGTTTCCTTAGAATTGGCTATAGCAGGCGTACCTCATGTAACTGTGTACAAAGTTAATTGGTTGACGGCCGTTATTGCACGCAGAATGGTTAGAACGCCTTATGTAAACTTGATAAATATCCTATTGGATCGGGAAGTTGTGCCTGAGCTAATACAAGAAGCGTGTAAAAGTGATATAATAGCCTCATACATTTCAAGTTATTTGATAGATTCAAACGCAGCAAAAGCACAAATCAATAGTTTTAACCAAGCTATTATTCAGCTGCAAAACGGAGATATAGCTCCCAGTGATAAGGCAGCAAACATTGTGATTGATATTATTGGTTAGAAAGGAAGTTAATAAAAAATGGATGATTTAAAAAGTAAATTTAGGTTATTGCATACGATGATTAGGGTTCTTAATCTGGAAAAGTCCATTGATTTTTATACACGACATCTGGGGATGAAACTCCTTAGACGAAAAGACTTTGAGGGTGGACGGTTTACCTTAGCTTTTTTGGGTTATGGAGACGAAAATGAAACAACTGTAATCGAGCTTACTCATAATTGGGATCAGGCTGTCGCTTACGATCAGGGCAGTGCATTTGGTCATCTTGCAATAGCAGTACCAGATGCTTATGCTGTGTGCCAAGTTATGGAGAATGAGGGGGTTAAAGTTCCTCGGCCTGCTGGTCCGATGAAGGGGGGATCACGAATTATTGCGTTTGTGGAAGATCCCGATGGGTATAAAATAGAATTGGTACAGCGAGATTAGCGTTATAAACGGCGATGTTTGATGATTTTCAAACTACATTAGGCTCGATTGTCTAACGATTATCCAACGGGACATAGTCACGGATTGTTTCGCCAAGGTAGAGTTGCCGTGGGCGACCAATTTTTTGCGTGGGGTCTTCGATCATTTCATTCCACTGTGAAATCCAACCAACAGTTCGTGCAACAGCAAATAGAACTGTGAACATTGATTCAGGTATGCCTATAGCCTTAAAGATTATACCTGAATAAAAATCGACGTTTGGATATAATTTTCTTTCAATGAAGTATTCATCATTAAGAGCTATTCGTTCCAATTCCATTGCTAGATCCAGTAGAGGTTCATCTTCAATTCCGAGTTCTTTGAGCACCTCATGGCAAGATTCTTGCATCACTTTTGCACGTGGGTCGAAATTTTTATAGACCCTGTGTCCAAAACCCATTAGGCGAAACGGATCATCTTTGTCCTTCGCTCTTTTTACAAACTTAGGGATATTATCTACACTATTAATTTCATTTAGCATTCTTAAAACAGCTTCATTAGCGCCTCCATGGGCTGGGCCCCATAAGGAGGCTATGCCAGCGGCTATACAAGCAAAAGGATTTGCTCCACTGGATCCAGCTAAACGCACGGTTGAGGTTGATGCATTTTGTTCGTGGTCGGCGTGTAGAATTAGTATCCGATCCATCGCTTTTGATAGAGTTGGGCTTACTTGATAGTCTTCTGCAGGAGTTGCGAACATCATGTGTAAAAAGTTTTCGGCAAAACCAAGATCGTTTCGAGGAGAGATAAATGGTTGCCCAATAGAATATTTGAATGCTTGCGCTGCAATGGTCGGTACTTTTGCAATTAGGCGATGTGAAGACACCATTCGATGGTGGGGATCGTTAATATCTAAACTGTCATGATAAAATGCCGCAAGAGCCCCAATAACTCCGCACATCACAGCCATCGGATGAGCATCACGGCGAAAACCATGAAAAAATGTGTTAAATGATTCATGCAACATGGTATGGCGGGTTATATGGTTAACGAATTTGTTTTTTTCTTCCTTATTTGGTAACTCTCCGTAGAGAAGGAGGTAACATGTCTCTAAGTAGTCTGAATGTTGTGCTAGTTGATCGATGGGGTAGCCTCGATGCAATAGAATACCTTTTTCACCGTCAATGTATGTGATTTTAGATTCACAACTACCAGTTGATGTAAAGCCTGGGTCAAAAGTAAAACAATTTGTATCCGAATAAAGACGCCGAACGTCGATGACTTTTGGGCCAACCGAACCCTTCATCACGGGTAGTTCCCACGAGTTCCCATCTGAGTTGTTGGTTAATGTGAAGGTAGGTTGATTTTTAATATTCACGCATTTATCCAATTTCCTTTATGTTACGCGAGCGGATATATGAATATTTACGGTACAATGTCAAGCAAAGTACTGAATTTCTGTCATAAATTAGAAAATTGTGGATCATAAGGCGTCTTTTAAACGGCTTAAAGTTTCTTTTTTTCCTAAAACTCTCATTACCTCAGAAATACCGGGTGCTGGTAAATCTCCACATAGGGCAGAGCGAAGCGGTTGGGCAATTTTACCGAGGCTTTTGCCAGTTTTTTCAGCTATTTCTCGCATAAGTTGAGATAATTCATCCCTACCCCAGGTTTCGAGGTTCTTTAACTCTTCGTACAAGTCTCCGAGAGTGTTAAGGTTGATTTTATCTAATTTTTTAATTTCATTTTCCTCGATCAAAATTGGTCTTTTAATGCAATAAATTATTGAATTATCAACGAGTTCTTTTATATTATTAACTCTATGCTTTAATTCATCAATTCCCTTCTTGAGACGTATTTTTGTTTCTGGTGAAATCCTATCTCCGAGTAAGTTATTAATTTCGGGTATCATAAGGTTAATTAAACGATCATTATCACAATATCTTATATAATGATTGCTTAAGTTATTCAATTTGTCCATGTCAAAGCGTGAAGGCGATTTACCCACTTTTTTAATTCGGAACCATTTAATAGCCTGTTCTTTGCTAATTATTTCGTGGTTACCGTGGGACCACCCTAATCGAAGAAGGTAATTATTTATTGCTTCTGGCAAAAAACCCATCTCTTTATAAGCATTAATGCCAAGAGCTCCATGGCGTTTAGATAATTTTTTCCCATCAACACCGTGTAACAAAGGCATGTGCGCAAAAACTGGCAACTTCCAATTCATGGCCTTATAAATTTGAATTTGGCGGAATGTATTGGTTAAATGGTCGTCACCCCTTACTACATGGGTAATATCCATTTCGTGGTCATCGACGACAACAGCAAGCATATAAGTTGGAGTTCCATCTGACCGTAGAAGAACCATATCGTCGATATTACAATTGTCGACCGTCACTGGACCTTGAATAGCATCTTCTATAGTTGAGTTACCTTCGAGCTGAACACGAAGACGGATGGAGGGTTCTATTTTTAGGGGAGCTTTTGATGGGTCTTTATCACGCCAAGTCCCATCATAAAGTCTTGTACTCCCTTGCTTTAGAGCTTTATCACGCATTTGTGCAAGTTCTTCAGGAGTGCAAAAACAGCGGTAGGCCAAACCTTTTTCAACTAATTGATTGGCAACATTAATATGCCGGTGGCGACGTTCAAATTGCGAAAACACTTCACCATCCCAATCAATCCCCAGCCATTTTAACCCGTTATAAATTGCTTCAACAGCTTCATTAGTTGAACGTTTTTGGTCTGTGTCTTCGATGCGTAATAAAAATTTTCCACCGTGATGCTTGGCAAGTAGCCAATTAAAAAGTGCGGTGCGGGCGCCACCTATGTGCAAAAAGCCTGTGGGCGAGGGTGCAAATCGCGTAACTATTTCTGACAAGACTATTTAACCTGCTATATTTAACTACCAAATTGACTTGGACTTATATTTAAACTAATGCACTTTTGATGAGTTGTGTCTCATCGTTTTATAATTACTACTTTTTGAATTAATTAGTGATAAGTGCGAAATAATCCAACTAATTTTCCTTGGATGTGTACACGATCAGGACCAAATATTCTCGTTTCATAATCATTATTTGCTGCTTCTAAGGCTATAGTCCCCCCTTTTATTCGTATGCGTTTTAGTGTTGCTTCTTTATTATCTATAAGTGCCACTACAATTGTTCCATTTTCTGCCGTGTCACATTTTTCGATTACCACTGTGTCACCATCGTTTATTCCAGCGTCAATCATGGAATCTCCTTCAACTTCTAATGCGTAGCGTTCGCCCTTTCCTGACATATTTGCGGGAACATAAACAAAATTGGTAGGATCACTTATTGCTTCTATAGGAGTGCCTGCAGCAATTTTCCCGAGGAACGGAATTTCAAGTGGGTCATTTGCAGGCGTTGGTAACTGATCCTTAGCTCGAAAATCACCCTTTATTATATTGGATTTACTACTTTGGGGCATCCTTGCGGGAAAATTTTTTGGGAGTTTAATAATTTCTAAAGCCCGTGCTCGGTGAGGTAGTCTGCGAATAAAACCTCTTTCTTCTAGTCCGGTAATTAAGCGATGGATACCAGATTTAGACTTGAGATCTAATGCACGCCTCATTTCATCGAAAGAAGGTGATACACCAGAATTACGCAATTTATTATCGATGAATATTAGTAATTCGTATTGCTTCTTGGTAAGCATTTTATAACCTCCTTAAGATCTATCTAGCTGGATACTGTTAGATCTATTTAATTGGATACTGTTCCAAATTGTTAGAAAGCAAATACTAAAATAGATTATATTAATTGGTTTGTATAACTAGACTGGTTGTAGAACAAAATTTAAACTCACGAATGTTCTATTTTAGTTCTTATTTCAGGTCAATAGAAAAATTATCAAAATTCAACGTTTTTAGACTTGCCGAGCTTAATAAAAGTTGTCTAGTCGAATAATTTCTGCAGGTTGACCTGCGCTTAATGCTGCAGCAAAAGGAGGCCGGATTACTAGGCACTGAGCTTTTGCAAATGTTGCAAGCATTGAGCTATCTTGTTTATCAAATGGAGTAGCAATGGTTTCTCCCATCTTTCCTATTGAAACGGTAGCTCTTAAATAATCTTGGCGTTTATCGTTTGGATTTAAGTCGCATCCGATAGTAGCGGTTTCTGTGACGTGTGATGTAACTTCTGCACCTAACATCTTGTTCATTGCTGGTTTAAGAAATAACGCCGCGGTTATACCTGCCGACACCGGGTTGCCGGGCAGGCCAAGCATTGGAAATCCCGAGAGCATGCCAAATATCAAAGGTTTACCCGGACGCATTGCCACGCGACTGAATATTATATTTAAGCCTTCTTCACTTAAGACGGATTTTATCAAATCATAATCTCCGACGGATGCTCCCCCAATCGTGACTAACATATCTATTCCGGATATTTTCGAAATAATATCCTTAATAACATCAGGGTTATCTTTGGCGATACCAAGATTAATTGGTAACCCGCCTTCTGCGGCAACCAAGGCAGCCAAACCTATATTATTTGAACTGATGATTTGTTCTGATCCTCTGGCTTCTCCAGGCAAAACAAGTTCATCACCAGTTGACAATATAGCTACCCTAGGTTTACGAATAACTTTTAGCCAAGGTAGGTTCATTGCTGCAGCGAGTGCTAGATTCCTGTAATTTAGTCTTGTCCCAGCAGTAAGAAGTACATCATCTTTTTTAAAGTCAAGCCCCGCCGGGCGAATATATTTCCCGATCGGTACTGGATTACTAACGATCACTTGGTCGCCAGATTTTTCAACGTCTTCTTGAATAATAATAGCATTTGCGCCGTCAGGAACGGGGGCTCCCGTGAAAATACGCACGGTCTGTCCCGCTTTAATCTTAGCCTTAAAACCGTTACCGGCGGCTGATACTCCAATTTGAGTTAATGAGGTTGGTGTTGTCGCCAGATCATCTACCGATACAGCATAACCGTCCATAGCAGATACAGACGTTGGGGGTTGAGTGACTCTGGAGGCTAAATCTATTGCTAAAATACGGTTTCGGGCATCGGAAATAGAAATATCCTCA
This sequence comes from uncultured Rhodospirillaceae bacterium, assembly GCA_964643045.1. Classification (GTDB taxonomy): domain Bacteria; phylum Pseudomonadota; class Alphaproteobacteria; order Rhodospirillales; family UBA2165; genus TMED23. Next base: position 21,485 of record CAZXSC010000005.1, read on the forward strand.
GTGCTCAATTTGCGCACTTCTGACAAAATTTTTTGCAATGCATCATCTACGCTGATTAAAGTGTCAGTTATTTTTTTCATCGTCCATTAAGAGCTTTTGAACTCGCCAGATTCACCGCCAGATTTATGGAGTAAACGAATATCGCTTAATCGTATACCTCGATCGACCGCCTTACACATATCATAAATTGTTAGGGCTGCTATCGAGACAGCAGTTAAAGCTTCCATTTCTACTCCAGTTTTACCCGATAGTTTGCAGGTTGAGACTATATCAACAGCGTTCCTTGCCGGATCGGTGTTTAATTCTACTTTCACCGAGGTTAAGTTCAGGGGATGGCATAGAGGTATCAAGTCAGGTGTTCGCTTTGCTGCCATTATACCCGCGATTTGGGCGATGGATAATACGTCACCCTTTTTTATTTCTTTTTTACTTATTAACTCCAGTGTTGATGAAGCCATATAAACTGAGCCCCTAGCTGTTGCTGTGCGCTCAGTTTTTCCCTTATTTGAAACGTCTACCATAATTGCATTTCCAGCATGATCAATGTGTGTCAGTTTACTCATATCAGATCTCAATACCAAGTAATCGTTTAGTTGCACTTTCTACGTCTCGTTCGCGCATCAGTGACTCTCCGACTAGAAAGCTACTAATTCCAAGAGCGTGCATGCGGAGCAAATCTTCGTGGCTATGCAGTCCAGATTCACTAACGATAATTATATCGTCATCGACTAAAGGTGCCAACTCTTCTGTCTTTTTCAGGTCAATTTCGAGGGTTTTCAGATTACGGTTATTAATCCCAAGAAGAGCGGGAGAAAGTTTTAGAGCACGATCTAATTCTGTATTACTATGCACTTCGACTAACGAATCCATGCCCAATTCATCGGCCACTGATTTAAAATCGGCTGCCTGCTTATCGTCGAGGCATGCCATGATAAGTAAAATACAATCGGCCCCAATTGCTCGCGACTCAAGTATTTGGTATGAACTAATGATAAAATCTTTTCGGATTATTGGCAATGAAACCGAATTTCGAGCTTGTTCTAAGTAAACATCAGCACCCTGGAAGTATGGCCCGTCAGTTAATATAGAAAGGCAAGTCGCCCCCCCTTCCTTATAAGAAAGCGCCAATTCTTCTGGATCAAAGTCTTCTCGGATGACGCCCTTCGATGGAGAGGCTTTTTTTATTTCGGCGATCAAAGCAAATTGGTTCGCTTTGATCACCTTTTCGAGGTTTTTAATGAATCCTCGTGGAGGCTCAATGAGCTCAATTTTTTTTATTAGTGAAGCCTCGGAAATATTACATTTCTGGTTAAGTACATGCGCATATTTTTTAGTACAAATTTCGGAAAGGATGTCGCCCAATTTCAGTTCCCAGTTTGATAGCTGTTAGTAATTTTGACTAGTGCTTCTAGGGTTAATTTGGCTTTACCATTATCAATAGCTTCAGCGGCAAGTCTGGCACCTTCAGTTAGATCGGTAGCCTTATCGGCGATTAAAAGTGCGGCCGCAGCGTTGTAGATAACTATATCCCGATAGGCGGATTGCTCTCCATCCAGCATGGATCGAATAGCACTAGCATTGTACGACGGATCACCACCTTTTAGGTTTTCTAATTTAGAAATTGGCAAACCAGCGTCTTCCGGATTAACCTCAAAGTTAGTGATCTTTCCATCCTTGAGTTCTGATACAAACGTCGGCCCAGTTGTGGTTAGTTCATCGGTGCCATCGGAACCGTGCATGACCCACACCCTTTCACTACCCAATTGATTTAGTGTTTCTGCGATTGGTACTACCCACTCTTTGTTAAAGACCCCTGTAAGTTGACGTTTTACCCCTGAAGGATTGCAGATGGGTCCGAGTAGATTGAAAATGGTTCTTGTAGCGAGTTCAACACGGGAACCCGCGACGTGACGCCACGCACTGTGGTGTCGAGGGGCCATTAAAAAGCCAATATTCGCTTTCCAAATCGATTTTTTTACTAATTCAAAATCTGCATCATAATTCACACCTAACTCAGAAAGAGTGTCTGCTGCGCCAGATTTTGATGATAATGCACGATTTCCATGTTTGGCGACTGGCACTCCACTCGCGGCAACGACTAGAGAGGCACCCGTAGAGATGTTATAAGTGCCAGAGCCATCGCCTCCAGTACCAACAACGTCAATTGCATTGTCAGGTGCTTCAATATAATGGGCTTTAGCACGCACGGCCCTTGCTGCACCTGTAATTTCATCTACGGTTTCTCCCCTTACCCGTAAAGCCATCAAAAAACCACCAATTTGGGATGGAGTTGCATCGCCCGACATGATTACACTAAAGGCTTGTTCCGATTCGGATACGGTGAGTGAAGCACCGTCTGAGACTTTGCCGATAAATGATTTCATATTGCTCATATTTTAGAATTCCTATGAAACGCGTCTGCATTATTGACTCCGAAACTTGTTAGTTTAACGGAGCGATTTAGATGTTGGCTATTGGACCCTGGCTCTAAATAATTCATTATCAGATAAATCGAGGAGTATGTGTCGAAACAGCTATTAATTATTACTAATCGATCCTAATCAGAATTTTGATTTGCAGTAACTCATCCGTAACGCTAAATTTGGCGCAGAATGCAAGGAGATGTTATCTAGGTCAAGCTATCAATTACCTTTAGAATACTATTCAACAATGATTACTTGTCTTTTTTGATAGTGAAAAATAAATAACTAAAATGGATATCGAAAAAAATCCTGAACAAAATTGATAGGTTTGGGTATCTTTTTACCTTATTATATCTGATCAAAAACGTGCTAGGGTGATTAAATCTCGCTAGATTGAAAGCTTACGTATTTCTGTTTGTTGTTATATCGCGGTTAGGGGATCCAATTGAAGCTAATTCAATTAGATAATGTTTTTAAGTTCTTTAACGCTAAGTTTTCAACTATTGGTTGGATTGTTTTTGGGTTAGTTTTTCTATTAGCTACCTTAGTTATAACCTTTACATTTGTGATAGGAAAAAAAACTAGGAGTCACTCCGTTGAATTGCCAAAAGTCAACAATCGGTTGCAGGAGGCTATACCCTTTGCCTTGCCTGTAGAAAATAGATTGTTATTTGACAGTAAACAAAAGGCTACTTCTAACCGAGGGGAGCTTGACGCAACTAAGACGTTTGAGGATATGAAGTCTTATGAAATAACTTTATCCGAGAAAATATATGATTCTAAACCAAAGGTTTCTGGTCTTACTAAGGACAAAAAAAGAGACGAAGGTCCAGTAATCTTGATGCCTGGTCAGGAAAATACATGGCGCAAAAATGCCGTTCAACTTGGAGAACTCCCGACGGGACCACAAATTGCTATTGTTATTGATGATGCGGGCGTAGATAAAAAGAGGACTGCTTCAATCAGTCGATTAATGGCACCTTTAACAATAGCATTTTTGACATACGCTGAAAATTTAGGTGAACAAGTAAAAACTGCTAAAGAATCCGGTCACGAGATACTGGTCCACATGGCTATGGAACCATTGAGTAAATCTGCGGACCCAGGCCCCAATACCCTTATTGCTAACAGTTCTACCGAACAAATTTTAAAACGTTTGCGTTGGGGTTTAAGTAGATTTGGTGGTTATGTTGGTATCAACAATCACATGGGCAGTCTTTTTACGGCTGACGCGGTTGGTATGCATACGGTAATGCGGGAGCTAAAACGACGTGGGCTCTTGTTCTTGGATTCCCGAACCTCAGGTAGCACGGTAGGAGCCTCAATTGCGCTTGCTAACGATGTACCCTTTACTCAGCGAAATTTTTTTTTGGATAATGACCCCACTATTCAAGGTGTGAATAAGCAGTTAAATCTAATGGAAAAATTTGCTAAATTAAACGGCTTTGCGGTCGCAATAGGCCATCCTCGAGACGCAACGATAACCGCCTTATCTAATTGGCTTGCTACCATAGCAGAGAAAGGGTTTGTTCAAGTACCGATCAGCACCATCGTTGCCAGACAACAAGGTATATCGCCATTAAACCTTGGTAAATCAATAAATTAATGAAATTAAAAGGTGCAGGTGCTTTTAAAAGGCCTCTGCAATGGCGGCTTGGTCTGCAGTCACGCCAAATTTATTGCGTAGAGCGTTGACAAACTGCGTGGCAATATCGCTTTTGAAGTTGGTTTCAAGTTTTTTTTCTAGGGCATCTAAACCCTTTTTTTCAGATGATATATCTGCAAGCTTGATCGTTCTAATCTGTGCAATGAAATTAGCATCGTCAGATGTCGCTGAAACAAACTCTCTATCATTGGCATCAAACAAGCTCGTGATAAGTTCACCAGGAAATGGAATTGTTAATCCTGCGCCGCTACGGGTGAATTCCGTACTCGTTTTCACGCTTATATTTAATTCCTTTGCTATTTTGTCCAACCTAGCTCCTAACTTGAGGCGTTTTATTAATGATTTTACTTTTTTATCTCCGGCAAGGGCTTGTTGTTCTAACCGCCAGTCACGTTCAACCTCAGGTCGAGTTATTGAGAATGGGCGTAGGGCTGGAGGTATAATATCATCCACATGAAGGATAAAATATCCGTCCTCACCAAAATCCGTAAGAGCGCTATCCTGGTTTTGCTCAGTACTAAAAGCTACCTGAATAATCGCCGGATTAAGGTCTTCAATCTTTTTCCCCGCCACACTAAATCCTTCAGCACTGATACCACTTATTTTTCGAACTCTAAAATTCAATTTCTTTGCTGCTTCTTCAATACTTAAGCCGGCACCTAGTTCATCTTCAAACCTAGTGGAAAGTTTATAAAGATCGTCCACAGCTTTTTCTACTGCTATCGAGTTTTTAATTTTTTCTCTTACTTCGTTGAGAGTTTTTAGTTTTGAAGGCAAAATTCTTTTAATACGTAAAATATGCCAGCCAAGTGGGCTCTTTACCGGAGAGCTAACGCCATTTTCTGTCAAACTAAAAGCAGTATCCGAAAGGGTTTTTATAGGTAATTGCTTCCGCGTTAATGTTCCAAGCTCAAGTAATTGCATATCAAATTTAGGGATATCTTTGGCTGCTTCAGCAAACGAAGTGCCAGCAATGATTTTATTATATATTTCGATAGACTTAGCTTTATTTGATACTAGTAATTGTTGAATTTCTCTTCTTTCCGGAGATTGAAACTCTCCTATCCGATCATCATAAGATTCTTTTATTTCATTATCTGAAACTTCTATCTCATCAATTATATCTTCAGTTCCTAATCGTACCAGCGTAATTGCCCTATATTCCGGCGCTGTGAATTGATGGGAGTGCTCTTTATGAAATGTTTTTAAAATCTCTTCACTTGCAGTTGGGAGCGATTTAAACATGTTGTGTTTAATTTCAATATAATTAGCTGAGCGTTTTTCGTTTCGGTATTGGTAAATTGAATTGACTAATTTGCGTGGTACCACTTGCCCATTATTTATACCGCTGAGGTACTGATTTTGTAATAACTGTCCTTTGTAGAGTGCTATATAGCTATTCTCACTCAAACCTGCGCGTTGAATAGTCTCATCAAATCGTCGGCGATCAAATTTGCCACTCTTGGATTTAAATCGTTCATCATCACGAATTTCGCGGGATGCAAGTTTATCACTTATAACTAAGCCCATTGATTTAGCCCCTTCAGCAAATACAGAGCGACGTATCAATGACTGCAGTATATTGTCTACCACGCCCATTGCCTTGGCTTTCTCAATGGTAAGACTAGGGCCGAGAACCTGCTGAAGTCGGCTTATTTGGTATTGCACCTCATTTTGCAACTCAGAAAGAGTTATCTCGCTTTCGCCAACGTTTGCTATCACGTCATTGCTTTGTTGTGGGGCAACGTAGTCGCCAATACCCCAAACGCCAAAACTTAATATGAGTAATGCAAGCAAAATCTTGGCACCCCATCCAAGAAGTATTTCCCGGAGCGTTTTTTTCTTAATTTCAGACATAATATCACCAATCGAAATATATCATTTATATTTTTTTTGTGCGCTTTCTAGAGCACGACATCATAAGAGTGCTAAACATGCTTAGCAACACCTCCGGCGATTAGTCAAATCTGTCCTTTCAAAATTTAATTATTTATAGTCTAAGTAGCCTCTTTGAGGGCTCTATGCTAAATAAATGCTCATTCACAGTATGAAGGAATAATAATGATCTTTAAACGGCGTCCCCTGGTAGCAGGTAATTGGAAAATGAATGGTCGCGTGGACTTTGCTAAAAGTTTTGCTGATGATCTAGTAGCTAAGGTCAATGACGCAAGATCTAGTCACTTTGATCTTCTACTTTGTCCACCGGCGACGCTATTGAGCCCAGTTGCAGATAAAATATCTGAAGCAGGAATATTTTTGGGCGGACAAGACTGCCACGTAGCTGCGAATGGAGCGCATACGGGCGATATCAGCGCTGAGATGCTGAAAGATTTGGGCTGCACATATACAATAATTGGTCACTCAGAGCGACGTACAGATCATTTTGAAACTAATGAAATTGTAAAATCCAAAGCCGAAGCGGCATTGATAGCAAATTTAATTGCAATAATTTGTATTGGCGAAACAGAAATAGAACGCAAAAATGGTGCAACTAATGAAATCGTTATGGAACAAATTGTGGCTTCTATTCCAAAACAAGCCAATTCTGGAAATATAGTGATTGCTTATGAACCAGTCTGGGCGATCGGGACTGGACGAACGCCATCAGCGAAAGAAGTGCAAGACGTACATGCATTGATGCGTAAGACATTAAGTGAAAGAATTGGAAATGAACAATCTACAAAAACGCGGTTATTGTATGGAGGTTCCGTTAAACCCGGTAATGCTATCGAATTAATGAGTTTACCAGATGTTGATGGGGCTCTAGTTGGAGGTGCTAGCCTATCTGATAAAGATTTTTTGGCGATCGCTGAAAGTTGCCCTAAATAATTTGCCAAATTGATTAAGACCGTATAAAAGGCAGCTTAATTTGACGAATTGAGTTCATTCATTTTACCTGTGAAAGTTTAGGCCAGATGAGAAATAGAGAGTCCTAATGGAAGCTGTAATTATTGTCGTTCATTTGTTATTAGCCGTAGCCATGATTTTGCTGGTTCTTATCCAGCAAAGTGAAGGTGGCCTAGGCGGAATGGGTGGAGGGTCATCGTCAGGAGGTGGCATGGGAGGCTTCATGACAAGCCGCGCTACGGCAAACCTGCTTACACGGTCTACAGCTATTTTAGCTGCGGGTTTTTTTATTACTTCAATGGCCCTTGCAATAATGGCGGATCAGGGGCGCGAGAAGGGATCTATACTGGATCAAAAAATTAAACCTGCGAATCAAAAACAAGTTCCGATTACTCCGTCAGTTCCGAGAGTGCCAAATAATTGAACAGATATCCTATAAATATGAAGCTTTACAAAGAGGTGGCAATGAGGCCGCCTCTTTTGTTTTTATACTTGTCGCTGCTTATGTATAGTGCTGATCCATGACGCGCTTTATTTTTATTACTGGCGGAGTGGTTTCCTCTTTGGGTAAAGGATTAGCGTCCGCAGCGTTAGCGGCATTACTCCAAGCTCGAGGATTTAAAGTACGCATTCGAAAATTGGACCCTTATTTAAATGTAGATCCAGGTACAATGAGCCCTTATCAACATGGCGAAGTATTTGTTACAAACGATGGGGCAGAAACGGATCTCGATCTCGGCCATTATGAGCGCTTCACGTGTGTCGACGCTAAACAAAGCGATAACGTTACAACCGGACGTATATATTCCGATGTAATCGCAAGAGAACGTCGTGGAGAATATTTGGGGGCAACGATTCAAGTAATCCCCCATGTTACAGATGCTATTAAGAATTTTACTGTTTCGAACTTAGATGATGAGGACTTTGTTTTAATTGAAATTGGTGGCACGGTCGGTGATATCGAAGGTACTCCTTTTTTAGAAGCTATTAGACAGCTCGGCTATGAACTCGGGCAAAATAGAACAATGTACATTCACCTTACTTTGTTGCCCTATATAGCAGCAGCCGGCGAGTTAAAAACGAAACCCACACAACACTCGGTCAAAGAGCTTTTGAATGTTGGAATTCAAGCCGATCTGCTCCTTTGCCGATCAGATCGGCAGTTACCTGAAGGAGAAAGAAAGAAAATCGCTTTATTCTGTAATGTTCGAGAAGAGGCAGTTGTTCCAGCATTGGATGTTGCCTCGATTTATCAAGTCCCCATTAGTTATCACGAACAAGGACTCGATATAGAGGTATGTAGGCATTTTGAATTAAAGGCTCCTCCGCCAAATTTAAATGAATGGCATTCCGTTGTGCAACGTGCAGTAGCTCCCGAAGGTGAAATTACAATAGCTATAGTTGGAAAATATACCGGACTGTTAGACGCCTACAAATCGCTCGCCGAAGCTTTGGCACATGGGGGAATTTCAAATAATGTAAAAGTAAACTTAAAATGGTTAGATTCTGAAATATTTGAATCGGGACAGACTATTGATAAACTAAAAGGCTGCCAAGGCATTTTAGTCCCTGGCGGGTTTGGTGAACGTGGGGCCGAAGGGAAAATAAATGCAGCTCAATTTGCAAGAGAGAAGAAAATACCCTATTTCGGTATTTGTTTTGGTATGCAGATGGCTGTTGTTGAAGCTGCTCGAAACCTTGCAGGCTTAAAGGGCGCGGGAACTAGTGAATTCGGTTTTTGCGAAGAGCCTGTTGTTGGATTAATGACTGAATGGGAAAAAGATGGTAAGCTCGAAAAGCGCGATGAAGGCAGCGACAAAGGTGGAACAATGCGTCTCGGGGCTTATCCTTGCACACTTGGGCCAAAAACCCGTGTCCGAAAGATCTATGGTAAAAAGAATATCAGTGAGCGTCATCGGCATCGCTATGAGGTAAACATGGCCTTTGAAGAAAAATTGGCTGCGGCTGGTATGATTTTTTCCGGCAAGTCACCAGATGGTATTTTGCCAGAGATAATAGAGATCCCGGAACACCCATGGTTTGTCGGAGTTCAATTCCACCCGGAATTAAAATCGAGACCGTTTGAACCCCACCCTTTATTTACGGATTTTGTTCGGGCGGCAGTTGAACAATCGCGTTTGGTATAGTCAGATTATGAGCACCTCAAAAATAGTGGAGGTTGGCCCTTACACGGTAAGTAACGACCTTAAAATTACAATCATAGCGGGGCCCTGTGCTGTTGAGAGCCGTGCCCATGCAATAGAAACTGCAACGGAACTCAAAGAAATAACAGAAAAACATGATGTCGGTTTGATTTACAAATCTTCGTACGATAAAGCTAATAGGACCAGTATATCTAGTAAGCGCGGCGTAGGAATCTCCCAAGCTATGCCAATTTTCTCCGAAGTTAGGGAAATGACTGGCCTACCAGTAGTCACGGATGTTCACAAAGCTGATGATTGCGCCATCGTCGGTGAAGTTGTTGATGTTATACAGATACCAGCATTTTTGTGTCGTCAAACTGATCTACTTATAGCGGCGGGCAATACAGGGAAGGTGATTAACGTTAAAAAGGGTCAATTTCTGGCGCCTTGGGACATGCCAAACGTAGTAAAAAAAATAGAAAGCACAGGCAATAAGAATATTATGTTATGTGACCGTGGTACGAGCTTTGGCTACAACACACTAGTCTCTGATATGAGGTCGCTACCGATCATGGCTAAAACAGGTTACCCTATTATTTTTGATGCAACACATTCTGTCCAACAACCTGGGGGCAAAGGGTACACTTCGGGAGGAGAGCGCGAGTTTGCGCCTATTCTAGCAAGAGCTGCCGTTGGTGTGGGCGTAGCGGGAGTGTTTATGGAAACTCATCAGGACCCAGATATTGCTCCCAGCGATGGGCCTAACATGATTTATTTGAATGAGTTGCCTGATATAATCGAAATGCTGTTAAATATTGATGCGGTTTCTAAGAACTATCCCGCTAAGATTAGCTAAATTGGTGTTTTTATGACTGCAATAATAGATATTCACGGTAGACAAATAATCGATTCGCGCGGGAACCCAACCGTTGAAGTTGATGTCATTTTAGAGAGTGGCGCATTCGGTCGAGCTAGCGTACCGTCGGGAGCTTCTACTGGTATTCACGAAGCAGTCGAGTTGCGGGATGGTGATAGCAAACTCTTTGGCGGAAAGGGAGTGTTGAACGCATGTGAGAACGTTAATTCCGAAATATCTGAAACACTCGTTGGAATGGATGCTGAGGACCAAGTTCGAATAGATCAAACTTTAATTGAACTCGATGGTAGTGAAAATAAATCACGTTTAGGCGCTAACGCTACACTCGGGGTTAGTTTAGCCGTAGCAAAATCTAGTGCTGAGGAGGTAGCACTGCCTCTATATAGATATATTGGTGGAACCCATGGTAAATTATTACCTGTACCTATGATGAATATCCTTAACGGCGGAGAACACGCAGATAATTTAATTGATATTCAAGAATTCATGATAATGCCAATCGGCGCGAAAGATTTCGGTGATGCCATAAGAATAGGTACTGAAATTTTTCATGCTTTGAAGATTTCACTAAAAGATGCTGGACACAGTACGAACGTTGGTGATGAAGGGGGGTTTGCGCCTAATCTTTCAAGTACCGAAGAAGCACTTGATTTTATTATGAAATCTATTGAAGTGTCGGGATATGAGCCTGGTGAGGATGTTGTGCTCGCATTAGATGTGGCTTCAAGTGAATTTTACAATGATGGACTGTATAGGTTTGTTGGTGAGGATAGGAACTTAAATTTTGAAGAGTTGGTTACGTATTATGAGCTCCTAATTTCCAAATATCCAATTGTTTCAATTGAGGACGGTATGAGCGAAGACGATTGGGATGGCTGGAAGTATATGACGGAAAAAATAGGTCAAAAATGTCAACTGGTTGGAGATGATTTGTTCGTGACAAATGTCAAACGCTTAGTTTCCGGAATAAACCAAGAGGTTGCTAATTCTATTTTGATTAAAGTGAATCAGATTGGTACTTTAAGTGAAACTCTTGAGGCTGTGGAAATGGCCCAGAAAGCTAACTACACATCCATCATTTCACATCGATCCGGTGAAACTGAGGATGTTACAATTGCTGATATCTCTGTTGCCACTAACGCAGGGCAGATCAAAACAGGTTCGCTATCGCGATCCGATCGCCTGGCTAAATATAATCAACTTATAAGGATCGAAGAAGAACTGGGTCCCGCTGGCTTATATGCAGGTAGGTCTATTCTGCCATAATTTTGCTTTATTGTGCGTTAAAGTGATTCGCAGTAATTCGGTTTGAGTTAAATATTCTGGCGAAATTTTCCTTTAATTATTTTATTAATTAACTAAATATTAAGGTATGAGAATCATATTCGATTCCCATGATTATGTCGGCAGAAAAGACCGACGGACATAGAATTCGGATGTAAATCTTTTTATAGTATAATACAAAGGAAGACCATCCTAAGTTATCCAAATAGCCTTGATTTGGCTAAAAGAAAATGCATTTACCTTAAAGGTAGATCATTTAATTCGGCCAGAGACGTATGGATAGCGGCAGAAAGCCAGTTGAGGAACTATGAAGGTTCTATCAGAGTTAAGGTATCGATCCAGCTATATAATTGGGCCTGTCTTTGGGGCGAGTTTATTTATTTATTTTGTTTTTCACGCTGTGCATGGTGACAGGGGGTTAATAGCTTATTGGCAGTTAACCAAACAAATTAAACAAGCAGAGGCAACTCATCATATTGTGGAACGTCAACGATCAAAACTAATGAACCGCGTCAACCTTCTGATCCCAAATACTCTGGACCGCGATATGCTTGAAGAGCGAGCGCGTTTTATGTTGGGCTATTCTCATCCAGGTGAAATAGTTTTATTTTTCAATTAAATCCAAGTGGTTATCCAAGTTATAGTTTTAGATACTTATCTTAGATAGTTATTTTAATCAGTTAAATTATCTAATTTTGTGCTGCTTAATACTCGGCGAAGCCAAAGTCTAATCCAAGAATGTAACCGTAAATAAAGAGGACCATAATTTTGCCTAAACTAATATATTTCGAATTTTGCATTTGAATAATTTCGTTACTTTTTCTGATATTTATAACTGAATTTGGTAAATTTGGTTTTATCTTGCGCATTATTATTAACTCTTTGTCAAAAGTTTCTTAATCATTCCTAGATTAATTAAATTTTGGTTAATAATAAATTTATTGTTGCAAAACAATAGGTTCGGGTGCATCTTCTAAGAAGTAATGGGTGTGTTTGGTTGATTTGACCAACTGTTAGAAATATTGTCGACGTATTATCATATGTTGTTTGCGATCAATATCTTGGATTAAATAGAAGAGAGCGGTCTTATGGTTAAGCAGACAAGAAAACGTAAAACAGTAAAAAAATCACAACACAAGAAGTCAGATACTTCACCTGAGCAATTACTTAAATACTATAAAGAGATGCTTCTAATCCGTCGATTTGAAGAAAAAGCAGGCCAGCTGTATGGGATGGGTATGATTTCTGGATTTTGTCATCTTTATATTGGTCAAGAAGCTGTTGTGGTTGGTATGCAAGCGGCCGCTGATAGGGACAGAGATACGGTCATCACAAGTTATCGCGATCACGGGCACATGCTTGCAAGTGACATGGATCCAAAAGGTGTTATGGCTGAATTGACTGGTCGGAGTGGCGGTTATTCGAAGGGTAAGGGCGGCTCGATGCACATGTTCAGTCGTGAGAAAAACTTTTTTGGGGGGCACGGCATTGTCGGAGCTCAAGTTCCAATAGGTACAGGCCTGGGTTTTTCTCATAAATATAAAGGGGATGGGGGGGTCTGTATGTCGTATTTTGGAGATGGAGCCTCCAATCAAGGTCAAGTCTTTGAATCTTTTAACATGGCCTCTCTTTGGAATTTACCTGTCGTATATATTATCGAAAATAATCGATATGGAATGGGGACTTCCGTTAAGCGTGCTTCATCTAACCAGGAACTATTTTCTCGGGGTGAAGCTTTCGGCATCCCAGGTATTAGTGTTGATGGTATGGACGTTTTAGCGGTGAAAAAGGCTGGAAAAAAAGCATTAGATTTTGCTCGAAGCGGGAAGGGCCCATACATATTAGGTATGCAAACCTATCGCTATCGTGGCCATTCTATGTCAGATCCGGCGAGATATCGAAGCCGCGAAGAAGTCAGTAAAGTTCGTTCGGAACGAGATCCTATCGATCGAGTGAGACAATATGTGCTGGACGCGAAAGCTGCAGATGAGAAAGATCTAAAACAGATTGATAGTGAAATTAAATCTGCTGTTTCTGATGCCTCAGACTTTGCCCAGAAAAGTCCGGAGCCAGAATTCTCAGAATTGTTTACCGATGTCCTTGTCGAATAAATATTTGGAAAAAGAGAGTTAAATGGTAAATCAAATACTGATGCCCGCGTTATCACCAACGATGACCGAGGGTAAACTAGCAAAATGGCTGATAAATGAAGGAGACCCAGTTAAAAGTGGTGACATTATTGCAGAAATCGAAACAGATAAGGCTACCATGGAGTTAGAAGCCGTTGACGAAGGTGTGTTGGGTAAAATTATTGTAGCGGAAGGGACTGAAGGTGTTGCTGTAAACACACCCATAGCCACTATCAAGGGAGATGCCGAGGAAGACCCGTCGGGTGACACCGATTTGCAAAGTTCGATTTATCCTGTTGTATCTCCAGAAAAAGAGCTTGAATTAACCAAACCAGTTGGGTCAACACAGGTCATTACGCCAACGGATGGTTTAATCTTTAGAGATCAAACTAAGGAACCTGTTATTTCTATTACTGTTCGAGAAGCACTAAGAGACGCTATGGCAGAAGAAATGCGAAGGGATGACACGGTATTCTTAATGGGCGAGGAGGTTGCTGAATATGAAGGTGCTTATAAGATTTCGGAAGGGTTGCTCGCTGAGTTTGGAGAGAAACGCATAATCGATACACCTATTACCGAACAAGGCTTTGCCGGTCTTGGTGTTGGTGCCGCTTTTGGAGGTTTACGTCCTATTATTGAGTTTATGACATTTAATTTTGCAATGCAGGCAATAGACCATTTGATTAATTCGGCCGCAAAAACACTATATATGTCTGGTGGGCAAATGGGCTGCCCTATAGTTTTTCGTGGAGCAAATGGATCAGCTTCAGGCGTAGCTGCTCAACATTCACAATGTTATGCAAGTTGGTACGCACATGTACCTGGATTAAAGGTGATTTCACCTTATTCAGCTGAGGATGCAAAGGGTTTGTTAAAATCAGCCATCCGCGATCCAAACCCAATCATTTTCCTAGAGAATGAAATTCTCTACGGCAAGACGTTCGAGCTTCCAGATGAAAAGGATTTAGTAATACCTATTGGAAAAGCTAAGATTGAACGAGGGGGTACGGACGTAACATTAATTTCTTTTTCCATTATGGTTGGATTAGCCATAGAAGCTGCTGAGGCTCTTGCAAAAGAAAATATTAATGCTGAAGTTATTAACCTTAGAACAATTCGACCCCTAGATCTAGAAACCATCGTTAGCTCAATAAAGAAAACTAACCGAGTAGTGAGTGTTGAAGAGGGTTGGCCTGTCGCTGGTGTAGGATCAGAAATTTCTGCAATCTGCATGGAGCACGCTTTTGATTATTTAGATGCCCCAGTTATGCGAGTGTGTGGCGAAGATGTGCCAATGCCTTATGCCAAGAACCTTGAATCTGCTGCTCTCCCAAGCGTTGAAAAAATAATAACAGCGGTGAAAACTGTTTGTTACACTGAACCGGAATGATTAGATGAACTCCCCTAATTCAGGATCAGATTCGAACAATTTTGATCCCGGCAATACCATAAAAAATAAAGATAGAATATTTGCAAGCCCCCTAGCAAAACGAATGGCTCGTGACGCCGGCATTGAACTAGCCCAGATCAATGGTACAGGCCCTCATGGACGGATCGTAAAAAGTGATGTTGAGGCAATTAAAAAAAATACAGCTACGAAAGGATTCATTGATCCAACTAAGATTATGACAAGTGAGATAACCTCATTGCCAGCAATGTCGCCAACGGGAGGCAGTTATAGTGAAATACCAAATTCAAGTATTCGAAAAATTATAGCCGACCGCTTGACGTCGAGCGCACGTGACATACCAACATATACTGTAACAATTGATTGTGTTATCGACCGTCTTCTAGATATGCGCTCAGATCTCAATGGTAGATCTCCAAAAGAAGATGGCAAATACAAGATCTCAATAAATGATTTTGTTATACGAGCTGTAGCATTGGCTATCCGAAAGATGCCGGAGATAAATACATCTTGGACTGATGCAGCCATAATACAATACGATAACATTGATGTTTCGGTCGCTGTGACAACTCCGGATGGATTGATTACTCCAATAATTCGACATGCAGACCAAAAAGGCTTGGCAGAAATTTCAATAGAGATGAAACAATTGGCGCTTCGTGCTCGAGATAATAAACTGTTACCCGAAGAATTCCAGGGCGGTAGTTTTACAATCTCTAATATGGGGATGTATGGCGTCAAAGAGTTCACCTCAATTATCAATCCACCCCAGTCATGTATCCTTTCTGTCGGCGTTGGAGAGCAGCGAGCCATTGTTCGTGATGGCGCTCTGGGTATTGCGACGATCATGAGTTGTACTATGGCTTCTGATCATAGAACAGTAGACGGATCTTTATCAGCTCAGTTTTTGCAAGTTTTTAAGGCAATGATTGAAGATCCATTAACCATGTTATTGTGATGGCTGAAGTTCCCTTATCAAAATTTGATGTTGTTATTATTGGCAGTGGCCCTGGCGGTTATGTAACCGCGATAAGAGCGGCGCAACTTGGTTTAAGAACAGCTGTAATAGAGCGTGAAAACCTGGGGGGGGTTTGTTTGAATTGGGGCTGTATCCCGACCAAGGCATTACTACGCACGGCTGAAATGTATCGCAGCGCAAAGAATGCTAGTGAATTTGGACTAAAAATCAAAGGATTAGAATTTGATTTCAAGAAAGTTGTTAAACGTTCCAGAGAAGTTTCGAAGCAACTTTCTCAAGGCGTGGGCTATCTTTTAAAAAAAAATAATATTGATGTTATTCTAGGTCATGGAAAGTTAGCGGGGAAAGGGAAAATAATAGTTGAAAGAAATGATACTTCCTCACTAGATCTAGAAGCCAAGCATATTATCTTAGCAACCGGCGCACGAGCACGTTCATTGCCCGGGCTTGAACCTGACGGGAAATTAATTTGGGATTACAAAGATGCAATGAATCCAAATGCAATGCCGGGTTCAATATTGGTCGTCGGATCGGGTGCTATAGGGATTGAATTTGCTAGTTTTTACAATACGTTAGGCGTTGATGTTTCTGTCATTGAAGTGCAGCAACGTATTTTACCGGCAGAAGATGAAGAAATTTCAGCATTAGCTCAGTCGGCATTTGAAAAAGAAGGTATGAAAATTCTTACTTCAGCAAACATAGTCGCTGCGAAAAAAGCTGCGAAGAAAGTTACCGCAACAGTCGAAGTAGGAGGTAAAAAATCGACCATTAGTGTTGACCGTATCATTATGGCAGTTGGCATTAGAGGGAATATTGAGAACGTTGGGCTTGAAAATACAAAAGTGGAAGTTGCTGATGGACATGTTGTTGTAGATGAATGGTGTGGGACGGCCGAACCGGATGTTTATGCCATTGGAGATCTCGTTGGCCCACCGTGGCTGGCACATAAAGCCAGTCACGAAGGTGTTATTTGTGTTGAAAAAATAGCAGGGATAAAAGGCCATAATCCATTGAACTCTACAATGATTCCAGGCTGCACTTATTGTTATCCGCAGATAGCGAGTGTGGGCTTAACCGAAGTTGCTGCTAAAGAGAAAGGGCTTGAGGTTAAAGTTGGCAAATTCCCATTTATTGGCAACGGGAAAGCGATAGCTCTCGGAGAGCCAGAAGGGTTAATTAAGACTATATTTGAGGCCAACACTGGCGAGTTACTAGGAGCTCACATGATAGGAACAGAAGTAACCGAATTAATCCATGGCTACGCACTTGGGATGACACTTGAAACAACTGAGGTTGAACTTATGGAAACAGTGTTTCCTCACCCTACATTGTCGGAAATGATTCATGAATCTGTGTTAGACGCTTATGGAAAGGCTATTCATTTTTAGTAGTTTTCAATTAATATGATATTTTTGCAAAAACATTAAAACGTGTGTATTTGTCTAATATAAAATATACATAAAAAGTATTAGCGATGAGTAATGTTAAAAAATTAAGGCATCCACAATTTAAAAACTCCCCAGACCATCCAAGTACTCGTAAACCGAGTTGGATAAGGGTTAAAGCTCCGAATTCAGTGGCTTTTGGGGAAACAAAACGCTTAATGAGCAGCCTAAATCTTAACACCGTTTGCGAAGAAGCAGCTTGCCCGAATATTGGCGAATGTTGGGAACAAAGGCACGCAACGGTTATGATTTTAGGAGATACTTGTACACGTGCTTGTGCATTTTGCAATGTAATCACTGGTAAACCTGGTCCAGTGGATATAATGGAGCCTGAAAATGTAGGCGTAATGGCTTTCAAAACAGGCCTAAGACATATAGTCATTACTTCCGTTGATCGAGATGACCTTGATGACGGTGGCGCGCAACAATTTGCCAAATGCATTGCAAAAATACATCAATTAGCTCTCGGTACGACTGTTGAAGTTCTAACTCCAGATTTTAAAAACAAAAAAGGGGCATTAGAAATAATAATTGCTGCAAAGCCCGACGTTTTTAATCATAATTTAGAAACTGTCCCAAGATTATATCGCAATATTCGCCCGGGTGCCGATTATTTGCAATCACTTAGGCTTTTAGATAAAGCTAAAGAACTGGATCACGAGGTTTTTACAAAATCAGGCATTATGGTTGGACTAGGAGAAAGTACCAAAGAAATTATTCAAGTGATGGATGATCAACGTGCTGCAGGAGTTGATTTCCTAACAATCGGCCAGTACCTCCAACCTACTCCGCGTCATGCAAAGATAGATCGCTACCTGAGGCCAGAAGAATTTCAAAAATTTGAAAAAATAGCCTATTCGAAGGGATTTTTGAAGGTTTCCGCTAGTCCATTAACGCGTTCTTCCTATCACGCGGATGAGGATTTTCAAGCCCTCCGTGAGACTCGTTTAAAAATTCAAGCTTTAGGCTAATAATGCCCACTCATTCTGAAAAGCGCAATTTACCACATACGCGTGAGCAAATGTATGATCTCGTATCAGATGTGGAAAAATATCCCGAATTCCTGCCATGGTGTATTGAATTACGGGTAAAAGATAAAAGAATGAATCAAATAACGGCGGATATGGTTATTGGTTATAAAATGTTTCAGGAAAAATTCACCTCCAAAGTTCAGTTGAAAGATCCCGATCGCATTGACGTAGTTTATGAAGATGGTCCATTCAAGTATTTGAATAACCGTTGGATTTTTATCGAGGAGGATGATGGATCATGCACGATCGATTTTTTCGTTGATTTTGAATTCAAATCTAAGCTTTTGCAGAATATGATTGGGATAGTGTTTAACGAAGCCATTAAAATCATGGTGAAAGCCTTTGAAAAAAGAGCATGTATCGTGTACGGAAATTATTAAATGTTTTCACTGGTCTGTTTCTTTGACCAGGTAAACGGAAAGCGATTCTAAATTTGGGTTATCATCATTTTGATAGCGTTTTTAACGCTCGCGATTCTAACATCATTTCGATCGCCTTCGAAAATGAAACGTTTATGAATTGTCCTCATGTCAGCCCGCGCCGATGCCATATGAACAGTACCAACGGGCTTCGACATCGTACCTCCGTCTGGACCTGCTATACCGGTGACGGATACGGTTAATTCAACAGGTGCGTTGCTGAGAGCTCCTTGGCACATTGCTATCGCTACGTTTTTACTGACTGATCCTTCAACTAGAATCGTGTCGAGTGGCACGTTCAGTATTTCGTGTTTTGCTTCATTTGAATAGGTGTTAAACCCACGTTCGAAGACTTCGGATGAGCCAGGAATAGATGTGATGCAAGCAGCAATTAATCCACCAGTGCAGCTTTCAGCTGTAGCGATTTTGATGCCCTTTTTTCGGCAATTGGAAATAAGATCTGTGGCTAAATCTGTAAGATCTTGGGAAAATCTCAATGAATTGACTCCATTCTAAATTTGATAAATGCGCCAGCCAATAAAAAGTAAGACACCAGAGTAAATTGCGGCAAACACATCGTCCAGCATGATACCCAAGCCACCCTCCACTTTCTTATCTGCCCATGAGATTGGCCAAGGCTTCCATACATCAAATAGACGAAAGAGTAAAAAGCCACAAGAATATAAAATAATGTTTGGAGGCACCATGAGAAGGGTTAGCCATTGGCCAACAACCTCATCAATAACTATTTTCGAGGGGTCCTTAATACACATATTTTGCGATACTACGCTAGACACGATGACGCCTATTATAAAGGTTAAAACAGTTACTGTTGCTAGTATTGAGGTATTTCCCCAGTAGCTAATGCCATACGCTACAGGTAGAGCTATTGCGGACCCCCAGGTTCCGGGAGCTTTTGGCAATAAACCCGCCCCAAAAAATGTAGCCACAATTTCTGAGCATATGACTACATACTTCGAAGTTTTATTTTCTTTGAGCCGCTTCATTTATTTTTAACAAAATTAAAACTTTTTATGTATTTGTTTATATTCTTATCCTGTCCAAAACAGTTTACCACAAAATATTAAATTTCTTAATATTGTTGAAATTATTGAATTAATTTTATTTTTTAAAAAAAATCTAAGTATTTGAGTTCATTCCCTTGCAACAAATGGCATGACCGGATACCCTCTTTTTATATAATTCCGATTGAGAGCCGACAGTTTTTTTAAATTAAAGGTGGCCAGATTGCCAAAAAAAAGAGCGTCTATTCAGGAAGAAGACGAATTCGAAATATTTAAAAAGCAAGTCACGGCTTTAATAACGCGTTGGTTTCCCCAGCATGAACTTCTGATTCGCACGGACGGAAAGATCAGTCATTTGAAGATCTCAAAGACAATGCAAATCTCGGCATTAGCTGTGTTCGCGATTTCAGTAGGCTGGGGTATATTCGCTTCGTTTAGTTATTTTATTCATGACGAACTAGTTATTTCCAGAAATAAAGAAATACTTGAAGCCCGCATGGCATATCGGGGTTTATTGTCTGAGGTTCAGGAATATCAGGATAAATTTTCAGACCTAACTGATGAGTTGAGTAAAAATCATGGCTTGATGCTCAATTTGGTTGAGAAAAATGCAACCCTTAAACAAAATATGAAGTCTGCTGTTAACAAGTTAGAGACGTCCAAATCACGGCATAAACGTATTTTAATTGCCAAAGCAAACCTTAAAGAAAAGCTTGCCAACATTCAAATAGAGTTAAATTCTCTAAACAATCACAATTTTAGCCTAAAAGGAAATCTTAATTCTGTTACGACTGATTTAGAGAGTGCACTTTTTGAGAGAAATTTAGCTCGCTCGAAAAGTCAGAAGTTGTCAGAAACTGTGAAAAAATTGATGAACGATTTAGCCGAGTTAAACAAGTCAGAAATTAAAGTTTTGAGAAAATTAACTGAAACAACGAAAAACAACATCGCGGATATTCACTATGTACTCGAGCATACCGGCCTAAACGTTGCCAAATTATTAGGGCTTAAAAAGATGGAAAAAAATAAGAGATCGGCACAGGGGGGACCTTTTATTCCGTTTAGCCTATCAAACAACCCCTCAGCAAATCTTAAGTCTTCGCTACACATCTTAAACTCGCAATTAAAACAATATAGAAACTTACAAGGTTTAATGAAACGATTACCGCTTTCCTCACCTCTAAACTATTTCACAGTTTCAAGCCATTTTGGGAAAAGGCGGGATCCCATTAATAAGCGATGGGCAGTTCATCAGGGTCTTGATTTTGGAGGAATCAAGAATTCACCTGTCTATTCAACGGCTCCCGGAAAAGTATCATTCGCCGGAAGAAATGGTAAATATGGAAAACTCATTGAGATTATCCACGGTTATGGTTTTAAGACAAAATATGGGCATTTAAATAAGATACTTGTTAAACGTGGTCAAAAGGTGGATTATCGTGCCAAAATAGGTTTGATGGGTAGTACCGGGCGGAGTACCGGACCACATCTTCATTATGAGATTTTAATGCGAGGTAAGCATCAGAATCCGTGGCGATTTATTAAGGCTGGTAGATATGTTTACAAAAGGTAGCAAAGAAGAAGTGAGAAGGCGAGAGCCAAAAGTTCCTAGTCCTCCAACGTTATTGAGCCAAGATATCGAAGTTACGGGGGATATTCATAGCGATGGTGAAGTTCAGATAGATGGAACAATAAATGGCAATGTAGTGGCCAATGTTCTGGTTATTGGTGAAACAGCGCAAGTTATAGGTGAAATTACAGCGGAAAGTGTACGCGTCCATGGTCGAGTTAGCGGGCAGGTTCAGGCCAATTCGGTCTCTTTGGCTAAGTCAGCACATATTTTAGGTGACATTTTGCATGGAAATTTGTCGATTGAAAAGGGGGCCTTTCTTGAAGGTCATTGTCGAAGAATAGATTTCGGTAAAAAGCCAGTCGACGGTGGTTTAAAACTTTTAGTCAAAGGTGTGTCTAAGGATAAATCTGAACAAGCAATAAAAAATTCGATGGCTGAATTGGCTTAATCTTCGAATTTTCCGTCTAACACGTCTTTGAATGTATCAGCATCGATATTTCCACCGGTGCAGATGATGCCGATGGTTTTGCCTTCAGGATTGATTTTTCCTGATAGAATAGCTGCTAAAGCAATGGCGCCGCTTGGTTCAATCACTATTTTATATACTTCGAATGCTACTTTTATAGCTTTAGCGGTTTCGGCGTCGTTAACTACTAAACCTCCGGTTAATAGTCTTTTGTTGGTTTTAAAGGTAATCCTACCAGGTTCTTCAAGTAATAGCGCATCACAAAAGGAGCGTTTTCCTAATTTGTTTGTCAAGCGTTCACCAGCAATAAGTGATCGTGCGGTATCATCAAAACCTTCAGGCTCAACGCAGTAAATTAATGTATGTTTGCTTAACTCATTGAATACAATAGCGTTTCCTCCAATTAAACCTCCGCCGCTGCACGGCGCTAGAAAATAATCTAATTCTGCATTTATGTTTTTTGCTTGATCAATAAATTCAATACCTAGTGTAGCTTGACCCGCCATTATTTCTGCTGCATCGAAAGGGGGAATGAGAGTGCCCCCAGTTTCTTGAGCTATTTTTTTTGCTATTTCCAATCTATTTGCATCTGCACGATTATATAAGACAATATTAGCTCCATCTTGCCGTGTATTTTCTATTTTAATCTTTGGTGCATCTGCTGGCATCACCACGGTTGCATTTATTCCAAGTATTTTCGCTGCAGCAGCTACACCTCGGGCATGATTTCCTGAAGAAAAAGCAACCACACCATTCATTTTATCATTATCCGAGAGGCTCGCGATCATATTAAAAGCTCCTCGAAATTTAAATGATCCCGTGCGTTGTAGATTTTCAGCTTTAATTAAGAGACGGCATTTGAACTGATTATTCATACGAGTTGATTCAAGTACAGGGGTCTTGAATATATGGCCTTCCAATCGCTTAGCGGCTGACTCAATATCTTTAAGAGATGGGGCTGTTTTCAACATGAAACACTCTTAGGTCAGTATTTAGCTTTCGGAATTATAACTTTTCCACTCTTATTGAGGTATGTTCGATACGTCCGGTAATTCTCAATAACACGCTGAATATAGTTTCGCGTTTCACCAAAAGAAATCATTTCGATCCAATCAATTTTATCTATATCAATATTTCTCGGATCTCCATTTCGTTTGATCCATATTTTTGCGCGTGCTGGCCCGGCATTGTATGCCGCTAACGTTAACACAAGGGACCCATCAAATTGTTTTAGTAGTTCTTGGAGATACACTTGACCTATTTTTAGATTATAGTTGACATCGCTCGTTAATTTAGACTGTTGATAGGGTATTTTGTACTTCTTAGCTAAGCGCTTGGCCGTAGCGGGCATAATTTGCATCAAACCTCGCGCTCCAGCGTGACTAATAGCTTCAACATTAAATGCGCTTTCTTGACGAATAAGTGCGTATAGAAAGGCTAAATCAATTTTAATTTTGTTCTTAATAGTTAGGGTTGGAAATCCCTCCTTTATTAACGTGAAACCGGAGCGATACGCTTTTTTTGATATGTAAATAGCGAGGTCGGATCGTCCACTTTCACGAGCAAGTCGCGCGACGTTCTCATACCAGATAGCCGATGATTTTTTTTCATTCAGTGTATATAAAAATGGTTTCAAAAGATCAGACATTTCTGCTTTGGTTAGCACTTTAATAACGCTAACTAATTTGTTGTTTTTAAAATCAGAATCGTAGTTTCCCTTAATAGTACTATCTGGAACAATATTTTCTGGCTGCTTTGAGTTTAATTTCAAGGCAGCCTGTTGACCATAAAAAGTTAGATCAAAAGAGGCAGCTTTTCTATACCAGACTTGTGCCTGTCTTTGATTATTTAAAGCCTCGGCTGTTCTTGCAGCCCAATAGGCGCCACGTGCGCGACTTATTGGGTAACGGGATTTTTTAAATACGGCGTCAAAGTGTTGCAGTGCCAATGCACTTTCTTTTAGGAATCTCAAAGCTATCCAGCCGGCAAGCCATTCTGCTTCGACAAAATACTTCCCTTCCGTTAAGCCATGATTACGTGCTAGGTCATAAGCTTGACTTATATGGCCAGACTGTAAAATGCGACGCACCAAGATAGCTTTCTCTTTCCACCAACGCTCGGCGTGTTCAAGGTTCGAAGGTAGGTTCGCAAAAAGTTTAATAGCGTCCTGATCACGTCCTTTACGTCTGCGCCATCGAAGTCGTTCGAAGATTAGACCCGGTTCGTTTAATAGTTTGTGCGGTACTTTGGCAATAGTGCGATCAACGCCACCTCTAAACCGGCGGAGTGTGATCCGTGCGAATGCCAAGGCACGATAATCTTTGTTAACCTTATGCAACATCCGTCTCACAGGGTAGTAACGGCCTTTCCACAATAATCGTTCGAGACGTTGAAGATGGTTATCACGTGTTAAGTAGTGTCTATATTTCTTGTAGAATAGGCGTTCTTGACGCGCGCCAAAATTTCCTTTCACCCACGTATTTTGGAAAACTTTAATCGCGTCGGATTTGTTCTTTTGCTGGAGTAAAGCTACCCCTAGTCGAATACCACCATCGGGGGTCATAGGCGAGTTGTTTTTAAACCAGGCAGTTACTTTTTCTGGATCCATTCCCGGTCTCATAGATTCTTCTGCGCGTTTTCTTAGTAAAGTTTGTGAAGGCCATTCTGGATTTTCCCTTATGAATTTATTAATTTCCGAAAATCGTGCTCCAGAATTCCGAGATGTATAATATTGCCAGAGAAGTGCTTTTCTTAGTAGGGGGTTGCCGATTTTGATAATATGCCTTTTCACAATTTGCCAATCTCGGTTTCTAATCAGATGCAGAACGTTTTTTCCTGTTTTGATATCGGTTTTCGTGAGAGCCGTGAAATTTGATCCTGTGATTTGAAGACCATTTGCTGCAAACGCAGACACTGATCCCGCATAACTAATTAATAAAAAGAAAAAAATAGATAATTTGATTAGTTGTTCTAGCTTCATTATTATATTCAGCCTCCATGTCTGCTGCAAAAAATTCATTCGTAATTTAATAGGGAATAATTTAATGGATCCTGGTTCGCGAGAAGGCTGATTTTTCAGGTAGGTTAATAGTTCAAGTAAGCAAAATAATCGTATATAGTAGATAATTGTATCACTTCTTGCTCGTATTTGCCACTAGCGTTATGCTCAGCATTGTAGTTTGGAGGATAAAATGTTTAATGGATCTTTCGTAGCGTTAATTACTCCGTTTAAAGATGGAAAGGTTGATGAGGAAACCTTTCGTGAATTTGTTGAATGGCAAATTTCAGAAGGCACAAATGGTTTAGTTCCTGTCGGAACGACAGGAGAATCGCCTACCCTTAGTCATGACGAGCACATGAAGGTGGTAGAAATTTGCATTAAGGTGGCTGATGGTCGCGTCCCTATCATTGCTGGCGCTGGGTCTAACTCTACTGACGAAGCAATTATGTTATCCCAACATGCAAAAAACGCAGGTGCAGACGCTGCTTTAGTCGTTACTCCCTATTACAATAAACCAACCCAAGAGGGTCTTTATCGACACTATGAAGCCATTCAAAGTGAAGCAGAAATTCCAATTATTATCTACAATATTCCTGCTAGAAGTATCATAGATATGAGTGTGGAAACTATGAAGCGTCTCTCAAAATTACAAAATATAGTTGGGGTAAAAGATGCCACCAGCGACCTTAACCGACCAATTTTAACTGCGGCTGCATGTGGTAAGGACTTCTGTCAGCTTTCAGGCGAAGATGGAACGGCAATTCCTTTTAATGCAGGGGGTGGCCATGGATGTATTTCTGTAACTGGAAATATTGCCCCAAAGCTTTGTTCCGAGATGCAAACCGCCTGGTTTGAAGGAGACGTTGAACGCGCGATGGAATTACAGGATGTGCTAATGCCAGTTCATTCAGCATTGTTCTGCGAGACGTCACCCGGTCCTGTTAAATATGCGGCCGAGTTGATAGGGTTTGGGACGGCTTATGCCCGATTGCCGATTTGTGAAATTGCTGACAGTAGCAAGAAAATGGTTGAACGTGCGCTCAAAGACGCAGGAATAATATCTTAGAGAAAGATTGATGGCTAGAAAGAAAAAGTCGGACGACCAAATCGCCGCTCGAAACCGTAAAGCTCGTCATAACTACTTCATTACGGATAACATCGAGGCAGGGATCATGCTTCAAGGGACAGAGATAAAATCAATCCGTAATGGTAGATCCAGCATCGAAGAATCTTATGCGTCGGAAGAAGGCGGAGAGCTATTTCTCGTTAATGCTTATATCCCTGAATATCAGGCGGGAGGTCAAAATCAACATGAGACGCGACGTCCTAGAAAATTATTACTGCATAAAAAAGAACTTACGAAAATGATTAGTGCAGTAAATAGAGAGGGGGCGACCATCGTTCCTTTGTCACTTTATTTCAACAAAAGAGGTATGCTCAAAGTTGATCTCGGTATGGCAAAAGGTAAGCGGCAATATGATAAACGCCAAACAAATAAAGAACGCGACTGGAAACGAAATCAAGCGAGGATTTTGCGCAATAAGAACAATTAATGAGCTAACAATCTAGCGCTTTTTAAATTGTGTTTTACCAAATAAGATCTCACGCTCTGCCGCTGTAAAGTTGCCTGAGGGGCGTTCGTTAGCGAGAACTTTGGACCCTTTTTGAACAGCTGAGCGATCGTGTATCAGATTAACCCATCTTTTTACATTTGGATAATCGTTGGCGTCGACTCCCCTTCGTTCAAACCCCTGAGCCCAGGGATGCGTAGCAATATCTGCGATTGAGTACTCATCGCCTGCTAAATAAATGCTACTGCTCAATTTTTTATCCATTACTCCATACAACCGATTACACTCGTTCACGTAACGATCAATGGCATATGGAATTTTATCAACCGCGTAATGCGAAAAATGGTTTGATTGACCGAACATGGGTCCAACTCCACCCATTTGAAACATCAACCATTGTAAGGTTTCATATCGTTGATGTGGTTCAGATGGAAGGAATTTTCCAGTTTTTTCAGCAAGATATATTAAAATAGCACCAGATTCGAAAAGTGAAATGGGTTTACCATTCGGTCCATTTTTGTCAACAATCGCTGGAATTCTATTGTTTGGTGAGATTTTTAAAAAATTCGGCTGAAATTGCTCACCTTTTCCAATATCCACTGGGTGTGCGTCATAATCCAAATCACATTCTTCTAGCATAATATGAATTTTTCTACCATTTGGGGTTGGCCAAGAATAAATATCAATCATTTTCGATACCTGTAGAGTTTGGTTAAGTTCTTAACTATTCACAAGGGTCATACACTACCGTTTCTAGACGATTTTTAAGTTATGTGCGATTTGATGTAAAACTGATCTAAAAGCGAAAGCTAGCATTTTTGAATTCTAACTTGAGTTGAGAATACGTTTTTATCGAAGGGAATTGGGGAAATTCAACTGTAACTTTTTCTGGGGCCATGAAAAGAAAGCCATGGTCGGCTTCTTTCAGCATTGTAGTGTCATTGTACGAGTCGCCAGCCGCAAATACCGTATAATTCAAGCTGTGCAATGCTTTAACAGCTTCGCGCTTGTGATCTTTCATCCGGAGATGATAATTAATTATTTGCCCGTTTGGGTTAGCTTCTAGGCGATGACAAAACAGCGTAGGCCTCCCGAGTTTCTTCATTAAAGGATCGGCAAATTCATAAAAAGTATCTGATAAGATGACAACTTGAAAAAGCTCCCGAAGTTCGTTTAAAAATTCAAGGGCTCCCTCTAAAGGAGCTAAAGTATCTATTACTTCCTGGATTATTGGCAAGCCCAGATTGTTTTCGTTCATTATACGAAGTCGCTGCCGCATTAGTTCATTATAATCAGGGATGTCGCGTGTCGTTGCACTTAGAGCCCGAATCCCAGTTTTTTGAGCTACGTTAACCCAAATTTCCGGAATGAGAACTCCCTCAAGATCGAGGCAAACAATTTCCAAAGGAGACCCCCTTTAAAATAGTACAATACATGAATATAGAGGCGGATATACCATAAGGAAACGCCAGAACAAACTTTTTGTCACTTAATTGAAAAAAGAATTATAAATTTAGAAATTTTGGGATAACATTTTCACCGAACAGTCTCAAAGAATCTTCAGCATGTTCGACTGCTAAATCATTAAAATTAACTTGCAAAGACGCTATTTCAAAGCCACCTGTAAGATCCAGGTAGTTTGCAATTTGCTCATTTATATCTTCTGGAGTTCCTATAAATGCGGCTCCCTTTTCCACTTGGCTTTCAAACGTCTCTTTAGAAAGTTGCTCAATAACTTTGTCATAGCCAGGATAATCATCTGAATTGCTTCCAGTAAGCCAAGGCGATGCCGAATCTACGATTGATTTTAAATAACGGTTTAGAGGATCTCGTGAAAGTTCGATTGCTCGTTCGCGATCTTTATGACAGAACATGTGATGAGCTAACATCACATTTCCCTCGCCTTCATGTCCAGCTTCGTTCCATGCGTTACGATAAATGCTTATAAGTTCATTCATTTTACCGCCAGTAAGCGGTATAGCCATGATATTGAAACCCATTTTGCCGGCAAATTCAAAAGAACTAGGAGAAATAAGCGCAGCAATCCAAATAGGAGGCCTTGGCCGCTGGATGGTGCGTGGTGTAATAGTTATATTCCTGAAACTATGAAATTGACCTTCTGAGGTAACATTCTCCTCCTCCAATAGTTTTCTAACCTGTTCCAGCCCCTCAAAAAATCTCCCTTTGCTTTCGTTAAGCGGGCGGCCGAAGCCTTCAAACTCGTGAGGCAAAAAGGCACGTCCAAAACCGCATTCTATACGCCCACCAGAAATAGCATCCAGCATTCCTATCTCTCCCGCCACCTTCAGAGGGTTATTGAATATAGGTAAAACAGCCCCAGTAATTAAGCGTGCTTTCCTAGATCGCATTGCGGCGGCGGCCAGAAAAATATGAGGATTGGGTGAGTAGCCGCCATAATTGACAAAGTGGTGTTCGACAGTTCGTATATGGGTGTATCCCAATTCATCGGCAAGGGAGGTCAGGTATAAACACTCATCCCAATACTGATCTGCTAATTTTTGATCTGGACTTACGTCGGGAAAAAATTGTATGCCAAATTTCATTTTTAATCTCAATTTATTTGAAGATGAGTTAAAAGCTCTTTAAATACATCATGGAACATTTGTTTGGTCAAACGCCCAGTATTAGTATTATAACGGGAGCAATGGTAGCTATCGACCAGTACAAACTTATCAAATCGATGAGAAGAATTATGGCCGAACTTATATTCAGCTTTGGGCTTTTCTAGTACAGTTAGTATCGCGGTATGTGCCAATCCTCCTAATGCCAAAACAACCTTTAAATTTTTCATATTCGTTAGTTCACTGAATAGAAAGGATGCGCAGTTTTTAACCTCAGGCCCATTTGGCTTATTTTGAGGAGGAAGACATCTGACCGCATTGGTAATCCTGCAGTTATTGAGGACTAAACTATCTCCGGAATGGGCTTCGTAGCTACCGAATGCTAAACCAAAATCTAACAATGTTGAATAGAGCAGATCTCCTGTATAATCGCCAGTAAAAGGTCTTCCCGTTCGATTTGCGCCTTTTAGTCCTGGAGCCAACCCAACAATTAATAATTGACTATCAATGTTTCCGAAGGAATTAACTGGAGCGTTGTGCCATTCAGGGTATTTCGTTCTATTTTCTAATATAAATTCACGCAACCGTTGGCATTTTTTGCATTCTCGATTAGGCTGTTTTACCTTTTTTTGGCTTATCAAAATAGTGGTCCTGGATCAATAAGATGAATTATCTTAGTTCAACCGATAGTATATTTCGTATTATTTCTCTATATGCAAGAATATATCTTTATAGTAGTTCTAGTGGTATAAACTTGAAGATGGATTAATGATAATAGTAGCAATTGGGTCAAATCTCGAATCAAATGTATACGGGTCTAGCATAGACATCTGTAACAAATCTGTCGAATTAATAAGAAATCACGGTGTAGGGGTCATTAATCAGTCTAGTTGGTATGAGACTGCCCCAATACCAGCATCTTCCCAGCCAAACTATATTAATGGAGTAGTAAGCGTTCAAACCCAATTGAGTAGCGAAGAACTTTTGTTATTGCTGCTCTCAATTGAGAAAGAAATGGGAAGGGTGCGCACATCGAGAAACGCGGCACGGATTATAGACTTAGATTTAATATGCTATAACGACGACATTGTTAGAAGCAAAGGGCTGACTTTGCCTCATTCAAAGCTATCGGAACGCGTTTTTGTAGTTAAACCCATTTCTGAGATTGCCCCGAATTGGGAGCATCCAGTATCGGGGTTAATGGTTAATGAGATTCTACAGAAACTATCAAATCAAGAAATACAGCAGCTTTCCAATTGATGACTTGTTTTTTCTGAAAACTGGCTTATATAGTCCCAACTGTTTTTCTGGATCAAAAACTGCGCGTGTTCAAACATTACCAAAGTTTAAATTTTAAATTTTGAACAAATTAAGGAGACCGAAGCATGGCTCGTGTCACTGTTGAAGACTGTATTGAAAAAGTCGATAATCGTTTCGAACTCGTGATGCTTGCGGCTCAACGTGCGCGAACGCTTTCCTCTGGCGCTGAATTGACGGTAGAACGAGACAATGACAAAAATTGTGTTGTTGCATTGCGAGAAATCGCCGAAGAAACACTAGATTTAGCCGAAATAGAAGAAAGCCTTGTTCAAGGCCTCCAAAAATATGTCGAGCCAGATGAGCCGGATGAAATAGAGATGGACCTCTTAGAATCGTCGGAAGATTCAGCCGAGGAAATTGCGGTAAATGTTGCCGCTACTGGAGCTTCGCCTGATGGGCCAAAAAGACCAGCATTTGATGATAATATAGGCGAAGACGACGAGTTTTAATAATTTAATTGTTACAGCAATGCGGAATTAGAATTTTATTCTTTGACAAAATCATATGTGTTTAAGCATAGCGTTAGGTACGAAGTGTGTTCTGCCGATTAAATTTAACTCTTCACTTTCATGCTCAAGGCATAAAAAACGAAGCTGAATAAGTAGCCTTCCCGCCAATGTTTTCTCATAAAACCAATCTCCCAATTGGCCATCGGAGATATTCTTTGGACGCGCCATTGCAGACTGAAAGTAAAAATGTTTAAGGTCGTCTGCGGCCAATTTTAACGCCCGACCAATTGGTTTATCAGCGAGAAAACTTTCAATTAAGGGATTTTTAAGAAAGCCAACCAGGAGATCAACTATTTCCTCTGGTGAAAAATCGGTTAGTCCGTCTAGTCTGCGACCGTTAAATTTTTTAATCGACTCTCGATACCAAGGGTGTAAAAGCGCAATTTCCTGTTTTAGATCTATCGCTAGTGCTTCAATATCGCTGATATCCTTTGCGGCTATATTAAAGTTTACGGGGCAAATCCATTTGTCAATTTCATCATTACTTGCGTTGTTGTTTGGCGGCATTTCATTAAAGACCTCGATTAATGGCCCATCACTTCGTTCAAGCAATTTTAAGGCGTCAATCAAAACACGTCGCTGAAATTCTGGCTCATTTGGAGCGCCAAAGGGTCGGCCCAATTCAAACGGCACATATAAGGCTCGTGGGGGGCGCATCCCCTCCGTATGTTTCCGGATCAAACTAATTAGCGTAGTTGGAATTCCTTCGCGTTCTAGATAATGTGCCAGCCCGCCAACGGCGCGCGTGCATTGTGGTCAGACACCTGCCAGGAGAACTCCATTCACGTTATCGTCCTTCAATAACCCAGAGAGATCCTTGGAAACCGCTTCTTGTGCCATGGGTGGAGTAGCGCCCATAAATGCATAATGATAACTGGCAATTTCTTGGATTTCTCCGGCAACTTGAAGTTCGCGCAAACGATCAATCGGAAACACTACATTGAGATCCTGTTGAAAACCTGTGCGATCAAAATTGGTCGATACGTGGCTCATGAGAAGGTCGTTCATGTCCGTATCATTTGGAATGATACGGTATTCACCGACGCCCGGCGTAAAAGTTCTATCGTTTCGCCGTTGTAATCCAGCAGTTGTGATCAGTGAAATTTTGCGTTGAGCAAGTGCCGGGCCTTCTGCGCAGGCAGTATCATCATATTTTGGTAATTCTTGATTAACTATCATATTGCGCTGAGGCTCAGGCATGTCTGAAAAATATACCATCTGTTTCCTTTATTCTTATTCTCAAAGGTTAATCAAGTAATCTGGTTATTAACGTTCCCGATTATAGCTAATCTCACGTTAAGCATGTATAATTGAGCGATTACTCGTTTCCAACACACAGATTAAAGATGCTGAAAATGAGTTAGTTTTAGGCTATTAGTATAAGCAAGGGAATAATTCATGTCACGTATTGAAATGGTAGATCTGAACGTTAACGATCAAGAGATCCAAAACATGTTTTTAGCAGTATCAGCTATGCTTGGTAGGGTTCCTAATTCATATCGAACCCTGGCCCGTTCGCCTCTGGTGGCCAAGATGTTGGTGCCGTTTAATGCTACCGTTCAGCGGGAGGGAGCTGGGAGCGTCCTTTCCACAAAACTAAAGGAAATGGTGGTTATAAAAACCAGTCATTTAAACCAGTGCAGCTATTGATTTGCTCATAATACGTCGCTTGGTCAAGCGGCAGGCATTACAGATCAACAAGTCATTGAAATAGGTACGGATGATTATCGCTCTTCGAACTTGTTTACAGAACGGGAAAAGGCAGCGCTATTGTGGGCAACACATGTCACTTTGAATACGGCAAAAGATGATAACGGTATTTATGAACAGGTACGGAAAGAGTTTGATGAACAAGAGATGGTTGACTTAACACTGATTTGCAGTTTTTTTAATTTTTTCAATAGAGTAATGGATTCACTTAAGGTTCCAGTAGAAGAACAGGAGGAGATAGATAAGATCAAAAATTCGGTTCGTTTAGATCCAGAAAAGGTTAAAGAGTACTTGGCAACAACTGTTAAAAATTGGCCGCTTGAGTTTCCAGATCCGAACCCGGATTAAAATTACACCGAAGGCAGCCATCCTCTACAGTTCCCAATGAAAATTGACCTTCGCCATCAAAAAGCATCCTATGGTACTGGCGTGGAGCATGACCGTGCGCGCAATGATCTTCAAGCGCCTTAAGTTCACCAGAAGGCGCACGAAAGAAAACGATATCCTCACCGCAAATTTACCTGGCAAAGGGTCTTTCTGCTAAGATTTCGCTGGAAAGTGCACCAGCATGCCACTGCTCCTGAAGGAATCATTCTGTCATTTTCTCTTCCGTCCATCTCATTCACTTTACCGGTGACTGAGAACAGCAACTACCCTTACATGCAAAAAATTCAAGAAGAATAGTCTGCACGAGTTAAACCAATAAAAAGCTCTGATCAAATTGTAAACAATAAATTGAACCTTTGAACAAATTTTGCAGGGAAAATTGTGCTTAATTTAACAGGATTTGCTAATATAGTTTATTCCCTATAGAAAAAAATATTTAAAAATCAGATGCTTACAATTATAAATTCTTGGCATTAATTCTGCAGGAGTTTTCCATAGGATTTAAATCCTTGATTTTAACAACTCTAAACAAGTGTTAGGAATATGAGTATGAAATTATTACAAAAATCGGGTGAATTCACAGCGATATTAAGTTTGTTAGGATTTGCATATTTTATGTTTATTGTAAGCTAACCTGTGGTCTAAAGAATATATAAATTCCTGCCGGAATTATTCCCCCAAAGATAAGAGCCATCGCCATCGGAAATGATGTGCCATCGGCATAATATCCAACTAGAATTGCCATGATGGCGCCTGCCAGTTGCCGAAAGAATCCTAAAAGGGATGAAGCGGCCCCCGCATGTGCAGGAAATGGCGTTATGGAGCCAGCCATCGACTGTGCTGAAATCATTGCTTCGCCCATTCGCTGAATAGTATATGGCAATATAATGGCAACTACTGTAAATATACCACTTAGGGATAATACTAGAAAGCTTAAGCTAGAAATTACGGTGATGAATGCTCCTATACCAATTACCTTGTTTATGCCAAGTTTCAAAGATAATCGGCCGCTAATAAACGAGCCAATTAGGCTTCCCAACATAACAATGGCAAATTGCCAGGCAAATGTTGTTGGTGCCTGGTTAAGTTGGCTAATCAATAAATCGGATGCTGTCGCCAGAAATCCGTAAAGGGAACTCACCGAAAATGATGCAATCAAAGTATAGATTATAAAAGATCTATTTGTTAAAATTTGTCGAAAATTATGGGTCATACTATTTATGTTTAAGGCCTCAAGATCTTTCTTTTTTAATGTTTCTTTGAAATAGAAAATTGTGAGCAACATTACAATTCCAGCAAAACTTGCCATGAAAATAAAAACCGAATACCAGTCGAAGTACCCAATTAGAATACTGCCAATAAACGGATTCACGATGGGCATCAAAGTTGAAACCATCCAAATATTTGATAATAATTTAGCAGCTTTTTCTCGAGCATGGAGATCTCTTACAATAGCGATCCCAATTATTCTTCCAGAAGCTGCTCCTATCCCTTGAAAGAAACGAATCAAGGACAAAGTTTCAATATTTGAAGAATAAGGTGCGAGGATTGCAGCTATGATGTATAAAAATAGACCAAAAATGACGACAGGTTTTCTTCCAAAACGATCTGAAATTGGCCCAAAGATTATTTGCCCTATTGCGGTACCCATCGCAAATATGCCTAGAGTAATGCCGACTGTTCCCGGATCGACAGCCATGGTTAGTGCAATTAGAGGCATCGCGGGTAAGAATATATCAATGGCAACCGGGTTTAAGGAAGAAAAACCCGCAATTAATGCCACAAAAAAAACATATCTGATGGGGTTCATTGGGACCTAAAACTATTTGTAACCAGCATGCAACTGATTATAGTCAGTATACCACATCCTGCTATTGCTGCGGTCATGGGGACTGCGGTACTATCTGCAAATATTGACAAAATGGCAGATACGATGGTTGCCATTGAATTTTGTAAAAAACCTTGAAGAGTAGAAGCAGTACCTGCTCTATTTGGAAAAGGCTGCAAACAAGCTGACACCGTTTGCGGCCACAGAATAGCGAAACCCATAACAAACACTACCATTGGGCCTATTATGGCCGCTGGATGGGTTGCCTTGAATGAAACTAATATGAACATTGTAATCCCAGCACTGGCTATAAACACTGATCCCAATTGCATTAACTTTTTAGTATTTACCCGATCGATTAATTTTTCAGCTATCAATGCTGATGCCGCTTGGCATATTATAATGAGGGAAAATGTTAGACCATAAACAGATGGGCTAATGCCGAAACTCTTAATAAGGACCCCAGAAGAGGAATTGAGGTAGGCAACTATTCCTCCTAGAGCAAATCCCCCACAGATAACGTTTAGATAAAATTCGCGGTGAGAAATAATGATCGAAAAATTTCTGATTAAAACTGTAATTTTCAGAGCATTGTAATCTTTTCTTGAAATAGTTTCTTTGAAGAAGAGTAGAAAAACTAAGAACGTTCCAATGGCGTAAATTGATATAACCCAAAAAACTGATCGCCATGAATAATTTTCCGATAAGTAACCGCCAATGGGGGCGGAACTAATCGAGAAACACAAGCCAATAAACCACATAGTAGTAATTAGCTTTGTTAGTCTTTCTTCATTATATAAGTCACGTGCGACTGCATTTGCCAATATTCGGCCAGAAGCGACCAGCAGCCCTTGTATAAAGCGCCAAAAAATCAATGTTTCTATATTATTTGCAAAGCCAGAACCAATGGCAGAAATTAGATAAATTATTAAGGCTGAAAGAATTATTGGTTTTCGTCCAAATCGGTCGGAAAGAGGTCCAAAAATTATTTGGCCTAACGCGTTTCCTGCAAAGATAGCTGTGAGAGAAAGTTCTACAGAGCCTGTAGAAACCTGGAAATCTTTAGCTAGTAATGGAACGGCTGGCAGAAACACATCAATCGCTATAGGGCCGGTCATGGTTAAAAAACCAAGGATGACAGCATAAAATATGTATGTTTTGTGCTCGGTCATAAAATGTTTATTCATTCCTCAAGATTATTCTAGGAACTTTAATGACATACGCTGTAAATCCAAATAAACAGCCAATAGTCAAAACAAAGGCGACTGGCATGGCACTGCTTCCATCCCCTAAAAAACCAAGAATGATGGCTACAATTGCGCCTGTGCCTAGGTGAATAAATCCAAGCAGCGACGTGGCACGTCCGGCCATATGTTGGAAATTGGATAGCGCCCCCGCTGTCATACCAGGTATAGTTAATGCAAACCCCATTAAGAATATTGCTGATGGAACTAGTATTGAATAAATCGTTATTTGATTTGCTATTACTATAACCATTAAAGATAACCCTCCAACCAAACTAATCGCCGTTCCAACAAGGAGAAGTTTTCTTATCCCAAGAGTGTCAACTAATTTTCCGGACCACGCCGCAGCAATAAGGTGACAAGTCATGATCGCACCAAATTGATAACCAAATGCATCCGCTGTTTGGCCAAGCACGCCAACCATCACGGGTGCGATACCGGTTAATATTGAAAACAATCCAATATAAGCTCCCACTCCAATTAAGAGAAATGCTTGAAAATTACGCTCCAAGATAATTTCCAAAAAATTAGCTAAAAGAATATTTGGACTTAGAGCGTGGATATCTTTCTTATTGAGGCTTTCCTCAAGAAATAAAATCACAACCAGGAGAACCATCCCAGATATGAAAGCCATTAATACAAATATTGATTCCCAGCCAAACCATGTTGTTAGATGACCTCCAATTATTGGTCCAATAATGGGAATAGTAGATAGAACAACAAATAAATTTGCAAAAACTTTAGCGCCTTTTTTTACACTGAAAAGGTCGCGGACGACTGCACGCATAATGATCATTGTAGCACCCATTGCAAAGCCTTGGAACAACCGCATAACATAAAAGGGACCTATGCTGTGCATTAAAGGAGATAAGAGTGATGTTATAAAATAGGCCAGCAAACCAAAAATTATAACGGGCTTTCGTCCAAATCGATCAGATAACGGCCCATGTACTAGTTGACCAATTCCGCAGCCCACCGACAATATTCCCCACGAAATCATTATTTGGCCGACAGAGCAGTTAAGGTCGGCTGCCACGTCATTAACAGCGGGCAAGAAAGCATCCAACGCAAGAGGGCTCAATATCGCTAATCCACTTAGAATAAAAAACGTTCGTGTGTTGGAGGACAAGAATGAAGCCATTCAACGTGTTTACTGCTTATAGCCGTGACTCGCAAACAAACTATAAAGGTTCTAACTTTAGTAAAAAATCCAACTATTGATTAAGGAGGTTAACGTCGCACCAGGAAATACCGGTTAACCCTAAAGAGCTTTGTAGATTTAAGACCAAATTTTTTCAGCAACATCAACAATTAGTTCAAGTTTTCTCTTTTGATCATCAACTGTAATGGGGTTACCAGCAACCGTGCTCGCGAAACCGCACTGCGGACTTAAAGCGAGTTGATCGATATCAATATATTTTGAAGCTTCATCAATCCGTGTTCGTAACCCATCTTGAGATTCCATTTGTGGTGTTTTGCTGGAAACCAAACCGAGTACTACCATTTTATCCTTGGGCACAAATTTCAGTGGTTCAAAGTCGCCCGCACGCGGAGTGTCATATTCTAGAAAATAAGCATCGACGTTAAGTTCATTAAAGAATTTTTCGGCAAATGTTTCATAGCCGCCTTCAGATAAGAAACGTCCTTTGTAGTTTCCACGGCACATATGAACAGCAATAGTTACACCTTCTGGCCGGCCTGATAAGCCATCATTGAACAGATTTACGTAGTCATCCATTAATTGCGCAGGTTCGAGGCCATCCTCTTTAACACGGGCCTGGATTTGTGGATCACTCAGCATTGGTATCGGCACGTCATCGAGTTGAATGTATATACATCCTGCATCTGCTAAAGCATTGATTTCTTCACGATAAACCAAAGCCAGATCTGAAAAATATTCTATTCTACTATCGTAGACACCCGGTTTGATGCTTTTGTCCAAACGAAACATGTGCATGGTAGGTGGAGATACGATGGTCGTTTTTGGCGTATTCTTGGTATTAGCTTTAACAAAATCAAACTCGTCTCCAGCGATAGAAGTAGAGCGTGACACCTTACCTGTTACAAAAGGCGCCGTAAATTTTTGTTCATGCCCATCCCCATCGTGAAATGTGAAGCGCGCGTCATCGACTTCGAGCCCTTCAACACGTTCAACAAAGGATGACCAGTAGGAAGCTCTGCGGAATTCACCGTCAGTAATGGCTTGCATGCCAACATCTTCCTGAAGGGTAATTACTTCTTTGATTGCTTTGTCTTCTACAATTTGCATTTCTTTTTGGGTGATTTTTCCAGCCTTCAATGAGTTAAATGCCTCATTAATCATCTTCGGACGAAGAAGACTGCCAACATGATCTGCACGAAAGGGAGGGGAGGGTCGCGATGTCATTAAATAAAATCCTTTAACATTGGATGATTAATCTATTTATTAGTTGCTTAAGCGTATATCGATTATTCAATATATCAATAGAAATATGTATTGGAGGTGCTAATGGCTAATAGCAAAAAAGAGAAGACTCGTGCGGCATGGCTTAAAACGCTGGCTAAACATAAGTTAGATGCTGATGCGCCCGCAACAGATCAAATTTGGTCACCACAACTTGAATGCGCTAGCCGAGACGAGTTGACAGCAATCCAGAATCAAAAATTGAAAGTTGTCACTCCTTTCCTTTATGAGAATAGTGATTTTTATCGCCGCCGCTTTGACCGATTAGGTTTAGCCCCAACAGATATTAAAACTGTCGAAGATCTTACAAAATGGCCCGTTATAGATAAATTGGAGATGATAGAAGACGTTAAAAAACACCCCCCTTATGGTTCTTATTCGACCATGAATGAGGAACTTTGGAATAAGCGTGGCTGGATGCTTTTTTCTTCCTCAGGCTCAAGCGGGGTTCCCAGAGTATTTCGCTATTCTCACGTTGATCGAGATTTATGGGAGTGGGCAAATGCTCGGGCTATATATTCATTTGGGGTGAGACCTGTTGATACCGTTTTCTTAGCATCAGGATATGGCCCCCATGTATTTGCCTGGGGTGTTCAATACGCATTGCAGAGGATGGACGTAGCCTCTATTCCAGGAGGCGGGATGACAACCGATATGAGAGCAAATATTGTGGACCGTTTTAAGCCCACAGTTTTGTGTTGTACCACATCCTATGCGCTACATCTTGGTCGTGTAATGCAGGATCGAGGGTTTGATCCTGCTGAAAGTTCTATCCGCATGCTGTTTGTAGGAGGAGAGCCGGGGACCGGCATTATGAATACTCGTAATCGCCTTAAAAATTTATGGGGTGCTGAAATCAGAGAGTTTTATGGATGTACGGAAGTGTCTCCCCATAGTGGAGGTTACTCTTGTTCTCATTCGGAGGTGTCGGACGAAATTGTTGCTACACATCTAATGGAGGACCATCAGATCTGGGAGCTCGTTGATCCCGATACTTTTGAGCCAGTTCGAGAGGGCGAGCGTGGTATTACAGTTTGCACAAGCCTCAATTCAGAGAGTTCACCACAACTGAGGTTTAATGTTGGTGACTATACTGTTTATTCAACGAAGGAATGTGGTTGCGGTAGAACACATGTTCGAGCTATGGGTTCATTTGCTGGTCGTTCGGATGATTTGATCAATCTACGTGGGATAAAAATGTTTCCGGTCCAGTTAGAGCAGGCAGTCCGAGCAATTCCAAATATTGGTGACGAGTACGAAGTTTTGATTGAAACGACGGAAGCTGGTTTAGATGTTATGACTGTTCGCATTGAGCATACGGATGATGTATCTGCTCAAGTGGCTAATGAAATTAAGACACGGTGTGAAGTGACAGTCGCCGTCGAAGTTCTCGCGCCTGATACACTACCTAAGACGGAATTCAAGGCAAAGCGTATTCTTGATGAGCGAAACAAATAGAAATTTCACTATGCTAAATGGTAGAATTATGAGTAAAATGATGTAGTTGTGGTAAAATTGTAAAAGACAAGAATCAAGTCGGGATTAACGGTTGAAAGTAGGTATATATGACTGCAAAAACTACTTTGACAGTGATAGGCATCGTTATGATTATTCAAGGCCTTGTGTTTTATGGTTTTTCTGTTTCGATTACCCAGAATATGTTTCCTGAGGCTGGTTCTGAGGCTGTTGAGGTAGGGGCTATTATGCGGCAACTTTTGGCCGCCGGTTCACTATTTATTGGGATTATCTTGTTTTTAGCTCGAACGAATGTAACGAGCGCAGCAAAAAGAATATTGTTCGGATCTTCGATTGGCTTTACACTAATTTTAGCCGTTTTAATCCATATTGCAGTTACTCATGATTCTGTCAGTGTGCCGGTGACCCCTTTAATACTGTTTGCGATTTTTGCCGTAGTATCATTCATTTTTGGTGATGCAGGAATTGGCGATAGGCGTGGTTATTGAATAAATCTTAAAATACATCATCAGTAGTGGTTGTATTTATCTAGGTTTCAATAATTTTGCCGTCAACTAAGACTGAGAACTCAATTCAATCGCTTTTGGGACTCTCGTTACCTGTGTAAATTAGAAGCTATCCGCAAGGGAATCACTGTAAGCATTCCCGAAAACATTAACGCAACCGCCAAGGGAAATTGGGTCCCATCCGATGCCAAACTAAGAATTAGCGATGTGAAAGCCCCAAATCCCAATTGAATAAGACCTACCAAAGATGACGCTTTGCCAGCCATCTCGGGGAATGGCGACATGGCTTCCGCAGTTGCCGCCGATACCACGAGGGGGAAGCCGATCATGAAACCTGCAGCGGGAAAAACAATAGTTAAAGGGTTAACTATCTCAAATAATGCTATAATATAAGCTATTATACCTGATACAAAGCAAATTATTCCACCTGTAAGAATTAATTTGAAGCTACTTAGAGAGTTCGACAGTTTTCCAGCAAGCATGGATGCCAAAAGGTTTCCTGCCATGATGATAGCAAAGTAATAGCCAAAAATAGACGTGCTAATTCCCATGAAGTCAATCAACACCGATGATAGTCCAGCTAATATGCAGAGTAATCCAGCAAATGGTCCTAGGGTGATAAATGTAAAACAAATAAATATCTTGGATTTAAATAGTATTTTAAAGCTTTTGACGATTTCCGATGGTTCCAAGGCCTTTAAATCCGGCTTACCCGTCTCTTTTAACCATACAGCTAATAATAAAGTTAGAACTAGACCAAACCCGGCTATTATATAAAAGTTATATTTCCAGCCAAATAACTCTGTCACATGTCCACCTATAATAGGTGCTAATATCGGCATTAGGCTACTGCCAGCCATTGTATATGCAAACATTTTTGTCGCAGCAGCCCCACCATAAAGGTCTCTTACAATTGCCCGTACGATTATCATTCCCCCAGCGCCGGTAACTCCCTGAAGAAATCTTGCAAAGCTATGGGAGTTTGGTGTGGATGTGTACACAGTTACAAAACTAACTACAGTAAAAATTAGCATCGTAACTACTATTACTAGTTTTCTTCCAAACCGATCAGCCAATGGACCATAAATAATTTGGCCAAAGGCAGCTCCAAAGAAAAGAAAAGAAATTGTCTGCTGGATTCTGCCGGTTTCTGCGCCATAATATCGTGCAATATCTGGGATTGCCGGAAGACAAATGTCGGTGACGAGCGGCATGATGACCGACAGTCCGCTAAATATTACTAGAGCTCTCCAAAAAGACATTCTTCATAATCTTTAGTTATGACACGCAACGTTTTAATCCGGTTTGTATTAATTTTGAACGAGTCAGAAAAGTTTCGGTAAACAACCAAATAACCTAAGAAAATGGCGGAGAGGGTGGGATTCGAACCCACGAAACGCTTGCACGCTTGCCAGTTTTCAAGACTGGTGCCTTCAACCACTCGGCCACCTCTCCT
>CAZXSC010000006.1:0-54132 GCA_964643045.1 uncultured Rhodospirillaceae bacterium
TTTGCCCGAGCTAATGCGTCAAATAATACTTCTTTCGCCATCTTAAATTTTCTCCATAGCGTTATTTTTAAAAATAATTACTTAGTTATGATTCCCATGATATCAGATTCTTGCATAATCAATAATTCTTCCCCGTCAATGGTGGTTTCTGTTCCAGACCATTTCCCAAAAAGAACTTTATTGCCTGCCTTAATCTCTAGGGCAATAGTATTGCCGTCTTTATCACGTGCTCCAGAGCCAACCGAAACAACAACACCTTCAGATGGTTTTTCCTGTGCTGTGTCTGGTATAATAATGCCGCCAGCTGTCTTTTCATCTTGCTCGACACGACGAACGGCAATACGATCATGAAGTGGTTTAAAACCCATTTTTAATCTCCTTATTACTAGGCCCTTACATCAATCCACAAATTGGATAGAACACGGCCTAAATTCATAATCCAACCCATATTTTAGCACTCTTTATTAAGAGTGCCAGTGATTTAATTCACACAGCAAAATTGTCAAGGACTGATTGAGAAAATTTCCTATTTTTCCGAATAAATTAAGTCTTATCAAGAAATCAATGTTGCTTCGCGAATTGCCTTTTCCACTTTTTCGAAAGCACGGTTTTCAAGCTGGCGGACCCGTTCACGCGAAATACCATAGCCCTTACCTATTTCTTCCAACGTTACCGGGTCATCTTTCAAACGTCGTTCAGTAAAAATATATCGCTCACGTTCCGATAACTGACCTAAGGCTTCTTTTAGAAGGGCATTACGGATATCAGTTTCCTCTCTTTGCGCAACAATGCTCTCAGGCGAGGGCGAACCATCAACTAAAGTGTCTTGAAACTCAATCGAATCCCCTTCCCCTAGGGATATTGGGGCATTTAATGACTGATCCCGAATGGTCATCCGGCCATTCATATGGACTATATCTCGTTCCGGCAGGTTAAATTGCTGAGCCAGGATTTTTGCCTGCTCGGGATTAATATTACTGCTATCAATAATTTCCAAGCGCCTCTTCGCCTTACGCAGACTAAAGAATAGTTTCTTTTGCGCCGCCATAGTTCCCATCTTAACCATCGACCAGGATTTAAGAATATATTCCGTTACAGAAGCCCTAATCCACCACATTGCATAGGTTGAAAGCCTGAAGCCGCGTTCCGGCTCAAACTTTTTTACAGCCTTCATTAAGCCAATATTACCCTCTGAAATGAGGTCTGAAACAGGTAAGCCATAGCCGCGAAATTGCATAGCTATCTTAGCAACGAGCCTTAAGTGGCTTGTTACCAGCCTGTGAGCGGCTTCCTTATCATCGCGTTTCAAATAACGCTCAGCCAACATAAACTCTTCATCTGCCGTTAGAATTGGAAAAGCTTTTATTTCATTTATATAACGCGACAAACCCCTATCACCGTAAAGCGAAGGTAAAGTCGTAATACTCATACCATATCTCCCGTTCACCGCCACCTGGGGTGGCAAATACCCTAACAAACAACCCTCAAACCTCTATGAGGACCTGTACTCAAACATAAACTGCTACGGGATAATCAATGAAATAGATCAAAACCATCAGTCATATCCTCCTATTGAGCAACATGCCAATACAATATACAGCCAACCAACAACGAGGCTCGGCCAGCCCAGTTTGGCTCCGTAACCCGGCAACCTTACTGAAAGCTTTTGGAACTGTACCAGAAAAATTAAAAAAAATCAAGTAGTATCAGAGCATTGACGTTCATAGCTCTACTAAAATATCTAAGCCCTGTCCATAATTATGCACAAATCCTCTCCTACAAAATAATTTAACTGGCAATAAAGTAAAGCAGAATTCCGATCATAATGACCAATCCTGTACCCCAAAAAATAGGCGGCAATCCACGATGGTTTTCACCAACATCTACTCCAGTGTCCCCCTCAGTATCAACTGATCGAGAAGTGCTATCTTTTTCTATATCACCACCAACTAATTTACAAAATTTTCCGAAAAAATCATCGGCCTGTTTTTTTGCCACCCCTTCAATTAGTCGACTGCCTACACTCGCAAGTTTTCCTCCAACTTCAGCATTTGCGGTATAATTTAGTACTGTTTCATTTCCATCTCCAACAAGTTTTACCTTGGCGCCTCCTTTCGCAAAACCGGCCACGCCCCCTTGGCCCTCGCCGGAAATGATATAGCCA
Organism: uncultured Rhodospirillaceae bacterium; assembly: GCA_964643045.1. Taxonomy (GTDB): domain Bacteria; phylum Pseudomonadota; class Alphaproteobacteria; order Rhodospirillales; family UBA2165; genus TMED23. Next base: position 2,165 of record CAZXSC010000006.1, read on the forward strand.
TTTGGTGGATCCAGTTCTGACAATGTAACTTTGCCCAAGAATTTAGCTTTAACAGGCCCAACCTTCGCCGTAACCTTTGCTGAAAATTGAACGTCGGAGTCTTTCTTTAGCTCATGACATCCATCTATGCATTGTTTTAAAATTTCGGGATCATTTAGTGCTTCCCAAACGGCATCACGCTTCGCCGGAATTCGATATTCCCCGGTTAAATCCATGTACAACAAACTCCAATAATAGAATGATTTACTAGTAATTTAGCCTAGTATTAATTTTTTGTATAATCAACCCAACGGGTCCACATGCACGGCGTTCAGTCAAAAAAACATCGTAATGAAAATAACACGTAGCTGGTTATTGGTTTTCTTGACTTTGCAACCTACGCACCGTTTCCGCATAGATTTCGATTGATTGCTGCATTGTTCGATTCGCATCATATTTTTCGCGGGTTTCAACGCTCAAAGGTGATGCGTCGAGCATGCGAAACACTTCCGCCGCTCCTTTATGCAGGTTCGCCGTCATGCCGACCAAACCAAACGTCTCAGAAATTTGTTCCATTTCACCGGCCCAGCGCTCAGCATCGCATGCATAAGTCGAAATTCTCCTATCCATGGCCTCCCAGTGAAATTGTTGACTTTCTTCTAATTCACACTGAAGTTCGGCACTAATACCAAGCAACTCGGCGGCCACAAGAACACTTGTATGGAGCGTCATCAAACCTTTAGTAAGACCAGCGTAACACATTTTAATTGATGAAGCTTTAGTGATATCTTCACCAACTGGCACAAATTTAATGGCGTTGTTATCCAAAAAACCAAGCTGTTCAACTTCCGTCCCACTTGCGTAAAATTTTGTCATAGAACCTCGACCAGGGGGCGGTCCGATAATACCGACGTTAAGCATTTTTACCCCAGAACGGTCCATATCTTTCGCAATCAAATTGGTTGTTTGAGGTGAAATAGCATTACAATCCACAAATACTGTATTCTCTTTGCTATCTCTAATCGTACTAGCAACACTCAAAGCAAAGTCCTTAGCTCTTTCCGGGGGCATAATTGAAAAAACAAAATCACTTCGGTTTACCAATTCATTCAGATCTGGCACCTCCTCCATATTAGAACGCTTAGCCCTAGATCGTGTTAAATCGCTTCTTCCGTCTAGAACAGTCAGCACTTTATACCCTCTATCGATCAAAACACCAGCGACCGCGTGACCCATATCGCCCGCGCTCATAATCCCAATTATTAAATTTCTCATTTTATTCACCCCGCAATCCTGTACTTAAGCACAATTCTAGAATAACCTACACCACCCATAGAAATACTACCATTAAGCTCATACGCGGGTGCGACCGGCTACAAGTATTATTTTTCGTGGTCCCACCATCCACATAGCTACTATGGATACAAAACAAACAACCATTGCGGTTATAAAAGCAGTCTCATAATTGTTAGAAGAATCAAAAAGTAAACCAGTTACCCAAGGTCCTGCGGCTGCTCCCAAATAGCTGATGGCGCCCATCAGACCAAAGATTTTGCCATAATTCTTTCCGGAAAAGAGCTCGGCTGGGACACTGCCAAATACTGAAGCCAACCCGTAACCAATAAATCCTTGCAAGCCCGCCATGACATAGATTAACCACTCCGAGGGATAAATTCGCAAAAGAAAAAGACATGCGTAAGTCAACAGGAATCCACAAAGCGAAAACGTCCAAGCTAACTCTCTCCCAATTCGATCCGATAATGCACCAACAAAAATTTGGCCAAATATTCCCGTCAATCCTACCAAGCCAAGGGCAAATGCGGCAATTTGGGGAGAAATTCCAATATCTATAAGATATCGCGTCTGATGAACCTGAACTGCATACCAAGCATAAAGAGCAAAACCAAATGCGATCACCAACCACCAGAATTGCGCTGTAAATGCCGCTTTTCTCAACGTCCACTGGGTATTGATCCAATTCTTATTTACAATCCGCCTTTCCAAATCGTCTTGCCTCGTTTCCGCGGTCGACTTATCAGAAATGGCGCCACCATCTATTTCCAAACCAAGATCACTTGGGCGATGCCGCTGAAACAAAGCATTTAATGGAATGAGAGCCAAAATAATGATAGCCGCAATAACGAAACACGAATAACGCCAGCCGTGAATTTGGATTGCATATTGCATCCAAGGAAGAAGCAACATTGCGCCTACTCCCGCCCCTGCAAACGCTAATCCAACAGCCAATCCTCTGCGACGGTCAAACCAATTTGGCAGAAACAATGTATGGCCAAAATAACCCATGAACACGGATCCCCCTACGACACAAACACCAAGCGTTAGAAAAAAGTGCCATGGTTCTGAGGAAAATGCAGCACCAATCAGCCCAGAGCCCGTCAAAATACAGCCAAAAGGCAAAATGACACGTGGACCAACTCTATCCATCATCGCGCCAATAAATGGTGTGATCATCGTTGAAACAATAAATCCAATTGAGAACGTCGCTGATATTGTCCCTCGTGACCAACCAAATTCATCTAAAATAGGAGGAAATAAAAGCGAGAAAGAAGTTCGTGCATTTACGCCTATTCCCATAGTAATAAAGGCAATGACTACGACTACCCAACCATAATAAAATTGCATGCAGGAGCCAAAATAAACCCCGCTAGGATTTGATCCCGAAGGCGCTGAGTGTGAATTCTTCATAATATAAGGGTAATTTGTTTTAAGCTAACCGCCAAGCAATACCACTCCGATATTTTCATATTCTTATTATTAAATTTTGTGCTACATTAAATTATGATAAAGATCATTAGATTTTTGGCGTTCATCGTCGCTTTCAACGGGGCTTTTTACAATCCAACTTACGCAAATAAATTAAAAGAAAAGCTGCGTGATCACACATTCATATATAACGACATAAAGACTGGATTAGAGCATACAATCTATATTGGCCGTTTCGGTAATAATTATGACGAGTACTTTCCCTGTGAATTTGTTGATGGAACCTGGCAAATTACTCCCGATGGTCGGCTCTGCCTCAAGGATCGCGTCGATGGGAAAAGGCGTGACGGAAAACACTGTTTAATTCCTAAATTCAAAAATGATTACATTTATTTTTTTGATCTTTATGGCAACCTTGAATACCAATCCAAACTTATCAAAGGCAACGCAATGCCGCTCGGATGAAAAGTTTATTAAACTTCATGCGTGTCATGATTCCTCAACAAAACAAAAAACCAAATGGCATCAGCGGCTTCGTCTTTGCGTGACAATTCCTGCGCACGATGGTTGAAATACTTAATTCGAAAGATACATCTCAGAAAACGCATCGATTGAATAAGCCGCCTCATCGTACGTGACATCACCAAATGCAAAGCGACAAACCATATAGTTAACCCCGCTTTGCTCTATATGTTCATCCAATATTTTTTTCACAGTATTCGGGGTTCCAACAATGGCCTTGCCACCAGAAATCATTTCATCAAATTCCTCGGTGACCGGTGCCAGTGGAGGCATTTTATTATGCCTCCACCATAGTTTCATAAAACTTTTGTACCAAATATCATACATGCGCCTGCCTATGACTAGTGCTTTTTCATCGGTCTCAGCTATAACCAACAGACGGGTCATGCCCAAAAGAGGGAGTTCCTCAAAATCATATCCGAACCCCTCCCATTCCCTTCGGTAACCGTCTGTAATTTTACGTACTGTTTCCGCATTGTGATTGGTAATTATATTTATACGATTTTCAGCGGGCCAACTAATTGCTTCCGGATTCCCAAGGCCTGCCCAAATTGGTGGATAGGGTTTCTGCAGGGGAGCCATCTCAATAGGCATACTTTCAACACTGAAATGCTCTCCTTCAAATGTTAATTCATCAACCGTCATCGCTTTGATTAGGATCTGAAAGTACTCTTGGTAGATTTTTGTTACTTTATCAATTTCCACTCCGTAGTAACTCGATTCTATTTCCGAAATGCCTTTTCCAACGCCTAGTTGAAAACGCCCCCCACTCATTTGGTCTAACATACATATTTCTTCAAACAATCGTATGGGATGGTATTGCGGCAAGCAATAAACAAGTGGCCCAAATTTTAAGCGCTGGGTCCGTTGTGCCAACGCGGACATGTAAACGCTGGGGGAAGAAGCCATGCCTAACGTGGTAGCGTGATGCTCGGCTGAATGGTATGCATAAAATCCTGCTTCGTCATACTTTTCAGCTAACCTGAAGCGGTCTTCATAAAACCCGGTTAGGGGCCCGACCCCACGGTCAACGTGATCAAATATGCCAAACTTCATCTTAAACCTCACGCGCACCAATGTTGCGCCATCTTGTATATTTTATGGACAGATCATTCAACGCTTTTTTCTTACTTGCTGAAAAACCTAAGTGGCGATATTTTTTAACTGCTATACAGGACCTCCTTTTCTTCTCCTTTACCTTTACAACACCAACTATTGCATAAATGTTGCCAACAACTCATCACGCTCCCTGCCCATCCGGACGAAACATTATCAAATCAGCACCATAAAGTTTACGAATATTAGTTTCTTCAAACATATTATGGCGACGAGTAATATGCACACTTTTAGAGCACCTAGCCCCATGGCACACTTTGAAAATTCAACCAAACCATTTTTCTTGCAAATAGACTAGGTATTAAGTCAATTGGCCAACCACCGACCATTACAATCGGGTAGTTTTTTTATATTATTCACCCTAATTTTCGTTACAATTTCCATAGGTGGTCACAATACCTACCTTTCGCCACAATATATCGTATATTTTATCATTTTTTTAACATTTCCTAACGCATTATCCATTCGTGTATCAGCGATCTTCCAGAATTAGGAGTTGTTAATGGGATCCTTGCCGGCAAGATACGCCCCATATGCTTTAGCCGTAGGTATTGCAGTGGTGGGTGTATTCGCGGTTTTTGCTATTTTTAACAATCCAGCAAAAGGCCAATACCTCAATGCCAGCATTGATAATGCCGCCAGGCTGGCTCGGATAAGCAATGTCCGTATAGGAGAACATCCAGATAAAACGCGTATTGTCATCGATATAAGCCATCCCACTGACTTATCCTATAAAGTCTCCGAAGACGGCAAGACCATCCGTCTTAATCTGCCAAGGGCTGTCTGGCAAACCGGGATGTCCTTAAGAAATTATACCGGCGGTAATATTATTGGATTCAAGCCTAATCAAGACCTAAAGGGGGGCAACTTAATCCTGCAGTCTGATATACCTGTCAAAATCAAACGCCCATTCTTTGTATCGCCAAGTGGTAAACGTGGACACCGGATAGTTGTCGACATCACGCCTTTCAAGATCAATTCGAACAAAAAGCGCCTCTCAACCTTGGTGGCTTCACTCGATAATTCGGGAGCGCTACCGCAAGAAAATATCCAGATTTCCCAATTATCTTATTCCCAAAACCCCTATATACAGCGGGCTTTCCCTCGAACTAAAAAACGTCCCCAGTCAATTGGGCCTCAGAAAAAAATGCCTATCGGAAGAACGTTGCACGGGGCTCCATCACGGCCCATAAATATGCAACGCCCTCGAAACCAGAGGACTCCCTATCGATCGCCTGCCCAACCTTCAAATCAGCAAAATCAAACCGAACCACCATCACGTCTTGAAAAATACACTAGAGGCACGGTTGCAATGCAAATGATTGATGAAATCTCTAATGAAGGAAATGGCACTTATGACCAGGAATACGATCCTGGTTTCATTCTCAGTGGCGCTCTTGGAGCAAAATTAGACAATGGCTTCAGAGCGGAAGGTGAATTAGTTTATGCAAACTCAACACTAAAAAAAATATCCGGAACATGGAATGGACGTGCATACAATACGGAGCAAGTACAAGGAGACCTGTCTTCAACCGCGCTAATGGGAAACCTCATATATGACTTCCCTAGCAGCACTATACTAACGCCTTACGCAATGGCAGGAGTTGGTTTTAGTCTTCTATCTTTGAACGATTTGGTAGCAAGTAATAATGCTATATCCAACGATATGGATGTCGTAGCAGCCATGCAAATTGGAGCAGGTTTCTCTTATGACATTGATAGGCGAACTAAACTTGATATTGGTTACCGATATTTTGAAACTCAAAATCCGGAATTTTCTGATTCAACTGGAACACCCTTCATGAGCACTTTCGCTAGCCACAACTTTCTTGTTGGAGCCCGAGTAAATCTAAACTGATCTTTGAAGCAGAATTCTTTGGAATTTTGAACTCTAGAAAATTGTTAAATTTAGGCACCACGAATGAAGATCAACGTTGTGGAATGGTTTAAATTAGGTAAAGTGGCGAATCAATAGGATAGGTCAACAATTTATTTAACGAAAAGAAGCCCCATATGTCAGGTAAAGAACGCGCGAATGGACACCGCCCAACCGGTTTACTCCACCTATTAGATCCAGCCCTGAAATTAGCCCCCCACCCCAAGCAGGAAGATCTGAGTTTTAATTTAACTAAGGCACTAGATTCTATAGTGCAGCTTACAGCGGAAATCCCCGAAAATGCTTTCAGTGCAAAAACTCTGGGAAAGAATCGAGAGGGCAATGCTATCCAGATTAGCAATGACGGGCTTTTACTGACAATTGGATACCTTGTAGTGGATGCTCATTCAATAACCATAAAAGCTTATGGTTGTGACCCTATTTCAGCGGAATTAGTGGCATATAGCCATGAGACTGGTATAGCAATTATTCAAACATCCGGTAAATTGTCAACAGATCCAATTGAGCTGGGCAGTGCTGAAGGTTTAATTGAAGGTTCGCCAGTTATAATAGCACCATATGGTGGGGAACACCATTCTATAAGCGCCAAGGTTGTCTCTCGACGCGAATTTGCTGGTTCATGGGAATATATGCTTGATAACGCCATATTTACTGCACCTATCCACCCAAATTGGAGCGGAGCGGCACTAATTGAGGATACCGGCAAACTTTGCGGTATCGGGTCTTTGTGGGTTAATGACGCTGAAACGAACGCAACAAATGAGCATGTAGCAATAATGGGTAAGGATCCAAATGAAGATAAAAACATTAGCCCAGGCAACATGTTTGTCCCGATCGATGTTCTTAAACCCATTTATGATGATTTGGTCTCGTCCGGCATCGTTTCGGGTGAACAAAGGCCGTGGCTGGGGATGTATACGACAGAGGCGATGGACCAGTTGTATGTGTCGGGTGTCATTCCTAATGCGCCAGCAGATCTCGCTAAAGTTCAGCCAGGAGATTTGATTATTGCCATAAATGGACAAGAAGTTGATCGCTTGACTGATATGTATAGATTGCTTTGGTCCTTAGGACCGGCAGGCTCAACAATAACGTTAAATTTGAATCGTAATGACGAAGAGGTCGAGATTACTGTTATTTCTGACAGCAGATATAGCTTCATAGAAAAACGTAAACACCACTAAGTAGATATCCATTATTTATCTCTTAATCAATGAAAAATTAGCTATGTCGCAAAGACCGTATAAATAACTGAAAATTGAATTTCTAAAACCATGCATCGAATACAACAATCCATAACCCAGCGGCGTACATTTGCTATCATCTCCCACCCGGACGCCGGTAAAACCACCCTAACGGAAAAACTACTTTTGTTTGGTGGTGCAATTCAAATGGCTGGCGCTGTTAAAGCTCGCGGCAATGCACGTCGCTCTCATTCTGATTGGATGAAGGTTGAGCGTGAACGAGGTATATCTGTGGCATCATCGGTTATGACTTATAAATATAACGATTGTGTATTCAATCTTCTTGATACTCCGGGTCATGAAGATTTTAGTGAAGATACATATAGAACCCTTACGGCAGCTGATTCTGCAATTATGGTAATTGATGCTGCGAAAGGTATTGAGCAACAAACGCGCAAGCTATTTGAAGTTTGCCGTCTCCGAGATATGCCTATTACAACCTTTGTGAACAAAATGGATAGAGAGGCTCGCGAACCTTTTGAAATCTTAGACGAAATTGAACAGTCCCTGGCTTTAGATGTTTCACCGGCCAGCTGGCCCATTGGCATGGGTCGTGATTTCCTTGGCTGCTATGACTTGCTTGACGATCAACTTATACTTCGACCAAAAGGCAAGGCAATTGGCACGAAGAAAGAGGATGACCCGGGCTTGACCGAAAAGTGCGATGGCTTAGATGATCCTAAACTTGATAAATTTCTCCCTGATTTTGCTGTTAAGAAGCTTCGTGAGGAAGTCGAAATAGTCCGTGGCCTGTGTCCAGTATTTGATCTGAAGGCCTATAGGGGGGGGCATTTAAGTCCAATTTTTTTCGGCAGCGCTATTAATAATTTTGGTGTTCGTGAATTGCTAAACGGCATGAGCAAACACGCTCCTTCGCCTCGCCCGCAGCCCACTCAAAATCGTATGATCGATCCAACTGAAGAAAAAGTCGCCGGCTTTGTCTTTAAAATTCAGGCCAACATGGATCCAAAACATCGCGATAGAATAGCTTTCTTTAGACTATCTTCTGGCCATTTTAAACGCGGGATGAAACTTAAACACGTCCGGAGTGATAAAGTGCTAACACTCAATAATCCAGTACTTTTCCTTGCCCAGAATAGAGAGGCGGCTGAAGAAGCATATGCCGGAGATGTCATAGGTATTCCCAATCATGGGAATCTCAGGATTGGCGACGCATTGACCGAAGGTGAACTTATAAAGTTTACCGGAATACCAAGCTTTGCACCCGAATTACTGCAAAAAGTGCGGCCCGAAGACCCGTTGAAAGCAAAACACCTGGGAAGAGCACTACAACAACTTGCAGAGGAGGGGGCCGCCCAAGTTTTCAAACCTCGGATCGGATCAGATTGGATCGTGGGGGTTGTTGGTTCACTCCAATTTGAAGTGATGGCCGACCGCATTCGCACTGAATATGAGGTCCCGGTAATTTTTGAGCCGACGTCCCTACATACAGCGCGCTGGCTTGAAGCTGATGATCATACCAAGCTTAAGAAATTCGTAGATGCCAACACCACAGCGATTGCCGACGATCACGATAACGAAACCGTTTTTCTAGCACGCAACGCTTGGCATCTCGATCGTGCTGCCGAGGAATTCCCAGAAATTCAATTCTTGAAAACGAGAGAACAGGCTCAGTAAGAACTATATGAATAAATTGAAAAATGCGAAACACGAATTCGTCCTCGATCCTAAGCTTGATGCAGATTGTATTTTTGTTGCCGATCTATCTTTAAGCCGCCTTTTGCTCATGAACGACAAACGCTATCCTTGGGTCATACTTGTACCCAAACGAAAAGGAATAAGCGAAATTCATTACTTACCAAGAAAAGATCAAATATCTTTGTTTCGTGAAACCACTACCATTGCCGAAATAATTGAAGATCTATTTAATCCCAGAAAGTTGAACATTGCTGCTATAGGCAACATTGTTTCACAATTGCATATTCATATCATAGGTCGAAATGAAAACGATCCTGCCTGGCCGGCCCCAGTGTGGGGACATAGCGCTGCAGTTAATTACGGCAGGGATGAATCTGAAGAATTAATAGATAAATTACTCGCAATATTAACCTGAAAATTTTTAATCTACTAGTATAGCTAAACTATCATTTTCAAATAGCTCAACAACCAAGTCTGCTCGCCGTTCCAGAATGGCTCTTTGATTTAAGTATCCTTTATCAGTGATTTCATTAGCATCTATGTTTGGCGGTTCCAAAAGTATTAAAGCACGGGTAATCTTTGTGCTGCTTCCTGAACTTTGTGAATTGTGATATCGTAATCCTGACGCAAGAGCATCTCTAACATTTTTATGGTTGATGACTTCTTCAACTAGGGTGTCGTCAGATAAATCTGAGCACAAAGTTCTGCAACCAATGAGGTTAGGGAAAACTAAAATACCTATTTCATCACGGTCATGACCCGCAATCACAACATCTTGAATAACTTTATCAACACTTGCGACAACTGCGGTACGAAGATTTCCAACCGCAACCCAAGTTCCGGTTGACAACTTAAAGTTTTCTGAAATACGGCCATCAAAAACTATGCCTTTACTCGGATCTTGCTCATCCTCGAATCGAGCTGCATCTCCTATACAGTAGAAGCCGTCCTGGTCAAAAGCCTCTTTTGTCAACTCCTCTTGTTTCCAGTATCCAGGCATGACATTTGGGCCACGCACGCGCATTTCCATTTTATACTCATTTGGTACAAGTTTGATTTCAGTTGCAGGAATGGGTAGCCCTATCACCCCAGCCTTTGAAATCGGCCAGTGAACATGAGTGCAGTCAGGAGACGTTTCCGTCGCCCCCCAACCTGACAGCATAACAACCCGTTTTCCAATAGTTTGCTCAGAAAGGCGCTCAAGCTTTTCCCACGTGGTTTGAGTCAAAGCTGCTGCTGCGTAGAAAATCATTTCCAGTTCCTTGAAGAAAGTTTCCCTTAGCTCCACCTCCTTCTCAAAATAAGGCAAAAGCATATCGTAGCCACGGGGTACATTAAAATAGATGCTGGGTGAGATTTCTTTTAAATTATCAACAGTCTGGTGAATAATTCCCGGGGCAGGTTTACCAAAATCTATATATAATGTTCCGCCGTTGCGAAGGATCATATTGAGGTTATGATTGCCGCCAAACGTATGATTCCAGGGCAGCCAGTCGACTGTGATAGGTGGTTTTTCATTTAAAAAAGTCCAAACTTGCGACATTGCTTGCTGGTTTGAACACAACATACCTTGTGTATTAATAACGCCTTTCGGTTGCCCCGTGGAGCCCGACGTGAACAAAATTTTTGCTATCGTGTCGGAGCCGACTTTCTCCGATGCTTCATCGACTGCAGACGTTGGCTTGGTCGAGAGGAGTTCATCAAATTCAGTAGTTCTAAAATTAGCTAATGGGTTCGTGCTCACAACAATCTCTGTCACACCAAAGTCATTTCTCTGAAGCATATGGGAAAATTTATTTCCGTCTTCAACATAAATCAGGCTTGGTTCTATCTGAGCAATTATATATTGAAGCTTACCAAAGTCCTGGGACATGAGAGAATATGCCGGGGAAATTGGCACAACAGGGACGCCTACATGCATGGCACCGTAGAGCAACAGAGCATTGTTGATTGAATTATCCGATAAAATAGCAATGGGTTTAATTTTATTTTTGATCCTATTCAGTAACGCCTGTGCTACAGATTTAATTTGATTTGAGAACTCAAGGTATGTGATTCTTCGCCAAGTTCCATTTGGCCCCGATCGCTCAGCTAAGAAAGTCGTGGCTGGCGTTTTTTCCGCCCAATCGAAAATCCAAGCACTTTGGGTTACAGAATAATCTCCAATGGGTTGAGGAGACCGCAAAATAACACCGCCATCACTCAATTTTTCTACCTGAACAGCAGGCTCAGCCAAAGAAATTTTTTTAATGGTCACCGGCATCAACTTTTTCTCCTATACCCTAGTCTATCAAGCTCAATTTAAACAGATTTTGTTATCACAAACTAGTTAAGTGACCGGCAGGGTAACAAATTAAATATCCGCCCGTAATACCCCGATTACTTCACTATACACCCCACCCCTACGGAGGTCAGCAACTATACTTGACTTGTTGAGATCTAGTTTGCGGCACATTCAACGCAAAGAGGGATGGCGGGGTCAAATATCAAACGTTTTGGCGAGATAGCTCCACCACATTGAGTACAAAAACCGTATTCACCCGCCGCAACCCTGGCAAGTGCAGCATCGATTTTCTGCATTTCTGTTTCGCGGCGACGTTCCTGCTCAAGTGCCATCTCTTGGACTTGGATAGCATCCATTCGCGTCAATCGCCCTATCTGGGACTGATCCAACTCCACAGGCTTACGATCTTCCTGAGTGACTTCAACGTGCTTTAACAAGCCTTCACGCTGATTTATCAGGAGTTTTCTAATTCTTGCGATTTCTTTTTTGCTCTTCATATTAATTACCTGAACTGTTCAGGGCAGACATTAGCACAAATTAGTATTGTATCCATCATTCTTAAATTCTAATTTAAGACCTAAATTAAACCTGCTTTAGGGGGGGATGCATGGCCGTAATAGATATTCACACCCACATGTTCGGAAATTCATGGCTTGAAATGTTACATAAACATGGGGCACCGACCTATAGCGCAGGGACAATGGAAGATGGGCGCGACTATTTAATCGAAAAAGGCGCCGCTGCCTGTGCTTTGGAAAAAGAGGCCTTTGATTACGATGCACGCATCGTCGCGATGGATGCACATGGCATTGATATTGCCGTCGTTTCTTTAACGTCTCCAAACGTCTATTGGGGCGGAGAGGATGTCAGTTGCAAAACGGCGCAACTCGCCAACGATGAAATGGCAGCGGGAGAATCTGCTTACCCAGATCGAATTCGCTGGTTTGCATCCCTTCCCTTTGAATATCCGGATAAAGCTATAATTGAGCTACACCGGTCGATAGAAAAAGGTGCTGTTGGTGTCATGGCTACAGCCAGTATAAATGGCAAACATCTTATTGATCCATTATTCAGTTCTGTCTGGAAGGAAATCAATAAACTCGCATTGCCGGTGTTAATTCACCCCACAGCACCATTTGGATCAAAGGAAGCTGAGTTCGGTATCGAGCGTATATTGATGCCAGGGGCTGGTTTTATGTTTGATACCACCATTGGAATCGCACGCATGGCCGTCGATGGCTTTTTTGAACGCTTTCAAGACTTGAATATAATTGCGTCTCATGGTGGCGGTTATATTCCCTACGTTAATGGGCGAATTGATATGTTCTTCCAGGTTGAAACGCTCAACAAATTAAAAATAGACAAACTTCCAAGCGAGTATTTCAGCAGGATTTATTATGATGCAGTTTTGTATGACCCGGGAGCATTAGCTCTTTGCATCGATATTGCAGGATATGAGAAAGTACTGTTTGGCACAGATTTTCCAATGCCCTGTGATGTGCCCAAGCTCTATGACTTGATCGAGACGCGACCGTCAAAAGAGGCCAAAGCAATCAAAGGTGATAACGCATTAAAGTTGTTTGGGCTTTAGAATCAAATGGATAAAGAGACCGGATTTGTTACCGTGGGAGGTGTTAAACTCGAGTGCCAGCGCCTTTTCCTCGATAGAACGACGGATGGACCAACCCTTGTCTTCCTGCATGAGGGTCTCGGCTGCGTCAAGCTCTGGCGCGATTTTCCTGAAAATCTTTGTAAAGCTATGGGGCTGAATGGCTTCATATTCAGTCGCCAAGGGTATGGAAAATCAGATCCGATTTCTCTACCACGCCCGATCGATTTCATGCACCATGAAGCTCTTAACGTGCTTTCTCCATGTCTAGATGCAGCAAATGTAAATTCGGCAATACTAATTGGACATAGCGATGGTGGATCGATTGCATTGATCAACACGGGCGGCGTAAAAGACCCCCGAGTTAAAGCCATTACAACTATAGCAGCCCATGTCTTCAATGAAGAGTTAACCGTTAAAAGCATCGAAGGAGCAAAAATAGGATATGAAAGCACTAATCTGAGACAACGTCTAAAAAAATATCATGGAGCTAATGTGGATTGTGCGTTCTGGGGATGGAATGAGGTCTGGCTAAACCCAAAGTTCCAAGATTGGAATATCGAAGAATTCCTTCCCAATATTGAAGTTCCTGTATTAATCCTTCAAGGATCAGAAGACCAATATGGAACCCAAGCTCAAATTACGGCCATACAGAATGGCCTTTCATGTCCGAATGAGACCGTGATAATTGAGGAAGCCCAGCACTCTCCGCATCTTGAGGAACAAAATGAAACTATTAGATCGATCGCGACATTCATGGACAAATATATAACGCTTTAGTAAAACAGTTAATTAAACAATTTTTTACTATTCCTACAGTCCATGTATATGAAAATGAATATTGAGTCTGTTGGTGGTAACAAAAAAGGTTTTCTTTGACCTATGGAGGAGATCAAGTGCCAAAAAACGCAAAGCAACCAATCCTAATTGCTGGGGGTGGAATTGGTGGTTGCGCAGCGGCGCTCGCACTTTCCCGTAAAGGCTATTCTTCAACTATAATTGAACAGTCTGAAGAATTTAGTGAAATAGGAGCAGGCATCCAACTGGGCCCAAATGTCCATAAAATGTTCGAGAGACTTAACATCGATGAGGCAATTAAAGAAATAGCCTTTTATCCTGAAAATATAATCATGAATGATGGAATTACAGGTGAATGTATTACCCGAGTTGATACAGGACAAAAATTTCGTGATCGATTCAAGGCGCCGTACGGCGTCATTCACCGCGCTGACCTTCTGGATGTATTGCTCAAAGCCTGCCAGGAAACAGATCTTATCACAATGCATACATCAACCGAGATAATTGACTATGAAGAAAACGGGGACAACGTCGTAGCAATAACCAAGAACGACAAGGAATTTAAGGGTGGAGCATTAATCGCCGCCGATGGCTTATGGTCTAAAATTAGAAAGAAAATCGTTAACGATGGGGATCCAATAGTTTCAGGACACATTGCCTATCGAGCAGTTTTGCCAATTGACGAAGTTCCTGAGCTTGCCAAAAATAATGACGTCGTCTTGTGGGCTGGACCAAGATTTCACCTTGTCCATTATAAGTTACGGCGTGGCGAATTGCTTAACATAGTAGCGGTTTTTCATAGTGACCGTTATGAAGAAGGTTGGGATGCCTTCGGGGACCCCGAAGAACTCCGCGCTCGGTTTGCCAAAGCAAGGAAAGAAGTGCAAACGCTTCTTGACAAAATTAATTCATGGAAGATGTGGGTCTTATGTGATCGAGAGCCTGTAAAAGTCTGGTCTAAGGGCCCTGTCACGCTGCTGGGAGATGCGGCCCATCCCATGCTGCAATACCTCGCGGCAGGTGCCGGCATGGCTTTAGAGGATGCAGTCGTGTTGGCCGATCTACTCGAAAAGAATGATAGTAACTTTACAAAGACATTTGTTAAATATGAAAATGCCCGTTATCTGCGCACGGGGCGCGTTCAGACAATAGCGCGTATTTATGGTCAAATATACCATGCGGGTGGTGTTGTTGGGGAACTCAGGACCGAAATGCTTAAAGGGCGTGATCCCCATTATTATGAAGGCCTTGCCTGGTTATACGATGGTATTTAATAGTTAAAAGCCTACAAAGCTAGCATATTTGTCAGTGAACAAAATATTTCTGAGAGTCGGCTGAATTCACGTCCCCCTCTTAATTCCTTGGGACAAGTTTTTGTACTCTTCATACTCCCAGATATTTTTTCAGTTCCTGGCGTTTGCGATGAAGAATTGGCTCCGTATAACCGGAAGGCTGTTCGCGCCCTTCAAAAATGAGATCGCACGCTGCGTTAAAAGCAGCCCCATCAAATTTAGGGGCCATCGGAATATAATTTAGATCATTGGTATTCTGTTGATCGACGATAGCTGCCATACGTCTAAGCGTCTCGTGGACCTGCTCTTTTGTGCACACTCCATGATAAACCCAATTGGCGATATGTTGACTCGAGATACGTAATGTTGCCCGATCTTCCATCAGCCCTATATTATTTATATCAGGAACCTTAGAACATCCCACACCTTGATCTACCCAACGCACAACGTAACCGAGTATACTTTGCACATTGTTATTCAATTCATCTTGGATTTCTTCGGGTGATAGATTGCGTCCACCAAGAAGAGGAATCGTGAGGATATCGTCAAGGCTCGCTCGCGCCCTATTCATAAATTCATTTTGACGGTCAGCAACTTTACACTGGTGATAATGGATGGCATGCAAAGTCGCAGCTGTTGGCGACGGGACCCACGCGGTATTAGCCCCTGATTCCGGATGCCCTATTTTAGCCTCCATCATCGCGGCCATTTCATCAGGCATTGCCCACATGCCTTTACCTATTTGAGCTCGACGCTGGAATCCTGTTTCGAGCCCAACATCAACATTCCAATCTTCGTACGCGCCGATCCAAGCTTCATTTTTTATATCTGCCTTAGGTAAAAAAGGCCCGGCCTCCATGCTGGTATGCATTTCGTCGCCAGTACGATCAAGAAAGCCTGTATTAATAAAGACGACACGATCCAATGCCTCTCGAACGCATTCTTTAAGATTAACAGTCGTTCGGCGTTCCTCATCCATAATACCTATTTTTATTGTCTTAGCAGGTATCCCGAGGGCTTCTTCGACCTTTTCAAAGGTGTTACATGCGAAAGCAACCTCTTCCGGTCCGTGCATTTTGGGTTTTACTACATAGATCGAGCCCGTTCGACTATTCTTTATAGGGCCATCACTCTTTAAATCATGGAGTCCAATTAAACCGGTAAATATTGCGTCCATAATACCCTCTGGTACTTCGTTACCCTTTTTATCCAAAATTGCTGGATTAGTCATCAGATGGCCTACGTTACGTACCAGCAGGAGCGAGCGACCCGATAAGGTGAACTTGCCGCCTTCGGGCTTAATATACTCTCGATCTGGGTTTAACCTTCGGGTTACAACCTTGCCATTCTTTTCAAAGGTATCTTCTAAATCTCCTCTTACCAAACCAAGAAAGTTTTCATAGACCAACGCTTTATCCTCGGCGTCCACCGCGGCGACGGAATCTTCAAAATCTTGAATTGTTGTTATTGCTGCTTCCATAACGACGTCTTTTACACCTGACGGATTATCTCCTCCAATTGGGTGGTCGCGATCGATATGAATTTCGATATGAAGATTATTATTCTCCAAAAGGACCAAGGAAGGACTCTCCTCTGATCCTTGATAACCAGTAAATTGGGATGTATCAGTCAGGTCCGTTACGTTATCATCGCTTAAGGTAACAACAAGATCAGCGTCAGAAACTGAGTATTTAATAACGTCTTTGTGACTGCCATTTTCTAACCTACAGACATCATCCAAAACGCCAGCGGCATATTCGATTACAGCCGCTCCACGTACGGGATTATAATTTCCGGTACTCTCCTTGCCACCATCCTCACTGATGACATCGGTACCATAAAGAGCATCATATAGGCTTCCCCAACGGGCATTCGCAGCATTTAAGGCAAAACGGGCATTCGATGTCGGCACGACAAGTTGAGGGCCGGCAATTGTCGCTATCTCTGGATCAACATTCGTAGTAGTTATTTTAAAATCACTACCCTCGGGTATAAGGTAACCTATATCAAGCAACATCTGTCTGTAGGCAGTAGCATCATGGTCTTGGTTCTTATGTTCGACATGCCACAAATTTATTTGTGCCTGCAATTCTTCTCTCTTTTGCAACAATTCTTTATTTATTGGTCCTAACTCATCCACAAGAGTTTCAAAAGCCGTCCAAAATTTTTCAGTGCTAATGTCTGTGCCGGGAGCTATCTTGTCGGCCACCAAATCCACTAAAACATTCGCAACTTGCAATTCGCCTATTTGAGTTCTTTCGATCATTTTTCCAATTTACCCGCTTTGTTAATTATAACTTTTAATGCCCTTCTAATTTGCAAATTTTTTTAATGCATGTAAAATTCTATCCTGTTTTATTATTGTAATATTTATTAGGCTCCCCGCACAATGTCAGTTACGGCTATGGAATCCAAAGGACAGGCATCCGCTCGCCAAGCAACATGACCATCGGGTCGCACGAGCACTAGTTTGCACTCATAAATCGCTGAAATATTCTCCTGATCGATGTCTTCAACGATTAATGGCATATTCCTTTTATTAAACGCTTCGACCAAACCATGGACCGAAACTGAGGAATCAAAGCGTAACAAAGTAAAACCTCTTCCAAAGAGATCAAGTATTGAAACTTTCTCACCCTCATCAATCCAGGCGTGAGGGGCACGGTGACCCGGGCGCGCCGTCTCATTATACACCATAGCATTAAATTCTGGCTCCGGCGTGCCATCAGGCAAAATAATTGATGAACCCTCGTAATGGTAGCCAAGAACAATGCCATCAGTATCATACTCTCGATCCATTTGGAGATCATATAGCTCTTGGGTTAGTTTCTTTCTCAATAGTTCGCCTTCGGTATTATTTTGATCAATTTCAGACCCGTTAGATAATTTAGCAAACTGTGTATAATTCCTGGCCCCCTCATCTGTGACCATCTCTGCCACTTGGCGACGTTCCACTTCATAGCTATCGAGTAATTTGTCACCACCCCACCCCTCCAGAACCGCTGTAAGCTTCCATGAAAGATCAACAGCCTCACCTATTCCCGTATTCATGCCAAATCCACCCGTTGGTGACATTTGGTGAACAGCATCACCACACAAATATACCCGCCCAGCAGAAAAACGATCAGCAACAACTCGTTTTCGCATCCACGGTAAAACAGATAAAATCTCAAAATCAAAATTCCGCCCAACAGCTTTCCGAAGATAGACAGCAACTTCATCATTAGTGAGTTCAGTACCTAAAGGTAACTTCATGATGCTCAGGCGCCAAAGGTCATAACCGTTTATAGAAACGATATCAGCCCACATACCTTCTCCATCGAATATCCACTGCATGATAGCACGCCCTTTGTTAAAAAGAGCCCCGTGATCGTTCGATTTGAAAAATATATTAATATTAAAGTCCATACTCTGATCGCCTATCAAATTGATGCCGAGAGTGTCTCTTATTTGACTTTCAGCTCCATCACAGGCAACAAGATATTCTGCTGTTATAACGTCCTCTTCACCGCTTTTCTCATCAACGATAACGGCCGTCACGTTGCTATCATCTTGATCAAAACGGTCCAATCGAGTGTTAAACATTTGTGTTACGTTTGGCATCCGACCTGCGGCATCTCTAAGCAATGGATCAAAGTAAATTTGTGAGCATCGTTGCATAAATTCCGGAGAATAAGGCTGAACAACATCTTGGCGGGCCGGAAATTCATAGCGTCCTAACTCATAGCCGGTCGTAGAAGTAACAAAATGAATATTTCGGGGAAAATCCTCTGGTATGCTATACTCCCGAACTTTCTCACCTAGCCCCCACCGTCTGCAAAACTCCTGAGTCCGATTACCAACTTGATTCATTTTAGGATGACCAACAGCACCATCACGGCATTCCACCATCAGACATTCAATACCGCGCCATCCAAGGTCTATCGAAAGGGAAAGTCCAACCGGCCCTCCACCAACCACTAAAACTGGAACAACAATCTGTGATGCACTCAACTTGCCAACCTTAACCTTCTTTTACGTGCTATTAACCGTATAATAGCATAAAAGATAACAGTGAATACCGGCTAATGTTATTAACAGATACCCACAAATTAGTATACGCCCTAACATTTAAATCAAAGCCGATTAGAGAAAATATCACAACGATTGTATAATCAAACAAGGTTCTTCTAGAAATAAATTTACAAATGTTTGCCATATAAACTGGAACAAATGATGAAAAATATTGGATGGATTGGCCTCGGTAAGATGGGCCTCCCAATGGCATTGAAGATAGCAGAACAAAAATATAATCTTGCCGTCTTCAATCGAACGAAATCAAAAACGGCTGATCTTGTAACAGCAGGCGCTTCCGCAGAAAACAGTGTCGCAAATATTGCGAATAAATCAGACACGATCATAACAATGGTCTCCGATGACATAGCATTGGAAAATGTGGCCTTGGGGCCGGAAGGGGTCCTGGAGAATACCAAGTCTGGCAATACGTTCATTGATATGAGTACGGTATCGCCCGGTTTATCGGTCAAGATTTCCGACACCGCAGCAGATAAAGGCATAAAATATTTACGAGCACCCGTAAATGGTACAGTTATGCAGGCCGAAAACTCTACACTGGTAGTGCTAGTTTCCGGGCCTCAAAAAATATTTGAAAAACACAGAATTATTTTCGAAGCATTGGGTGATAAAATATTCTACATTGGTGGAGAAGAACAGGCACGTTATCTGAAGCTCTCGATCAATATGATGGTTGGAATAAGTTCAATCATGATGGCTGAAGCGCTAGCCCTTGGTAAAGCGGGAGGTCTCGATTGGGACCTAATGATTGATATAATAAAAAATAGTGCCGTAGGGTCGCCCGTCGTTAACTACAAAGAGCAAATGCTAAAAAACCGAGACTACACGCCGGCTTTTTCGGCTAAACAAATGGCCAAAGATTTTGATCTTATTCTAGAGGCCGGACGAGCTGGAAACGTTCCTCTATCAATTGCAGCTCAGACCCGTCAAAATTGGAGCTCAATGATAGCGACAGGCCGGGGTGAAAGAGACTACTTCGGCTACGTTGATCTTTTGGAAGAATTATCAGGATTAAAAGAAAATAGGGCCCGCAAAGATGACTAAAAATGCAAACGAAATACTCTATTTTGGCGATCCGATGTGCTCCTGGTGTTGGGGTTTTATGCCCGTGATAAAGTCAATCCATAACGAATTTAACGATACAGCTCCTTTATCAATTATTCTCGGTGGCCTTCATGCCTACGATGATTTTCCGATGAGTGCCGACTATAAAAAAAGCATTCGACACCACTGGGAAGACGTGAATAAAGCTACGGATGCTGTATTTGATTATAGATTTTTTGATCGCGATGGATTTATATTGAATACTGAACCGGCGTGTCGAGCCGTTGTAACCGTCAGAAAAATCGATCCTTCTGTCGCTTTGCCGTTCTACGAATCAATTAGTCGCTGTTTTTATGCCGAAAATAAAGATACTACAGACCAACAAACCTTTGAACCACTCGCCGAACAGGTTGGCATCAATATCGAACAATTCTTCGAGGACTTTAAATCCGACGAAACCATAGTTGAAACCAAGTGTGACTTCCAATTTTCAAAGAATCTAGGGGTAACTGGATTTCCTACAGTGATAGTCAAAGAAAACAAAAAAATGGCACTCTTGACAGCTGGATACCAGCCTTATCAAAATTTAAAGCCTGCAATAGAACGTTGGCTCAATAATGGTTTGGTCGAAGAAACGGAATAGAAATATTGGTTTTAACTTATTTTAGAATAGGAAATTAAGGGATTTCAGATGGCAAAATCAGTTGAAGAAGTAGAAACCCTGGGTGAGATTATGCGTGTTGCGCACGAAAAGTTACCACGCGACTATTGGGACTATTTAATCGGCGGATCTGAAACAGAAACAACTCTTCTAAGAAACAGACAATCTATTGATGAGATAGCGTTCCGACCACGTGTTTTACGAGATGTCTCTTCTGTTGATGCTTCGTCAAAATTTCTTGGCACGAAATGCCGATTACCAATAGTTTTGGGCCCTATTGGCTCTGCAGAACAACTTGATAATAGGGGAATGCTACCCGCGGCAAAGGCGGCAGCTGATTTTAACATAGGGGTTTTCAAAAGCTCAGTCGCCGCGCCCGATATAGAAGAAGCTGCCGAAGAATCGGGAGCACAATTGATATTTCAGCTTTATGTCCGAGGTGATGAAGATTGGATTAATGCTCACGTCGACCGTGTCGAAGCTGCTGGTTACGCTGGTTTTTGCCTCACGGTTGACACCGCCATATATGGTAGGCGCGAGCGAGATAAAATAAAAAAATTCAAACCCAGAGCCCGCAAAAAAGTTGCAGGAGTGAACTATCAATCTGCATTGGACTGGAAAACTGTCGCACGCTTGCGGGAAAGAACTAAATTACCTTTAATTATTAAAGGTATAGCTACAGCTGAGGATGCCTCAATAGCTGTCGAACATGGCGTTGATGTGGTATATATTTCCAATCACGGTGGAAGACAACTGGATCATGGCCGCGGGTCAATTGAAGTGCTGCCAGATGTTGTTGCGGCAGTCAGAAACAAAGCTGATATTTTGGTTGATGGTGGTTTCTATCGTGGGACGGACATCTTAAAAGCCGTAGCTCTGGGTGCCGATGCTATCGGCCTTGGAAGGCTGTATGGATTTGGATTAGCGGCATTTGGCCAAGACGGAGTTAGACGTGTTCTAGAAATTCTAGAAGAAGAGATTAAAAGTACAATGGCATTGCTCGGAGTAACCACCTTAAAAGAACTTTCACCTGACTATACTCTTTCGGCCACAGCTGTTAGAAAGGCATCACCAACTAGTGCTTTCCATCTTTTCGACGTTGACGATGGATCCTATTAAACCTCTCGGGCAACCAAATGACCTCCAAGTTGGTGGGCTAAATTGCCATTATTTTGGTCACACCATTGGCTTACCAGGTCAAAATCTATGTATAAATATTAGACTCCCTGTGCCTTCGCTGATAAAAGCAACCCTATTATTCTGTACGTTCTAAATGAAGTAAATTAATGTGAGAAGACTTTGAATTATCCTGCGATTAACAGATGTATATTTATTGACCAAGAATGGGTACCCTTTTAGATGAATTTGGATAATGATTTTCAAGTGATTGGCCTTGGCCTTATTGGCTTCGGTTATTGGGGGCCAAATTTAGCACGAAATTTTTCTCAGCAAGAGAACTGTCAACTGGTTGCTATTTGTGACAAAGAGGATATATGCTTAGAAAACGCACATCGCCAATATCCTCAAGCCCATATTACCAAAGATTTTGATAAAATCCTATCAAACCCACAAATTGATGCGGTACTTATTGCGACCCCTGTCTCCTCGCATTACGCTCTAACAATGGCAGCGCTAAGGGCAGGAAAGGACGTACTCGTAGAGAAACCATTGGCGTCTAACATTAAGGAGGGGACGGAAATGGTTGAGGAAGCCTCTCGATTAGAGCGAATACTTGCAGTTGACCATACATTTTTATATACGAGTTCGGTTAGAAAAATAAAAGAGTTGTTGTCCAATGGTGTTTTGGGTGACCTTATTTATCTTGATTCAGTTCGCGTTAACCTCGGGCTGTTCCAATCCGATATTAATGTCGTTTTTGATTTAGCACCACACGATATTTCCATCGCAACCTATTTGTCGGATCAAGATCCGGAATTTATTCAAGCAGTAGGAATGTGTTATGGAACGAATAATATAGAAAGTGTTGCCTATTCCCATTTTGAATATGCGAGCGGCCTGATAAGCCATAGTCATTTGAGTTGGCTGTCACCCGTGAAAATTCGTAAAACTCTGGTTGCAGGAACAAAAAAAATGATTGTCTACGATGACATGGAGCCAAGTGAAAAAATAAAGATATTCGATAAAGGAATTGTTGCGGCAGAAGCGCAACTTGATTCTAGGAGCAAACTGGACATTGAAAATGAACGTGTCGCTAAGATTGGATATCGAACCGGCGATATGGTAGCACCAAAGCTCGCTATTTCTGAAGCGCTAGAAGTTGAGGCTAAACATTTTCTTGATTGTATTTGTACACGAAAGGAGCCGGTTTCAAACGGCGAATTTGGTCTGCGCATCCTTCGCCAAATTGAATGTTGCCATCTTTCAATCAAGCAAAATGGGGAAAGAATTAGATTGGATGATATTCTATGAGTGTACGAGGTCCACACCTAGTAATTTCCGATGATGTCAAGATTGGCGACAACGTCAAATTGCACGGTTTTGCGAATTTATACGGTTGTTCCATCGGCGATGAGACCTCTGTGGGTACCTTTGTTGAAATCCAAAAAGATGTAACGATTGGCAATAAAGTTAAAATACAAAGCCATAGTTTTATTTGCTCGATGGTGGTTATTGAAGATGAAGTATTTATTGGTCATGGTGTGATGTTTACAAATGACCTTTATCCCCGTTCAACCAACACGAAAGGCGACACCTTACAAGTTGGTGAGTGGGAAGGAATGAATACCCTAGTCAAACGACGCGCTTCAATTGGGTCTAATGCATCAATTATATGCGGTGTAACAATTGGCGACAATGCGATTATCGGAGCTGGATCGGTCGTAACAAAGGACGTTCCTCCAAATGCTATTGTTACTGGCGTGCCTGCTAAAGTAATTAGATTTGTCAACGAGAAATAGAAAAAAATTGGAGGAATTCTTTTGAATCAAGACATACCTTTTCTTGAGTTGAAAGGTCTACATCAATCCTTGAAAGATGAATTGATGGCAGTGTTCTCAAAGGCGCTTGACAATGCTGCCTTCATTGGCGGGGCCAATTTATCCACATTTGAAAGAAATTTTGCTGCCTTTACTAAAACTAAAACTGCGATTGGTGTATCCAACGGAACTGACGCATTAAGGTTAGCAATGATTGCCATGGGATTGCCACCGGGTGCCAAAGTTATAACGGTTCCCAACACCTTCATTGCAACTTGCGAAGCAATCACTCAAGCCCAAGGAAAAATATCTTTTGTCGATGTCAATGTTAAAACAGGGCTAATGTGTCTTGAGCGACTGGGAGATTTTCTGAAAAACAGCTTTGCCACTGGACCCTCAGATCAACGGCCAGCAATGATTTTACCCGTTCATCTTTATGGCCAATGCGCCGACATGGATGGTATTCGATATCTTGCTGAAAAATACGATTTGATGGTTTTAGAAGATGCCGCGCAAAGTCATGGTGCAACTTATAAAGGCCGCCCTGCTGGAAGTTTAGCTGGGGCTGCAGCCTTTAGTTTCTATCCTGGAAAAAATTTAGGTGGATGTGGTGATGCTGGTGCTGTTACAACAGATGACCAACAAATTGCCACAAAAGTCGCAATGTTAAGAGATCATGGCCAAGACGAAAAGTACATTCATCAACTGGAAGGGTACAATTGCCGTTTGGATGCAATCCAGGCAGGTTTCCTAAATGTGAAATTAAATTACGTTTCAAGATGGAATGAACAACGCCAAATTATCGCAGCCCATTATGACGATACTTTCTTAACATGGCCAAATGTACGACCGATAGAAGTAGATCAGCACAACGTTTCTTCTCGACACCTTTATGTTATCCACATCTCTGACCGAGATGGGTTGATGAAACATTTGAAATCGGATGGAATTGGCGCCGGCCTACATTATCCAATTCCTCTGCATCTTCAACCTTGTTACAATCACCTGGACTATACAATAAACGATTTCCCAAACGCCGAAAAGCTAGCAAAAGAACTAATAAGTCTTCCTATTTTTCCAGGAATGTCAATTGCTCAGGCAGACCGGGTAATTGCATCTCTAAAAGCTTTCTTAAGCTAAGGCGTGATAAAAAATTATGTGTTGTACAATTGTAGAAATGAGTTGAAATGAAAGTTCTTGTAACGGGCGGATCAGGTTTTATTGGCAGTCATCTCGTTGACCATCTATTGACACGTAATAAGGAAGTAGTCGTTCTTGATGACTTTTCTTCGGGTAAACGGGAGTATTTAGATCAAGCACTAGAACTTGGCGGAGTTGAAATCGTAGAGGGATCGATACTTGATAACGACGTATTGGCTAAAGCAATAGAAGGCTGTGATGTAGTTTATCATATGGCCGTTCAGTGCGTTCGACGTTCATTAAGCCAACCGTTGGAAAACCATCAAATAAACGCTACAGGCACTTTAAACGTATTAGAAGAGGCGCGTAAAAAAAATGTTGGCCGATTTGTTTATTGTTCGTCATCCGAAGTTTATGGAAATACCTCATCAAAATTACTAGATGAAGATACTGCTATCTGCCAGCCGATGACAGTTTATGGTGCTGCTAAACTCACCGGCGAACTTTATGCAAAAGCGTATTATAGAACCTACGGCCTACCGACTACGATTGTTAGGCCGTTTAATGCATATGGACCTAGGGCCCATGACAAAGGTGATCTCGCAGAAGTAATCCCACGTTTCATAATGCGAGCTCGGAATGACTTGCCCCCTATTATTTTCGGCAATGCCGACAACGGTCGAGACTTTACATACGTTTCAGAAGTTGCCGCGGCCATTGTTGCTGCAGCCGAATGCGATGCAATAATTGGTGATATTGTAAATATCGCCTATGGTAAAATGATTACCATTGGAGAGGTCGCAAGTTCAATCTTGAAACTATGTCAAAAGAGAAAACTGGTTCCCAGAATTATTGAAAATCGACCAGGAGATGTCCACGTATTAAGAGCTGATACAGGAAAGGCGGAGAGGCTTTTAGGGTTTAAGGCCAATATTCCCTTCGAATCTGGCTTAGAAAAATATTTAGATTGGCTGATGGATCGCTATCCTGATGCAACAGGCTTTCTTGAAGATGACGTAATTAATTGGTCAATGCCGGACTAATCAGAAAAATGGAGAAGATTAAATTTTCAGAACCCTATGTCTTTGAAGAAGAGGCCGCTGCCGCTGCAGAAGTTGTAAGCAGCAAATGGCTAGTCGGAGGTTCTAAATTACAAGAGTTTGAAAGACGTTTTGCAGATCTCTGCGATGCTCCTTATGCCATCGGAGTATCTTCTTGGACTGCAGGAGCCTTCTTGGTGCTCCACGCTTGGGGCCTCGGTGTCGAAGATGAAGTTATTGTTCCATCGTATACTTTTATCGCTTCGGCTAATGTCATACGTCATGTTGGGGCCACGCCGGTATTTGCGGATATAGACCCCGAGACGTGGAATATATCTCCTAACGGGATAGAATGTCTCATCACCCCAAAAACACGCGCAATCATTGGTGTCGATCAATTGGGATTACCTTGTGATATTGATACGATTAATAACATAGCAAAAAAACACGGTCTTTTGGTTCTCGATGATGCAGCCTGCTCTTTTGGTAGCAAAAGCAAAGGTCGCCCAATTGGAAATTTGGCGGATGTTTCAATTTTCAGTTTACACGCAAGAAAGCCAATAACTACCGGTGAAGGTGGTATGATTGTCGTGAGCGAGAAGGAATTCGCAGAACGCCTTAGAATGTTGCGCCACCAAGGAATGTCATTAAACGATTTCCAGCGTGATGAACTTTCTCCTACAACTTTTGAAGAATACCCCGAAATCGGATTCAATTTCCGTTTTACAGATATTCAGGCGGCAGTTGGGTTAATTCAATTGGATCGTCTGGAAGACATACTTATCCGACGTCGACGAATTGCCGAAGGCTATAACATGGCCTTGGGAAATATATCTGAAATACAAACACCCATTGAGCCTAACGGCATCATTTCAAATTGGCAAAGTTATATGATTGGTTTGAAACAAACAGCTCCCATTGATAGAAATGATCTAATGACAAGGCTTTATAAACTTGGTGTTCCCACCCGCAGAGGCGTAATGGCAACTCACTTAGAGATGCCATATTTAAGTCCATCGTGCCACCTACCAAATACTGAAAACGCTTTTGAAAGAAATTTATTGCTTCCAATGCACCCTAGACTGACTGATGAGCAACAAGCATATATCGTCAGATCTATTGAACGCTGTTTGGTTTGAACACAGGTTAATTTAAGGAACTAATAAAATGCTTATTGCGGAGCATAAGTTGAATCTTTTTTTCAAACGGCTTGAATCAACTATTTTTGGTCACTACTCACTTCCTGTGCATTTGTTTGTGGCGATTTTCGTCTATATAATTCTTGGAACAGCGATGCAGTTTTATTATTTTAGAGGCGGGGATGGCGTCTTCGTCTCTGCGATGATTAATGTAAATCTTGCATTCAACCCAAACCCCCTTACCCATATTGCTATTAGTCCTTATGAGGGCATGGGCGACATATCAGTACCTATGAATGTTTGGCTTAGCCCATCGCTATTGGCTCATTATTTTGTTTCTGACCCTGCTCTGAAAGTATTACTACCGTTCGTTATAGCAGGATTTTTAGTTTTTCTATCCATTTTTGTGCTAGGCCGGACGACGGGTTTTTCTCGAACGGAGTCAATTGGCGGAGCATGGCTTGGAAGTTTGATGGTCACTCCATACTATGTGTGGAGTGCGAAACTTGGCTTATATGCAATACCTTACCTGCATGTGATTACCCTTAATAACATTGCTTTAGCATCGTTCGCTGTACTAGGTCGCGATACTGCAAAATCGAAAAATATCGCTTATGGATTTTCTTTGCTAACCTTTGTATTTTTTATCCTACTATTCAGTACAACCTATGGATCTGTCCCAGGGATAATTCTCTTATTTCTTGGTATAGGTTTTGTCAGCGGTATACGTAATTTACATGAAGCAAAGTGGAAATTTGCCTTCATCTTTGTAATACTTCTAACTCTGTTTATTCTACGCTTTGACCAATATTTGATTGGACTGACAAGCAATACAGGTCGTTTTTTTTTCGATGAATCCCTTTTCAAGCGGAAAATTTCTAACACCTATATTTCAATATTTTCAGGCTCATTTTATGGCATTTTAGCTATTATCGCTGTTATAGGTGCAATGATATCAACGGCAAAAAATCGACAGCGATATTTCAGAATGGCTGTAGGCTTGATTGTTTCATTTGTTTTTTTAACAGGTCTTTTCTTTACACAGCATAACACCTCTCATGCATTCCCCGATGCTTATCAATTCGAATTTTTTTTGATAGGTGTCTACGCATTATTCGTTTCTTATTGTATATTTAAAGTACTGCCAGCCTTGATTGGCAAAGTGCTTCAATTAACAAAATTAACGACTAAACTTCGACGAAAAACGAGGACAATTATATTTTGCATATTTGCTATTATTGTCGCAATAAACTCTAGATCTCAAATTTATCGTTTTTTCTTCCATCCAGCACCTAAAATTTGGAAAGTTCAACATACCGAAATATCTAATTTTCTAGAAAGTAAACTTGCTGTGAACATTGGTGACCGCTGGCGCGGTAGCGTGGTATCGTATATTGGGGCACCCAATCGACCTACGGTAAATCGGCATGAGAAGGCGGTGGGGGAGATTCGAAGTTCCTTTGGTAATGGACATGCCGACCACGACCTAAGATATTTTAGAATACCTACTTTGGAAACTGATACACCATACTTAACGCCCACCTACGTGATTTTTGTCACAAAATTATTACAGACCAATCAAACTTATACCCTTCATAATAAGATATACATAAACCGCTTTCGTCCTCGCTTACTTCGTATGATGGGTGTTCGATTCATCATTGATGAGGTCGCCAATATTGGGCGCGGGTTTAAACCAATAAAATCCCTGTCCAGTGAGAATGGTGAAAAAACCCTATATTTGTTTGATCTAAAAGAACCCAATATAGGACAATACAGCCCTACCAATGTGACGGTAGCAAAGAATTTAAAAGTTTCTCTAGCCAAGATGGATGATGAGAATTTTGATTTTCGGCGAAGTGTTATAACGTCCTCGAAAATTAGCGATGATCTAATTCCAGCAAGTAATTCTCAAATTAGAGCTGAACAAATGGGGTTTAGAGTAACAGCATCAAGTATTGGAAAATCTTTTCTTGTGTTACCAATCCAGCACTCACACTGTCTAACATGGACTCCAATTTCACCTAACAACCAAACAGTTTCATTGGTGCAGGCCAATGTTATTCAAACGGGCTTATTATTTTCGGGAAGTATAGACGGTCATTTATCATATAAATTTGGACCTTTTTCTAACAGCAAATGCCGATTCAAAGATGCCGAATATGCGAAGCTAAAGTGATGTATAAAGAATTTAAATGAGTATTATCAGTAAAACTAGTCAATTTTCTTGGCCGCGAGAACCTCTTACGGAAAAACTAGGATGGAGTAATGCTTCATCATTGTTTAGCGAAAAGCCTATGAATGAAAACCTTAAAACTCTATCGGCAAACAGTCAGTGGCCAGCCTTCTTCTCATCCCCTATGTGTATCGTTAACACCTACTATGGCAAAGACACCATTATTGAAAAAGTTGTTGGCCCATCGATTGTTAATCGCTTCCCATACATAATGGCCCTTAGTTTTTGCAAAAAACATCTGTCCGAACGACATTTTGGTCGTGATACTTTTATCGCTGGAATAGAGAAAACCCGAGAGGTGTCGGTACAATTTTTCGAACCTGGGGACTTATTGGATGTGATATTAGCTGGGATAGAGAGTAATGGTCCGGATGCCTGTTATAAAATATCGGATAAAAAACATAATATAAGGTCGGGCATAAGTATCAGTATTGATGCAATAGCAGAAGCCTATATGGTTTATGAGGGGAGGCTGGTTAAACCCGGTAAAGATTTTCATGGTAACACTATCTTTGAAAAGCCATTTATGGATATTGGTAGCCATAGGATCTATTATTTTGAGATCACTGGAATACAATTAAGGAGTGATATCGCAAACGGGAAAACTCAAATTAACTGGCAAGCATTAGCAAAATGGAGGCCAAATAATAAATTATTGCATGACTCTCTAATTAGAAGCGATGAGCCATACAAGCACTCAGGTTATGTGAAATCATTTACGCCAAATTATTTTTTTCCATCTAGAAATACAATTGCATTTAAGGGAGATGGAACAAAAGATAAATTTACATATAAGTTACTGCCACCGTTAGCGAAAGACCAGGTTGAGGTTGATAATGATAGGGCCCGCTGGCCTTGTTTCTTTCCATCATCATTAGGCTTGATTTCAACTTACTCTAAAAATTTGGAAGCTAATATTATGCCGTGTGGATCTACGACCGTCGTAAGCCGCCATCCCTTTACCATAGCTGTCTGTATATCATATGCTAATATTAATGAGCGGTATGCACCGAGGGCAACATTAAGCCTTATTCGAGAGAATGGCCATTTCGGCTGCGGGGTTGGGTACATAGATGATGCTATCACCAAAGCCATTTGTTTCCTCGGAACCACCTCATTAAACGATTATCCTAAAAAAGCATTTATGAGTGGACTAAAAATCGAAGAACGTCCTCTAGCGCCGCTAATAACAACTTTGCCAATACATTTTGAATGCAAAGTTATATCAGAACAAAAACTTGGGACTCATATTATTTTTTATGGAGAAGTGGTAAACATGCTGGTACGAAAAGATCTAACAATAGAAAATCCTTTAGAATGGAATCCTTGGTCAGAACTTAGAGCTTAACCTGACATCATCGCCGGGTACTCTATGATTCACTATGTACTGGAATTTTAGTGTCGTCGAATGAGTTAACATATATTTTTGGGGGAACTATCAATTTTCAAACTTTTTTGTAGAAAAGCTTTAGATCTGGTATAAACGCGATACCATATTCTAATTTGAGACGGTGGTTCTTTCGTGAAGCTATATCTTTTAATTCCCTAATTTGATTTAAAGTAGATTGACCTTTAGAAGTGCTTATCCGGCTGTAATAAGTTACTCATATATTACACACTATTATTAAAGGTTTGTAACGTATTGATTTATATAATTTTTTTACCTACCTCGATCAATCTCAAAGAGCCATGATGAATTAAAATAGACAACTAATTCGTTGATTTTAGAAACAGACAGAATATAGATAAGGGAATAGCTGATTATATGTTTAAGAAACATGTGCACATTAATGTTCCATCAAAAACTTTCTAACCCATATTCCTAGTCGCCATCTATTCAAGGTGAATTGTAATGTTTTCCTACAAATAGTGGAATAGTAGTGCAAAACTAACCATTATTTCAACGATTCGCCATCCCGAAAAAAATATCATTTTTCCGGTGCTGATAATTTTGAAAATGGATTTAATTTAATTAACCTATACCTGTAGGTACTTTATGGGCCTATATAAACTTTATGGCATTACATCGTTGAAGTTTCTATTCAATATTGATATTAAGCCACTGACAAGGGTGTATTGTTGCCACTTTCATGATATACATAATCTATAGCCAGTCCTCTCTGCTGATTTGATGATAAGGTTGTTTTTGATGATTTCGATCTTAACTCCTGCGTACAATGAAGAACTCAATTTATCATCGCTATATGATCGTATGTGCAAAGCGCTGGAAAAAATAGAACAAGAGTGGGAGTGGATAATTATTGATGATCATTCCAGAGATAATACATTTGATGTTGTCAAGAAAATGGCGGCCGAAGATGACCATGTGAGAGGACTAAGACTCTCAAAAAATTTTGGAAGTCATAATGCTTATTTGTGCGGTCTCCTTCATGCTAAAGGAAATGCCGTTATTGGTATGTCTGGTGATGGGCAAGACCCACCAGAGTTAATCCCCGAACTATTAAACGAATGGTTGAAAGGTTACCAGGTAGTATGGGCAAGTCGCAATTCATCCAACAACGAGAGCTTCTTCGCACGCATATTCTCCGGTGTCTATTACGCCATTATGCGTAAATTTGTTGGCATCTCAAATATCCCTAAGAAGGGTGCCGATTTGTTTCTCGTTGATAGCATCGTATGCGATGAATTAAAGAAATGTCAGGAGAAAAATATTAGTATTTTTGCCATGATAAACTGGATGGGATTTCGTCAGAAATTGGTTTACTATGATCGCCAAGACCGATTGCATGGTTCTACCGGTTGGACTTTTGGAAAGAAATTTAAGCTTTTAATTGACTCTGTTGTCGGCTTTAGCTATCTGCCTATTAGGATTATGGGAGCCGTCGGCGCCTTAGTGTCAATCCTTGGCCTTATGTATATTCCCTACCTTATTATGAACGCTATATTAGGCCAACCTATTCCAGGGTGGAGTGAATTAATAATCGTAGTTCTTATTCTAGGCGGAATTCAAATGCTGATGTTAGCAGTTTTAGGTGAATATTTGTGGCGAACACTTGAGGAATCCCGAAATAGACCTAGCTACTTAATCGAGGAAGTTACGAAACTACCAGATGGACCGATAGATGGGGAACATACCTGAACTGCTCGTCAGGAAGTTACACAGAAAGTTAAGACTCAGAATGATGCGGCTTTTTGCTCGCCATGTTTCGTTCGGCGATCTTGTTGCTGACCGTTGGGAAACGGCAAATTTTCTTGGCTTTGGGACTGGCTCCTCTTGCTATGATAATGTTCTAGTATTGGGCGACGTATCAGTTGGCAATAATACTTGGATTGGGCCGAATGTAATTCTTGATGGCCGGGGTGGTCTTGAGATAGGGGATTTCGTATCGGTCTCAGCCGGTGTGCAAGTTTATACACATGATACAGTTGCCTGGTCTACATCCCTTGGCCAAGAGCCTGAGGAAACAGCTCCTACTAAAATAGGAAATGGCGTTTACATTGGTCCTCAAACTGTAATTCAAAAGGGCGTTTCAATAGGCGACCAAGCAATAATTGGGGCCAACTCGTTGGTTAATAAGGATATTCTACCGAGGGTTAAAGCTTGGGGTAACCCGGCAAAAGTGAGGACATAGTGATTTGGGGTATAATTAAAACGTTTCTCCTTTTTCGTTAGAATTCTAGCAACGTTACATATTATACCTAAAACAGCCTACAAGAAATATTGTGGCGATTTGATTTAAAGATTTTACGTAACTTGTTTTCAATTATTTGAAATGTTAGAAAAGCCAAAATTGGGTGAGTTTTCTAACAACTCCTTGAGATATATTTTGTTTAAGGTCTATTGTACTGATGGGTAAACAAAAGCTAAAAGTAGGTATTGGGCAACTGCTAGTTGAAGGCGGGGAGCCTGACCGGAATTTTGAGCGTGCTGATGGTATGATCGCTGAAGCTACGAGGCTTGGATGCGATATCATTCTGCTTCCTGAGTGTATGGATTTGGCCTGGACACATCCGAGTTGTTTGAACGAGGCTGCAACAATCCCCGGGAAATTTAGTGATCGAATCATAAGTTTAGCCAAAGAACATAAAATTCATGTTTGTTGCGGATTAACCGAACGCGAGGGAAAATCGGTTTACAATGCAGCGATACTAGTTGATGACTTTGGCAGTATTTTGCTGAAATACCGTAAAATAAATGTTCTTGATATAGCACTTGAAATGTACCAACCCGGACAATCTTTATCGGTAGTAGATACAAAATTTGGTAAGATTGGGATAAATATATGTTCTGACAACTACCACGATGCACTGGACATTGGATACGTCCTAGCAAGAATGGGTGCTCAAATTATCTTATCCCCATCTTCGTGGACCGTGGATTATTCAATAAACGAAGAGTCGGATCCCTACGGTGACAAATGGCTAGTTCCGTATACATCACTTGCAAACTTATTTAACCTGGTAATTATAGGAGCAACAAGCGTAGGTACAATCGTAGGGGGGCCCTATGAAGGAAAAAAAATGGTTGGCTGCTCATTGGCCGTCGGGTCCAGTGGAATTATCGCAGAAAGTTCTTATAACGAATTTGCCGGAGAATTAATTGTGGCAAATTTTGAAGTGCCAGAACCAAAATTTAGAGGAACTGAAATTAGTGCTATGCTTGCCAGTGAAGGTGCCTTGGTTGACATTTAATAATTAACCCTGTCTTCAAAACTAGCCGTGGAGACTGCACTATCAGGAGCCACCCGAGATTAAATTGTTAAATAGCATTTCAAAAAACTTGAGAATAATATTGTGAGTAACTGATATAATATCGGCCATAAAGACCCTAGAATAGCGTTTGACAGGATTTTTTTTAAAACTGTTATTTGTGCTTACTGGATATAATTTAACTTAATAATCTGTGAGGAATTTGCAAAGGTGTATGGAAACCTAATTAAGAGCTTTGCAGCAATCGCAATTCTTTTTTTTGTTGCAACTTTTTTTTTGGATTGGGACAAAGTCTACAAAGCTATAACTGAAATTAGCCCATTATATTTTGTGATAGCTGTGATAGTTATCATTCCAGAACATATTCTATTGGCATGGCGGTGGTATTTGATAGTCCGCAATAACGTACCACTAACATTTAAGGTACATCTTCGCCGGTTTTTGATTTCGATTTTCCTAAATTCGTTTGCTCCAGGTTCAGTAGGGGGCGATCTTTATCGTTTTCTTGTTCTGCGTAAAAAATCAACTGACCACTGGATATTAGCTGGCACAATAATCCGAGAACGCATAATTGGTGTTACTGGTTTTTCAGTGTTTTATTTGATTTGTTACCTCCTTTACAATTCGGACGCGAATATCACCAATTTCTCTTTTTCGGACCCTTTTGATATCGGAGCAATTACCCTTACAGTTGGCCTGATAGGTTTAATACCAGCGTATTACCTTACCAAAATAGCACTAGACCGTGCCCATTTTTCCGAGAAAACAAAAACAAATAATATTTTACGCGTTGTTGTATATAGCCTTGACCCCGGAAATATAAAATGGGCCTTACTTATGTTATCAATTTCAATGGTAGTTTGTTGCCTATGGACGTTTTGTATCTTTCTTATCGGCATAAAAATTCCAGTTTTCTTGTCCGAGCATTGGACGATTTTTTTCGTATTTGGTATGGTTGGAATATTGACAGAACTCATTCGATCGATACCCATCACTTTACAAGGCATAGGCGTGCGTGAAGGCATATTTGCATACTTATTGACTTTTTTTGGCGCATCATTTGA
Source organism: uncultured Rhodospirillaceae bacterium (assembly GCA_964643045.1). GTDB lineage: Bacteria > Pseudomonadota > Alphaproteobacteria > Rhodospirillales > UBA2165 > TMED23. Next base: position 37,294 of record CAZXSC010000006.1, read on the forward strand.
TCAAGCTTTTGTTTTAGGAGCAGCGACTTATATTGCAGTTAGTATTTCTATTTTGTTCGCAGGAATTATAGGCTTTATCATACCATCACAAAATAACGAGAATTAGATTTTATTAGTGCAGACGTTTTATGAAATGTTCCTACCTGATGCACTCTATTAATATCCAAAGATGTGACAATATTGTTCTGAAATCATCGGTTACATTAGACCAATGCGGTTACATCGATTTCGACCACCGCCCCATCTACAAGGAGGGCTTGTACCCCGATACAAGTACTCGTCGCAGAGCCCGCTTCGCCATAAAATTCGTCCATTGCTTTGGCAATTATCGGCCGATGAGCAAGCTGCAAATCAACGACGAATATTCTCTGGCGAACAACGTCTGCCGGTGTCGCCCCAGCTATTGCTAATGTCTCCCGAATAGTTTCAAAAATGTATTTCATTTGAACAGCCAGATCTCCCTGACCGACAAGCCTCCCTTCTGCAGTTGATGCAACCAGACCAGAGAGATGAACCTGCTTGCCCGCTTCGCTAATAATAAGGTTGCTAAAATGCGGCTTATTGTGAAGAACTTCAGGTCGGTGGCGTTGGATTATCGGGCTATTATCACTCATTTTTATTTCTCCTATTTTGTTGTGATCCGCTATTCTTTGGTGACTTAGAACCTACCTCAATAGATGGTCAGCCAATAAGTAACTCCAAACCGCTGACCATCTTTTTTAACTAAAATCCTCTCTTTTCAAAGTAAAATGAGTTACTGGTCCTGGTCGAATAGGGTTTGCCACCATATCGCCACGAGCACGTTTTCGCACATCAGATACTTGGGCCGCCATTAGATGCTCTAAACTATCAAAGACAACCTCATTCCCAATAACATAATTCGAGTTTGGGAGCCGTAACGGATCATCCCAATCCAATGGTACATAGCAAATAACATTTCTGATTGCTGGCATATTGGCCAGAATTTGAGGGTGATGGGTTAAATAGAATTCGACAAATTTTTTTTTGTCTGAAATAGGATGAGAATATCGAACAGTATGTGATATTTTTGAATGCTTTTTCTTAGGAGTTAGCTCTCCAAAACAAGGATATTCAATTTTTTCGAAGACTTGATGTGTTGCTACATAACCGTCCGGTAAGACGAACCATTGCTTATCTGAAATTAGCTGCAACGTCTTTTCAATTCTTGCTACTGTTTTGCAATCAAACTGAAAGGTTATGCATGGGGGGTTTTGATCGCTTTGCACCAATTCTTTATTTTGAAACGGGGTATATAAATGTGCGCTTGATACACTCTCATTTTCAATTATATTTGACACTATATTATTGCGAAATTCTTTCGTTAACCTAATACAACTTTCATTCTGAGTATATATTTCGAGAAAGTACGAAGCCATAATTTCAGTTTCCACCCAGTTTAAATCTGGCAATAACTATGTAAACCACCAAAGACATCCTCAAACAAACGTCTATTGCTGAAATTTTCAACTTATCTGAAAATTTTGGAACTATACAGAGGGGTATGCAAGAAAATGAAGAAGGTGGTGCGGGCGGCCCGTGTTGTGCCCCCGCGTCAGGCACCAGTAAAACTTTAGTATCCAACTGAATCAATAACATAGGAATCCTCGAGTCCATTGTAAAGAGGCATAAATGTACTACCATTTGTACTACCCTTTCTTTGGTTTTCTTAAGTCCACATCGCCCTTCTCAACCCCTCTCTAAATAACTTCTGTGAGTCATTTTAAGAGTTATACAGAGTCAGTAAAAACATTAACTCCCTTAGGATTCTAGAGTGTCTAAAGACTCTCAGTGACTCTTAAATGGATTCACAAAGTCATTGTCAGGGTATTTCTTGAGTGTGCTTAAGGGGGAACCCCTAAAGAGAGATATGATTATTTTTATTTAGGGTCGTTTGTATTTCAATCCATCCCTAAAATTTTTTGTTTTCAATACCATAACATGAGTTAAACTTCTTGTCGTGTGTACAGAAGTAAATTATCAGAGAAGAATATTGGTATATATTTCGATGCGTTCTAAATTGACAATTATCATCGGTTTGCTCGTAATTTCTTCGGTAGCCACATATGTGATTGCACCCATTTCACAATGGGATAGCTACCATCAGTTTTCAGACAGTCGAAAATTTTTTTTTATCAATAATTTTACAAATGTTGCTTCAAATTTAGGATTTATAGTATTTGGTTTTTATGGTGTCTTTGGTATTTTCCAAAACAATTTATTCGACAAAAAACTTGACCTTATTCCATATTTTATATTTTTTTTTAGTATTATATTTGTTGGTTTAGGATCATCCTACTATCATTGGAAGCCAACCACTGAAACTCTTTTTTGGGATAGGCTACCTATGTCGGTTTCTTTTATGTCATTATTCTCAGCAATAATTTGTGATAGAATTAATAGAATCGCTGGGACTTTTGTCGTGATGCCAATTTTATTGCTGACGGGAGTTTATAGTGTAATATATTGGCAATATACAGAAATGATGGCTGTTGGTGACCTTAGATTGTACGGCTTAGTACAATTTTTTCCTATATTAGCTATCCCTATAATATTATTTTTATTTCGCAACTATAAGTATACAGTCCCGAATTCAATTTTTTGGATTTTAGGATGGTATGTTTGTGCAAAATTATTTGAGCATTATGATTCAAGTATCTCAAATCTGTTTGGTGGTTATTTAAGTGGACACAGTATAAAACATCTCGCAGCTTCGATGTCAGTAATACTTGTTTTAAGAATGTTAAAAAAATCAAAAAGGAATAGGTGCTGATAATTTTAATTAACTTGAGTAATTATGTTAACTTAACGTCTTAAGATATTCGTTATAGGGCTTCAGATAATTTGGCTCTTCTCTCCAAAACCTCATTTTTTCGCTCACTTTGTTTCTCGATCACTTCGGCAGGTGCTTTTTCAAGAAACTCTTTGTTCGATAGTTATTTATCATACTTGGCTATCTCGTCGTCAAGCCCGGAAATTTCTTTATCAAGGCGGGCTTAAATGTTCTACCATTTGTGTTACACCTTACCCAGACCCTTTATAAAACATAATAATTCCAAAGGGTTACCTGAGAAGGTGGTGCGGGCGGCCGGACTTGAACCGGCACTTACTTACGTAAACAAGATTTTCTTACCAACTACAGTTTTCACTGCCACTCAATGTGTTTGTGGTCTGGACTTTCTCTTGACCATATCAGCGTGGACTTAGGTCCTGTCCGTCAAGTCTCTACACCTTCCCTTCCGGGCTTGGCTCGGGATTGCCATTTGACAAGTTCCCCCGAATTTGAACAGTTCTACTCTTATCGTTTCCAATAAGGCACTCAAAATTTATAAGTCTTGCGTGTCTACCAATTCCACCACGCCCGCTTATAAAATTACATAATATACAAATTCCGTTATGTAAAACCTATCTTTGGGTTCCACAATAGACTAATTGTCAAACTAATAATCACTACTCTAACTGCCTTCAGCGGCAGTTGTCATATCTTCATCGATTGGTTTACCACCGAGATCGCGTATCATCTGACGAACCTTATCTGCTACATTTTTAAGTTCAGATATATCAGTGCCTCTTGAAATTAGGGTGCAGCCAAAATTTCCATCCCGAGAAAATGGATAACTACCAATTTCAACATTTGGATGAATATCTTGTATCGCACTTAGTGTTTCAGCTATTGCACCCTCGGGAAGGTAAGAGGCGACTGCAATCGACTCCATTTTATCTCCACCAACCAACTCTTGAGCAAAACCATCAAACATAGCCCGCATAATAGACGGAACTCCTGCCATCACATATACATTTTCCATACGAAAACCTGGCGCTTTGCTCACAGGATTACCCACCAAAACAGATCCCACAGGAACATCCGCCATTTTTAGACGAGCCTCATTGAGATGCTCTGGTGGAATAAATTTTTCTAACAATGCTTTCGCTTCAGGGTCCCTGTGAATTTTTACGCCAAACGCTTTAGCCACACAAAGAGAAGTAATATCATCATGGGTCGGGCCAATACCGCCAGTGGTAAAAACATAAGTGTATTTCGCCCGAGCTTCATTCACTGCATTAATAATGACTTCCTCTACATCAGGTATAACTCGCGCCTCCGCGAGGCGGATACCCATACCCGTCAGCCGTTCAGCAAGCCAACCAAGGTTAGCATCTTTCGTCCTCCCAGAAAGAACTTCGTTTCCAATAATAAGACAGCATGCTGTTACAGTATCATTTTTTAGCATAATATAATCCTATCCTCTAATAGGATATTACAAATGGCCGAAATAAAACAAAAAGACAAGATCATATAGTATTTAACAGATTTCGCAGATCACTAATGGAATCGCAAATATAGTCAGGATTTGCCGCTTTTCTTTCGGACGCGTCACCATAGCCATAATCAACCCATATAGAATTTATCTTAACAAATTTTGCGGCTTCGATATCATGGATTCGGTCACCAATCATTATGGTCTCATGCGTATCCAGATTAAGTTCTCCAAATATATAAGACAACAAATCAGATTTGATTGATCGCGTACCGTCTAATTCGGAGCCATAAACACGGTCAAAGAATTGCTCAATTTTAAAAAATTCAAGTATTTTGTGTATATAAACGAGCGGTTTTGTTGATGCAATTATTAGACGCCGTTTTGCTGCGGACTGTTCACCAAGAAGTTCAAAAACACCATCATAAATTTCATTTTCAAAAATACCTATTTTACCGAAACGGTCACGGAAAATTTCAACGGCTTCATCGGAGCTTAACCCACTGCCATTTAAAAGGGACTCAAATGACTCCCTCAACGGGGGGCCTATGAGCCAGAGAAGTTCGTCTTCTTGCGGAACTTTTCGCCCTAGAGTTTTTAGTGCAAATTGAACACTCCGAATAATACCCGATTTAGGATTAGTTAGTGTACCATCTAAATCTATTAATAAATTTGAAATCATCTAAAGAAAATCTTTTAAAATAGCAACTATCGGAACATCAGCAGGAGGCATTTGATATTTATCAAAATCGTGTAGCTTAACCCACTTAAGTATTTGTGATTCTTTTGCCACCGGAGTGCCTTTCCATACGCGACAGAGATAAAGTGGCATCAAAAGATGAAAGTCATCATAAGCATGCGATGCGAAAGTCAGAGGAGCCAAACAGCTCTTTGAAATATCAATGCCAAGCTCTTCTTTAAGTTCTCTTATCAGGCCAAGCTCTGGGGTCTCATTTTTGTCGATTTTTCCCCCTGGAAATTCCCATAGACCGCTCATTGGCTTTCCTTCAGGACGCTGGGACAAAAGAATCCGTCCGTCAACATCAATAAGTGCAACGGCGGCGACTAAAACTACTGGCATATTTTTTCCGGTTGCTCGTACTTCTGCATCAAGACAACCGAAATCAGGTTCGATAATCGGCATTTATGGAAATATACCCGTGGGTTAAATCACAAGTCCAGACCTTTGCAACACCAACCCCTACTCCGATGTCAACTGCAACTGTTATCTCTTTCCCTTTCATATGATTAGCCACAGGGCCTTCATTGTAACCGTCAACGACTTGGCCGAAAGAAGCTATTTCGACATCGCCAATAGTAATGCAAAGTTTATCCCTATCAACCTTCTCACCTGTTTTACCAACAGCCATAACAATTCGACCCCAATTCGCATCCTCACCGGCTATTGCTGTTTTTACCAGCGGCGAATTCGCAATTGCTAGGCCAATTTTCCGGGCAGAAACATCATCTGACGCTCCTGAAACTCGGATTTCAATGAACTTAGTTGCGCCCTCACCATCTCGAACAACTTGCTGGGCAAGGTCAAGCATGACGGCATTTAAGGCCTGACGAAAGTCTGCTAGATGAGCGTCTGCCACATCAGACACTAAAGCATGATCGACTTTTCCCGTAGCGAACAATAGTACAGTGTCATTCGTTGAAGTATCTGAATCTATAGTGATTGAATTAAAACTTTGATCCACAGCTTCAATTAAAAGATTTTGTAAAATATCTTTTGGCAGTGTAGCATCTGTAAAAACGAATGCGAGCATCGTCGCCATGTCTGGTGCGACCATGCCAGAACCTTTGGTTATCCCGCCAATCGAGACTTCTACTTCGCCGATTTTGACTTTTTTATACGAGCCTTTTGGATAGGTATCAGTTGTGCGAATTGCCTCAGCCGCAGCCGCCCAGTCGAAACCTAAGTTCGCATATAGGCCAGGCAACGCATTTGTTATTTTTTCATCAGGCAGTAATTCGCCTATAACCCCGGTCGACGCGATAAAAATATCTTCTTCGGGGCAGCCGACAATTTCTGCGGCTCTTCTTGACGTTCTCTCCACTGACCCAACACCAGAAACACCAGTGAAGGCATTAGCATTTCCAGAATTTACAATAAGTGCCTGAGCCAAACCATTCTTCAAGCAATGCCTACACCAATCAACAGGAGCAGCAGCCGTCTGTGATTTTGTAAAAACTCCGGCCGCCTGAGTACCCATGGCTAAATTTACCAATAGGATATCCAATTTTCCCGAATATCGAACGCCGCAAGATCCTGTCGCTAATTCAACTCCAGAAATTATCGGAATATCCGGAAAACTATCCGGCGCCAAAGGAGATTTCTTGACCATTTTTGTTCTCTATAACAAAACTAAACCTGTATCCCGTTTTACCATATATAGTGATAGCTGCTAGCCTTATTTTCCATTGGGACCAAATGTCTTTATCTCTGCAACCCTTCGCAATTCTTTTATAATTGAATCGACACGCTCTTTAGTAATCAACTTACGTAATTCTAACTTTATTTGGTCAGATGATTTTGGCTTCAGGTTTCTCTTATCTTCGACTTTAATTATATGCCAACCGAACTGCGTTTTAACAGGTTTAGACGTAAATTGCCCTACCGGAGTAGCGAAAGCTACCGTAGAAAATGCGGACACCATACGCTCTTGTGTAAAATAACCCAAGTCTCCTCCTTGTTTTCCTGATGGACCCGTTGAAACACTTCTAGCTAAAGCAGCAAAATTTTCTCCTTTTTCTAGTCGCCCCACAACTTCTAGTGCTTGCTCTCGTGTTTGAACAAGTATATGTCGTGCCCGAATTTCCACGTTAGTAGAGTTCGACTTAAGATAGGATTGGTACCTTTGTTCAAGCTTGTTATTACTTACAGACGCAGCAATCTTTCGATTCATATAAAATTTATTGAGAATTTGATCTTCGATCCGACGCATCCGGTCAACAATTTTATTATTCTTATCAAGACCTTCCTTTCGAGCAGCGGCAGCCACCAGATGCGTATTGACTAAATTATCTAACAACAATCGATTAACCACAGCTTTCGATAACTGGTTAGCTTGTGGCGAAAGCTGTTTTCGTGCGCGCTCCAAGTCAGACATATAAATCTTAAAACCGTTGACGGTGGCTATAATCTTGTCAGACTTGAATTGAACAGCTCGGCATTCTTCAACAAACATCAAGGACAATGCAATGACGATGACGATGACGCCCTGAAATTCTTTACTGTTAGCTTTACCGCGTATTTTACAGAGAACTGAACTTAATTTCATTATCGATAAGTCCTTTTTAGAGTAAAAGAGATTTTTATTTTAATTTATCATATTATTAAACTGCATTATATAATCCTAAAACCTTTATTTTACTGTCAACATTAGCAGGAATGGTTAATAAATTTAGGTGGGCAATCGTTGACAGATACGGTTCAGAGCTCTATCCCTGTGCCCCAGATTTGAAATGAGTGTAATCTTAGGTGGATTTTATAATTGAAATCCTGAATCTTTGTCTTATTTTAACATTGAATTTACATGGGAAAATAGATGTTTGACGCCATTGCACGCCGAATATTTGGAACTGCAAACGACCGATACGTCCGCGGACTCGGTTCCCTTGTGGATCAAATTAATGCACTAGAGCCAACAATCCAAACTTTGACTGACGAAGAGTTGCGCGGGTGCACAGACAAGTTCAGAGCGCGCATAAAGAATGGTGAAACACTTGACAATATTCTGCCAGATGCCTTCGCGACAGTTCGGGAAGCTGCAAAACGTTCACTAGGAGAACGCCCCTACGACGTTCAAATACTTGGTGCTATTATTCTCCACCGCGGCATGATCGCAGAAATGAAAACCGGGGAAGGTAAAACACTAACTTCAACAATGGCTGTTTATTTGAACGCACTAGAAAATAAAGGTGTCCATATTGTGACAGTTAACGATTATTTAGCCCCCCGTGACGCTGAATGGATGGGTAAAATTTACAACATGCTTGGATTAACCGTCGGTTGTGTTATTCCTAGTCTAACGGAAACCGAGCGTTATGAAGCATATCGTTGCGACATCACGTACGGAACAAATAGCGAGTTTGGATTTGACTATCTCCGTGACAATATGAAATTTTCTTTAGAAGAAATGGTCCAACGTCCCTTTAATTATGCAATTGTTGATGAGGTCGACTCAATTCTAATTGACGAAGCTCGAACTCCTCTAATAATTTCCGGTGCTTCAGAAGACTCATCTGAACTCTATAACGTCATCGATAAAATAATCCCCAAATTAGCACCGGAAGACTACGAAAAAGATGAAAAAGTCAAAGCTGTTACATTAACTGATGCCGGCAACGAACACATTGAAGAATTATTACGAGGAGCTGGCTTGCTCTCAGAGGGTAGTCTTTATGAATATTCAAACATTGCTTTAGTTCATCATGTCAATCAAGCACTCAAAGCACACAAGCTTTTTGAAATTGATACCGACTACATCGTGCATGAAGGACAGGTTGTAATTGTTGACGAATTCACAGGCCGCATGCAGGAAGGGCGCCGTTTTTCAGAAGGCCTTCATCAAGCTCTCGAGGCCAAGGAAGGTGTCGAAGTTGAGAATGAAAACCAAACTCTTGCCTCCATTACCTATCAAAATTATTTCCGAATGTACCCTAAACTCGCGGGTATGACCGGAACCGCAATGACCGAAGCTGGTGAATTTGCAGAAATTTATAAACTTGAATCATCTGAAGTACCAACAAATGAACCTTGCGTTAGAATAGATAGCGACGACGAAGTTTACCGGACCGCATCAGAGAAACACAAGGGAATTTTAGCGATGATTAAAAAATGCCAAGGCCGAAAACAACCCGTCCTTGTGGGGACGGTCAGCATAGAAAAATCTGAAGAAATAGCGGCAATGCTAAAAAAAGAAAAAATTGAACATCAGGTGCTTAATGCACGTTTCCACGAGCAAGAAGCCCTCATCATAGCCCAAGCAGGAGCTCCTGGAGCCGTCACCATCGCAACAAATATGGCAGGACGAGGAACGGATATTCAACTCGGTGGCAACATTGACATGTTAATCAAGCAACAACAAGAGAATGAAACTAATAAAGATAAACACATAGAGATAGAAAAAACGCTCCGAAAAAATGTTGCGGCAGATAAAGAAATAGTAAAGGCAGCCGGGGGTCTCTATATTATCGGGACAGAACGCCACGAAAGCCGGCGCATTGATAACCAACTACGTGGCCGTTCTGGTCGACAAGGTGATCCGGGGGGTTCAAAATTTTATTTATCTCTTGAAGATGATCTGATGCGTATTTTTGGCTCAGAGCGCATGGATGGTATGCTAAAGAAGCTTGGGCTTGAAGAAGGTGAGGCAATAGTCCACCCATGGATAAATAAAGCTTTAGAAAAGGCTCAACAGAAGGTCGAAGCAAGAAATTTTGATATCCGCAAAAACTTACTTAAATTCGACGACGTCATGAATGACCAACGCAAAGTCATATATGAGCAGCGCAAAGAACTAATGGACAGCGAAGATGTCTCAGAAACAATCTCCGATATGCGGCAAAACGTCATCGAAAACCTCATCTCTAACTGTATCCCCGAGAAAGCTTACCAAGAACAATGGGATACCGCTGGTCTTCATGAAGAAGGTATGCGCCTATTTGGTCTTGATTTGCCAGTTGAAGAGTGGGCGAAGGAAGAAGGCGTTGCCGATGAGCAAATTCTTGAACGCATAACGGATGCAGTCGATAAGAAAATGGCAGAAAAAGCTGCGACCTGGGGACCTGAAGTGATGCGGGAAGTGGAGAAAAACCTCTTATTGCAAGTGCTTGACCAAGTATGGAAAGATCATCTTTTAGCTCTTGATCATTTACGCCAGGGCATCGGTCTACGGGCCTATGGACAAAAAGATCCTCTCAACGAGTATAAAAGCGAAGCGTTCGATATGTTCAATGGAATGCTACGAGAATTGGATGACCGGATCACAACAATTCTAGCACATATGGAACTGCAATTCACAAACCCCAACGAAATTCGGCAATCTTCAAGTTCTGAAACATTTGAGATCACCCAGGATCCAATGTATTCCGAAATTCATGACGATGATGAATTCCAAGGCCACGACGAGCTAGCGTCATCACCCGTAGTTCTACGAGCAAGTGCAGATGTTATTGATCCAAAAGATCCGGAGACCTGGGGTAAAGTTGGCCGCAACAGCGCCTGTCCATGTGAATCGGGTAAAAAATATAAACATTGCCACGGAGCCTTTTGAATTGTCCAATTCACCCTGTATTTCACAAATTTACGCGGGCATGCCGACAACAGATGGGGCTGGAGTAAAACTCACGCGTATGGTCGGAACCCCAGATCTTGAAATGATTGATCCGTTCTTAATGTTAGACCGCATGGATAGTGACGACCCTGACTCTTATATTGCCGGCTTTCCAAACCATCCTCATCGCGGATTTGAAACAGTTACTATTATGCATAAAGGACAGATGCGTCACAGCGATTCAGTAGGCAATTCAGGCTTATTGAAGCCGGGCGACGTGCAATGGATGACAGCGGGGCGGGGCATTATACATTCCGAGATACCTGAAATGGTTGAGGGCCATATGAGCGGATTCCAACTGTGGATAAACTTACCTGCAAAACATAAAATGGTGCCACCAAAATATCAAGATGTACCGGCTAAGAAGATTCCTATTGTTAAGAAAAAAGGTTGCGCCATCCGCGTCATACGCGGGTCCTACAGCCATGCCGTCGGACCAGCAGAAAGCCTTATGCCAATCCGTATACTTGACGTAACTTTGGATGCAGGAGCCAACTGGAAAATCAAGCCTGAGCAAGACAACACGTTCTTCTTTTGTATTCATGAAGGTACGATAAATGCGGTAGGTTCCGATGGAGGAGTAAAAGCAATTCAGTCTCCTTCAGTTGTTACTTTTGATGGTGAAGGGGAGATTGAAATTGTCTCGTTAGATAGCGGCGCTAATCTGCTCTATTGCGAAGGCCAGCCTTTAAATGAACCAGTAGCTCGGTATGGACCGTTCGTAATGAATACTCATTCGGAAATCAGGCAAGCCGTCGAAGATTTTGCTAACGGAACATTGGCAACTTAATCAGTGTATTGAGCATATTTTGAGTTTCTATAATAAGGCAATCACCAGAATTTGGTAAACATCCCTGAGTATCAATTCGTTCTTAAATTCTCATTATCAATCAATTGAAAAACTATTCCATATACGATGCGTCTACACTTTCACTCAAGTTTTAAATATCCAATTACAACTAGGCATTGCCATTCTGAGTAGTTTGTTGCTAGCATAACATAAGTACCGTGGAGGGTAGCATGTTAGACCATATTGAAGCTAATTCAAACCTCAGAGATCTCGATAAAGAAACTAAGCACCTAGTGGAACGTGCTCAGATAGTAGCGAGTGAACTGAAACCTAGGGTTAGAGATACGGAACAAGCCAGACGACTCCCTGTCGAAAATATGGAAAGGATCTGCGAAGAGGGGCTGCTAACAGTTATTCAAGCTAAAAGTTGCGGTGGCCACGAGTTGTCGATGCGAGCCCATTTAGATGTATTAAGCGCGATAGCTGAAGGATGCTCAGCAACAGCGTGGGTGCTCGGTGTAATGCATGCTCACAGTTGGATGCTCGCTCATTTCCCGAAAGAGACTCAAAATGAAGTATATGGCTCTAATGCCAACACCATGGTTTCTGCGGTTATTGGTCCGCGCGGAAAAGCAATAAAGAAATCGGATGGAACTTTCGTTCTAAATGGCTTCTGGCCTTTTGGTTCCGGATGTCAGCTCTCTAAGTGGCTACTCTTAGGTGCGGAAGTATTCGACGAAAAAGGCGAGTTTCTCGATATTGCGGACCTATTAATTCCAACTTCAGATGCTGAAATTCAGGACGACTGGTATGTCTCAGGATTTCAAGGAACAGGTAGTAATTCTCTTATAGTAAAAGACCTTGAAATTCCCTCTCATCGTTATCTTTCGCTCATGGGGCTTCTAAACCACGATACTCCAGGCATTACTGATGAATATGAGGGCTGGCTGCATAAAGCCGAGCCCGTTCCTGTCTTAGCGATAGCGCTTTGCGGGGGCGCTATTGGGCTTGGTAGAGCGTCAAAACAACAATTTATCGACAATATTCAAGGAAAAAAAGTAATATACACCGAACACATCCAAACGGAGTGGGCATCCACTCACATTACTTTTGGAAAAGCAGCCTCGCAAATTGATGCCGGTGAATTACTGCTCTATCGTGCTGCCGATGACACGGATCAATTGGCTAAGGCTGGCGAACAAATGTCTATGGAAATGCGCGGCCGTATACGCATGGACTGCTCTCATGGAGTTAGACTTATAATGGAGGGTGCAAACGAACTATTTATATGTGGTGGAGCCGCAGGGTTAGCCCTTAAAAACCCTATGCAACAAATTTCAAGGGACCTTCACGCCACTAACATGCATGGATTATTGCTGTTAGAACCGAGTGCCGAAGTATATGGACGAATTCTACTTGGATTAGAACCCAACACCATCATTATTTAATCGGGCCAAATTCAAGAATAAGACGCCTTTAATTATATTAACCAAGGGGAAATAATATGACTAAAAAACTAAAAGATACCTTAACAAAAATGCCAATTGGACGGCGAAAATTCTTAACTTATAGTGGTGGAATAGTTGCAGCAGCAGCGGCTTCTAGCTTGCCTGCTCCAGCTGTGCACGCGGCAAAGAAAGTAAAAATTGGTTTTGTAAGCCCACAAACTGGACCGCTTGCCGCCTTTGGCGAAGCAGATAAGTTTGTTTTAGCTGATACCAGGGCAGTCTTGAAAAATGGGATTAAAATAGGAAGGAAAAATTATCAGGTTGAGATAGTATCTAAAGATTCTCAGTCTAATCCAAACCGCGCAGCTGAGGTTACTTCTCAACTTATCCTGAAAGACAAAGTTAATATAATGATTGGTTCTTCCTCAGGTGATACGGTTAATCCTGTATCAGATCAATGCGAACTTAATGAAATGCCCTGCGTAACTTCCGACACACCATGGCAAATTGTTTATTTTGGCCGCGGCGCGACACCTAAAAAAGGTTTCAAATGGACGTATCATTTCTTTTGGGGCATTGATGATATGGTTGGCAACTTTATCAATATGTGGAATTCAATAGACAACAATAAGAAACTTGGAAGTCTCATCGCGAATGATGCGGATGGTGTCGTCGCCGGGAATCCTAAAATGGGGTTTCGCCCACCAATGACGGGCGCTGGCTATAATTATATCCAGCCGCCAATATTTAATCCTGGCTCAAATGATTTTACAGCTCAGATTAATCAGTTTAAAAAAGAAGGAGTGGAAATTCTGACCGGCTTAGCTGTGCCACCCGATTTCGCAACGTTCTGGACACAGGCGGCACAGCAAGGCCTCACGAAGCAGCTTAAAGCCGCAACATTTGCAAAAGCCCTTTTGTTTCCGCCGGCCATTGAAGCTCTTGGAGATCGTGGAGTGGGACTTACAACTGAAGTTTGGTGGTCTCCAAACCATCCTTTTAAATCAGGACTAACAGGTAAATCGGCCAAGCAAGTAACTGACGCTTACACAGCCAAAACGGGCAAACAATGGACCCAACCACTTGGTTTCAAACATGCAAACATAGAAGTTGCTATTGATGTGCTAAAGCGTTGCGGTGACCCAGGTGATCCTAATGCAATCCTAAATGCGATAGAAAACACCAACTACAATTCCATTGTGGGTCCAGTTTCATGGAAATTTGGTGATCGTCGTAATCCTGTCAAGAATGCATGTCGTACACCGCTTGTCGGAGGTCAATGGAAAAAGGGTAAAAAATTCAAATATGACCTTGTCATTGTTAATAATAAAATGGCACCCGAGATTCCTGTTGGAGGCAAGTTAGACCTATTGGGTTAGTTTCAATTGCCGCTTTTGACTCAAGAGGCGTGAGGAAATATCTCACGCCTCTTCGTCTTGATATAGGACTGTCTTTATATGTCTGAATTATTAAAACTAACGAGCTTATCGAAATCTTTTGGTTCTCTTCAAGTAATAAACAATTTCGATTTGCACCTAAAGGAAAAAGAAGCCCTCGGAATTATCGGCCCAAACGGTGCTGGAAAAAGCACCTTGTTTAATTTAATCACGGGCAGCCTTAATTCGGATAGTGGTTCAATTACTTTCAATGGCAAAGATTTAACAGGCATGGCTGCCTACGTGCGGTGCCGAGCAGGTATAGGACGGTCATATCAAATACCTCATCCTTTTAGCGGGATGACCGTATTTGAAAACCTGTTAGTAGGTGCGGCATTCGGTGGAGGAGAAAAAGAATCTGAAAGTTACGATAACTGCACTCTATTACTCAAGCGCACCAGCTTAATCAAGAAAGCGAATGCTCTTGCCGGATCTTTGACACTATTGGAACGCAAACGTTTAGAAATGGCACGGGCCTTGGCAACCAAACCCAAGCTATTGCTATTAGATGAAATAGCTGGAGGGCTGACCGAATATGAAGTTAAGGAACTTGTAGAATCAATAAACGAGATCCATTCTCTCGGAACATCCATTATTTGGATTGAACATATAGTTCATGCCTTGATGTCCGTTGTCGATCGGCTTGTCGTCATAAATTTTGGTGAGAAATTAGATGACGGTGACCCAGAAGGAGTGTTGAACAGCTCCGAGGTACAAAAGATATATATGGGAATTAGTTTAGAATGACTATTTTGCATATTGAAAACATGAACGCCTTTTATGGTGACTTCCAAGCTTTGTTTGGGGTTAGCCTCAATGTTGAAAAAGAAGAAACTGTGGCAATAATTGGTGCTAATGGGGCTGGAAAATCAACTTTTTTACGCTCGATTACGGGTCTCGTAATTAATTATGCAGATGAGTTTCGTTATAATGGAGAAACGTTAATTGGTAAGCCCGCTTGTGACATTGTGGGACTTGGCATTGCCATGGTTCCAGAAGGACGAAAATTATTTTCCAGCCTGAGTGTGGAGGAAAATTTAATTTTAGGTGCCTATAATCGACGGCAAGGTAACTGGACACTTGACCGCGTCTACCAACTTTTCCCAAACCTTGAAGAACGCAAAAATATTCCCGGAACCGCCCTGAGTGGTGGAGAACAACAGATGGTTGCTATAGGTAGAGCTCTCATGTCTAACCCTGATATTTTATTGTGTGACGAACTATCGCTTGGACTAGCTCCTATCATAATTAAGAATATTTATGATGTCATTCCGACCATTAAGGCTGAAGGGATTTCATTACTAATTGTTGAACAGGACATAAGTCAAGCACTAGCAATTGCCGACCAAATTTTCTGTCTTCAAGAGGGCCGGATTAGCCTAAGCGGTAAACCGGATAAACTTACTAAAGATCAAATCGCTGCCGCATATTTTGGAAGAAAAAGAAACAATGATTGAATGGGCCAACACGATAATTCAAGGAATGCTAACAGGCGGACTCTATGCCATGTTTGCAGCCGGCCTGGCTATCATCTTTGGTGTTATGCGATTGGTAAATATTACCCATGGGGATCTAATTGTGCTCGCAGCCTTCATTGGTATGGTTGTGATTGAAGCGACGGGCTTCAATCCATTTCTGAGCTTAATTGTAGTCATACCCATTATGTTTGTAATTGGCTACATACTGCAACGCGGCATATTAAACTTTACACTGGGCGATGATTTGTTACCTCCATTGCTAGTCACATTTGGACTTTCCATTGTTATACAAAATGTCTTACTTGAAATTTTTTCGGCCGATTCGCAGCGCCTAAAAGCAGGAGCTCTCGAAACTTCAAGCATAGAATTGATCGAAGGGATATCCATTGGGGTATTTCCCGTCATTATTTTTTTTACCGCTTTTTTGATGATTATTCTGCTTCAGCAAATCTTTAACCGAACTAGATTAGGCCGAGCTTTTAGGGCTACCTCTGATGATGCGACCACAGCGCAGTTGATGGGTATAAATCACAAACATATTTTTGGGCTCGCTATGGCCGTCGCTCTGGTACTTGTTGGTATAGCGGGTATGTTAATGGCAATACGTTCTAACTTTGATCCCTCCATTGGTCCGGCACGCCTGCTTTACGCCTTTGAGGCTGTAATTATAGGCGGACTGGGGTCTCTTTGGGGAACCTTAATCGGTGGTATTATATTAGGTATTGCTCAAAATATAGGCGCAAAGATTGATCCTGGATGGCAGATACTCGCTGGGCATGTTGCTTTTTTAGTTGTGTTAGTTTTTAAACCCAATGGCCTATTTCCAAGGACCCGGGATGACTGATCACGTGGAAAATACACAAGAATTTTCTTATAAAGTGATCCGCTCAACTCGTGTGAGCAAGGTTGGCGGTGTCATCGGTATAGTTTTGTTTTTAGCATTCCTATCTTTTCCTTTGTGGGGAGATAGAGCAACGATTAGATTATTTGTTGAAATTTTTTATATACTCGCATTAGCGCAAATGTGGAACTTATTGGCAGGGTACGGTGGACTAGTGTCCGTTGG
>CAZXSC010000007.1:0-52204 GCA_964643045.1 uncultured Rhodospirillaceae bacterium
TATGGGATATGGGATTAAAAGTAGGCCACTCAACTCGTTCCGTTGACGATGTTGTACGTCTAGCGCGGCGAGACGTTACTATACGCACTTCGATTCTTGATGCTCGGTGGTTGTGGGGCAATCAGAAACTTTTTGGTGAGTTAAAGGTGCGTTTTAAGGCGGAGGTTGTTGATGGAACTGGCGCCAATTTTGTTGAATTAAAATTACAAGAACGTGATGAGCGTCATGATCGAATGGGTGATACACGATATATGGTAGAGCCTAATTTAAAAGAAGGTAAAGGGGGATTGCGCGATTTGCAGACACTTTATTGGTTAGTACGTTATCTCTATGATGTGGCTGACGTTGAAGAATTGGTAGCGCTTAAAATTTTTACCAAACGAGATATTAAGCGTTACCGAAAAGCCCTCGATTTTTTATCCACGGTCCGTTGTCATATACATTATTTGACCAATAGGGCTGAAGAGCGCATCTCCTTTGACGTGCAAAAAGCCGTTGGTGAGCGCATGGCGTATAATGACCGCGCTGGCTCTTCGGGTGTTGAAAGATTCATGAAATATTACTTTTTGATCGCAAAAGATGTTGGGGATTTAACCCGGGTCCTTTGTGCGGTTCTTGAAGAACAGCAAAAGAAACGCCCCTTTTTTTTGTTATCGGAGGGTTTTCCAACGTTGCGGCGACGGATTAAGATAGATGGGTTTGTCAATGACTGTGGGCGAATCACGGTGGAAAATAAAAGCTCCTTCAAAGAAGACCCCCTAAAATTAATAAGGATTTTCGGCGAGGCTCAAGAAAATGACCTGGATATCCACCCAGACGCTTTACGGTTGATTTCCCGTGATCTTAAATTGATTGATAACCATCTGCGTAATGATGAACAAGCTAATATGATTTTTATGAAAATATTAACTTCCCAGAAAAGCCCTGAGAATGCATTACGGCGGATGAACGAGGCAGATGTCTTCGGTAAATTCATACCAGATTTTGGCCGGGTCGTAGCACAAATGCAATTTGACATGTATCATACTTATACGGTGGACGAACATACCATTCGCGCCATTGGTATTTTATCCCAATTTGAAAGAGGTACAGCTGTTGATCAAATCCCAGTCGTAAGCCAAGCACTATCAATAATTCAATCCAGACGAGCATTGTATGTTGCTGTTTTGCTTCATGATATAGCTAAAGGGCGCAAGGGGGATCACTCAAAACTTGGGAGTGAAATAGCCAAGAAAATTTGCCCGCGGTTAGGACTGACTGAAGAGGAAACCGAAACCGTAGCATGGCTGGTGCTTCACCACTTGGTTATGAGTGATATAGCATTTAAGCGTGATATTGATGACTTTAAGACTATCAATGACTTTGTTGCAGTTGTTCAGTCTGTTGAACGGTTGCGGCTATTGTTGATTCTTACTGTTGTTGACATTAAGGCAGTTGGTCCTAAAACATGGAATGCATGGAAGGCGGGCCTATTGAGCGGACTTTTTCAACGAACGTTAGAAATTATGTCGGGCGACATGATAATAGATGATCGTGTCGCGCGTATCAAGTATGCCCAGCTCAGTTTAAGAAACGCTTTGGACGATTGGACCCCTTCAGATGTTGAGGATTTTATATCAAGCGGATATCCATCGTATTGGCTAACCTATTCCACGGATGTTTATATTCGCCATGCAAATATTGTTCGATCTGCAAAGAAAAATGGAGAGAGTCTGTATATTGATATCAGGACAGACGATCAGTTTGAATACACAGAGATTACTGTTTATACGCCGGATCATCCTGGCATATTTTCACAAATTGCAGGAGCTGTCGCGTTATCTGGTGCGACCATAATGGACGCAAAAATCGTGACTATGTCTGACGGCATGGTGATGGATAGCTTCTCCATATTGGATATCAATAATCAGGCCTATAATCAGCCGCACCAAGTTGAGCGCTTGCAAAAACGTATTTCGGATAGCCTTGCGGGTGAAATTTATTTGGAGAAAGAGTTGGCAAAGGTTTCGCAAAGCAAGGGACTTAAAAAAGAAGAGTTATTTAATGTAGCGCCTCGTATTATTTTTGACAATGAAGCCAGTACAACCGATACGATCATTGAGGTAAACGGCTGCGATCGCATTGGTTTTTTGTACGACGTTACAGCGGCGATTAATGGGTTGGGACTTAAAATTAATTCGGCCCATATTACCACTTACGGGGAACATGTTGTTGATACATTTTATGTTAAAGATATATTTGGTCTTAAGATTAATCATGAGGCTAAAATTAATCATATAAGAGAACAGCTTCTAAAAGTGATCAGACCTTCTGAGGATGAAAAAATATTGGCTGAGAAATAGTAGACCTTAATTTGGTCTAATTTGTTCTTATAATATGCTTAGTAATCAAATTTTAAAAATAGAACTCCTATTTTATTTTTATCGAGAAAATAGCATCGGCTATTTCAGGCACCTTGAGACCGTTATAAGCTAATTTCTTCGCTTTTTATGGAATTTTTAACTGATTTGGCATAGGCCTCCTTGATGATACTTTTGCGTTCAATATTGACCGTAGGCAGTCTTACTATGGTCAGCCGTGTTTTGGGATTTTTCAGAGATATTCTTATTGCGAGTTTTTTGGGTGCAGGAATGCTTGCGGATGTTTTCTTTGTTGCTTTCAAAGCCCCAAATCTTTTTCGCAGGTTGTTTGCTGAGGGGGCATTCAACGCGGCATTTGTGCCTCAATTCACCAGCATTTTAGAAAATGAGGGTAAAATAAAAGCCAGCCTATTTGCTGAGCAAGCAATGGCTGTTCTCTTTTGGTTTGTACTTATTTTTATTATTTGTATGCAAATATTTATGCCTATCGTAATGTTGGGGTTTGCGCCCGGTTTTGTGGATGACTCGGAGCAGTTTAATTTAGTTGTTTTTTTAACTCGGATCACTTTTCCTTATTTGCTGTTTATATCACTCGCTTCTTTAATGTCTGGTGTATTAAATTCACTCGGTAAATTTGCCGCAGCAGCTGCCACGCCTATTTTACTTAATATTTGTCTGATAGGTGCTTTAATTCTTTTATCGCAATATACACAAACCTCCGCTCATGCGTTAGCTTGGGGGGTTTCTATTGCGGGTATGGTTCAGTTTGCCTGGTTGTTGCTTAATTGTTGCCGGGCGGGTTTTTGGTTGCGCTTAATATGGCCGCGTTTGACAAATGATGTTAAAGCAATGCTCCGGCGCATCTTACCGGCAGCGATAGGAGCCGGGGTTTATCAGGTTAGTCTTTTAATAGATACAATTATAGCCTCTTTATTACCATCAGGTTCCATTTCTTATTTATTTTTTGCAGATCGAGTCAATCAATTGCCTCTTGGTGTAGTTGGTGTAGCTGTGGGAACAGCTTTGTTACCATTAATGTCTCGACAGTTGCAAAACCGTGATAATTTAGGCGCTATTGCAAGCCTAAACCGCGCGATTGAATTTGCACTTTTTCTGACACTCCCTGCAGCAGTTGGTATAGCAGTGCTTGCGCATCCAATTGTATCGGTTTTGTTTGAACGCGGAGAATTCAATTCGATTTCAGTCCAAGCAACTGCAGGCGCTCTTGCAATTTACGCCTGTGGGCTACCCGCATATATTTTAGTAAAAGCCTTGACCCCTAGTTTTTTTGCTCGGGAAGACACAATTACGCCAGTAAAAATTGCATGTTGCGCTTTATTGCTAAATTTAGTTTTAAACCTCATTCTGATGGGCCCATTTTTGCACTTAGGTATAGCCGCCGCAACGGCAATTTCAGCGTGGAGTAACGCACTAATTCTGGCTTTCGTTTTAAGTAGGCGGGGTCACTTGAAATTGGATTTAAGAAATTTGAAGCGCTTGCCAAGGATGGTGGCGGCTAGTTTTATAATGGGCTTTTTAATATTTTCTAGCTCTAAATTCTTCGGCAATTTGCTGGTGCTTGAAATGCTCACTAAAACCATTACTCTATCGGTTTTTATTATTTCTGGCTTTGTAATTTATGTCTTGTTTTCCTACTGGTTTGGCATAGTTAACGTTAAAGAACTTAAGCAATTAATGGATAAAACTCACTTGACCTAGTTTAATAGGTTCGTCATAACACCCAACTTTAAATTAAGATATTATAGCGTTTTTAACTTAACGGAATGATGGTATGGGTCGTATTTTTTCAGGTATTCAACCTACAGGTGATCTCCATTTAGGTAATTATTTGGGGGCATTACGTAATTGGGTGGCTCTTCAGAATGACCACGATTGTATTTATTGTATTGTAGACTTACACGCGATTACGGTGTGGCAAGACCCTAATAACTTGACAGCAAACACCCGAGAAGTAACCGCTGGATTGATTGCTTCTGGGTTGAGCCCTAAAAACAACATTATTTTTAACCAGAGTTCGGTTTCCGCTCATTCCGAACTGGCTTGGGTGTTTAATTGTATTGCCCGCCTCGGTTGGCTTAATCGCATGACACAGTTTAAGGAAAAGGCGGGTAAACATAGAGAAAATGCGTCGGTTGGACTTTATGCATACCCAAACCTGATGGCGGCCGATATTTTATTATATAAAGCCAACCACGTGCCGGTTGGTGAAGATCAAAAACAACATATCGAGTTGGCGCGGGATATTGCACAAAAATTTAACAATGATTATAATTCTCAAATATTTCCGTTGCCTGAGCCGATGATCCTAGGTGAAGCAGCTAGGGTAATGTCGCTGAAAGACGGTTCTAACAAAATGAGCAAATCAGATCCTTCTGAGAATTCTCGTATTAATATGACTGATGGTTCAGATATTATCGCTCGAAAAATAAAAAAGGCAACTTCCGATGGTGACTTTCTACCAGGCAATCCTGAAACATTAGAAAATCGTCCAGAGGCGAGGAACCTAATGAATATTTATGCGGCGCTAGCAGACAAAAATATTTTGACAGTTTGTATGGAATTTGAAGGAAAGCAATTTTCCTTTTTTAAATCCGCGCTAACAGAACTTGCCGTTTCCGTCTTAGGACCAATTGGCGATGAAATGGCGCGTCTAATCTCAGAACCAAACTATTTAGATGGCGTTCTCAAAGATGGTTCCGAGCAGGCGCATGTTATTTCCGAAAAAGTTTTGTCGGAAGTATATGATGCTATAGGACTTTTGAGACAATAGTGGTACCAAAAAACAATAATAGCTCACAGTTTAGATTCGCAACAAACTCAGATTTTTGTGTATGATAAAGAAGGTTGAGGAAATGAGAAACGTTTTTTTTCAACAATAACTAACTGTTAACTCAATATAATTTGATGTACTAAACAGAAAGAGAAATACAGCTGGAACTATCGTATTAGTTTTCTGTAGAATTAACTCCACATAGTATGAACGGACACCAATCGATTTTTTCATTTGTATTTTTTTAATATTTTTCTGAAATAAATAGAATGGAAAATTTTATAGTTTTAGTTTTAGGGCTAGCAGTAGAATGAAAATTTTCGAAAAAATAATCATTGGCGTTATGAGTTTTAGTATTGTTCTTTTGATTAGCGTGGCGATAGATTTTCCTAGCACTAAGTCATATAAGTCACCAAAAGCAAGTTTTGCGACGACTCTTTTGAAAAACAAAGGAGAGGCGAAGGATCAATCGAATATTTTCACACATAGTACAAGCACTAATTTAAAGTACCTAACAGCTGGCTCGCTATCAGCAAAATTTTCAAAATTGGATTATGATTTAGCTAATGTAATTGATGAAGGGTTAGCAGTTCCGCGTGTTCTTGTTATAAATATGCCGCGAGAATTTAACAGAATACGGGTGACAGCGGATAGAAAAGAAATATTCCTTAAAACTGTTCTGCCATTAATTCTAATGACGAATGAAGAAATCTTGAAAGAACGCAAGAGACTTTTACGAATAATGGCTGATAAAATCGAATCTGACCAAATACCGGTAGTCGATAAGTTATGGTTAGCGGCAATTTCTGAAAGATATGATATTGACATCATAAATTTGCCTGAACTACTTCGTCGTGTTGATATCATTCCGCCATCCTTAGCTCTTGCTCAAGCTGCTGAAGAGAGTGGTTGGGGGACCTCTAGGTTTGCTGTTGAGGGTAATGCGTTATTTGGTCAGTACACATTTCAGACAAGCTATGTGTTGACACCTAAGAAGAGAGAGAAGGGCAAAGAACATAACATTCAAGCGTTTCCCTCTTTGTTAGATGCAGTCCGTTCGTATGCGCGAAACCTGAATACTCATAGGGCTTATCGAGATTTTCGCAATCGGCGCCATACCCTGCGACGTATAGGCCAAGAAATAACCGGCACAAAGCTGGTTCCAAAACTTAAAAGTTATTCAGAGCGAGGCGAAAAATATATAAATACAATTAAAACTATTATGAAATCAAATCGATTAAATAAACTCGATAAGCCGATAGTACAGGAATCTTTTTTAAGAAAAGAAGTCTTGAGTAATACCCCCTGATTTTGCATTTAATTTCCAAACGTAATTTAAGTTATACTAGGGCACTACAAACAATCGACCTAACCAGTGCCATCTTTTTTCAGGACCAGGTAATGTGCAGTTAATTCGGGTCCGGCCCTTAGGAAACTGTTTCGTCATCCTGACCTCAATACGAGAACCCAGATGTTCAACACGGACCCTTCCTTCATTCGAGGAAAAACAGGAAAGTCGTTTTAAATTCATTAAAAAAGGGCTGACCGTGAATCCGAAATCTGGAGGATTATTTTTGCTAATCATCGGATCGTTGGGAGTAATCTCTTTTACTGGCAACGGCAGTGCATTTATGACCAATCGGAAGCGACTTATGTTACCATAGTTTTCATTAATAGAAAATCTTGGAATATAATAAAAATCGGTTAATTGATTGACGACACCTGAATGTTGGCCAAAGGCCATTTTATAACCTGCCTGTAATACTTGATGTTGGATTTTCTTGCTAGCCTCGCCAAATGGGTAGGCAAACATTTTTGGGCTTATTCCAATTTCAGCCGTTATTCGCGAAGTTGAATCATTGATTTCTGAGTGATTATGCTTAGGGCTTGATGCGGGCATATGATTATGTGACGATGTATGACCGCCAATATCTACCCCATTGTTTTTTAGTTCTCTAAGCTGGTCCCAGTTTAAGTAATTAGACGATCCCCTATCTATGGGGTCTGTTGCCACAAAAATTGTAAATGGGAAGCCTGCTTTTTTGAGTCTGGGCCAAGCCTGCGTGTAGATTGAGAGGTAGCCATCATCAATGGTAATACCAACAGTTCGATCAGGTAATTTTTTATTATTTTGGATAGCGGTGATAATTTCTTTAACAGGAAGGACCTTATAATTATTGTTTATAAGTTCTGCAATGTGTTCTTCAAATTGTCCCAACCTTATATTTGTGGATGGATAATTAGTCTCGCCAAAGCGATGGTACATTAGTATTGTTGCCGAATTATTGGCATGACTGTTGACAGGGATTGAAAAAAAACTAACCGCTAATAATTTAAAGAGCAACACTCGTCTAAAAAAAAATATTGTACTGTTTTTTTTCATAATCACACAATTTCACGCCAACCTATTAATTCATCATAGATGTTTCTAGAACCGAGTCACTTAATAAAGGAAATTTCCGAGCATCAAATAATTGGTAATGCCACCATTCATTTTTATAAAAATCCCAACCAGCCGTTGTCATTATCCCTAACAGTAAAGCCCTGTTACGTTGTGCTTCAGCGCTGATTTGCATATTTCCATGGTGAGATCTTGGTGTGAAAGCATCGAATTGTGTACCCATATCAAGAGCCTCACCGCTTGAATTCACAAGCGTTAAATCGAGCGCTGCTCCGCGTGAATGTGGAGACCCGTGGTGAGGATCGGCAAGAAAATCCGGGTCTGGCCTATGTTCCCATAAAATCCACTGCGCCTCGCTAGGTCGAAACGCATCAAACACTCTAAGCTTTAAAGACAAACCCCCGGCAATTTTGACTACCGTTTTAAGTAGAATTTCTGCCTCGGGGTGTAAATAACAACTCTCTCGTTGATATATAGGTTTACCTGTAAAATTATCAGCTGTTGCATATTTTATTACGAGTTCAACAGAGTGTGTTTCAGGTAAAATTTTAGCTAATGTCATTTTATTATGTTAATCCATATAATTTGAATTAAACTTTGCATATTTTATCATTAATAATATACGACAAACTTATTAATTGTTATTAAAATCAGGCGTAACAAATTAGAATCGACTCATAAAGGCGGCAGGAATCTTTTGAAGGTATTAGCATTTGATACAGCGACGTCATTCTGTTCTATAACTATCTTGCAAAATAATAGCATATTGACTGAAGTACGGGAGATAGCTGATCGTGGTCATGCGGAGGTTCTTTTACCTCTTATTGAAAAGGTTTTGTTAGAAGCAAAACTGCACTATCAAGACCTTGATTTATTGGCCGTCACTGTTGGTCCAGGCGCATTCACTGGTATTAGGATCGGATTGGCAACTGCTAGGAGTTTGGCACTTGCAACAAAATTACCTTTGATAGGCATCACGAATTTTGATGCCTTGGTGGGTGCAATTCATAAATCCGAAATAGCTGGCCGCAACATTATTGTTATTTTGGAGACGAAGAGATCGGATTTTTATGTTAGCATCTATGATGCTAGTTTGAGTGTTTTAGTAGAACCAAAAGTAATTGAAGGCCCAGAGTTGGAAGATTTATTGCCAAAAGGTCGAGTTTTGGCCGTTGGGGATGCCGTTGATAGAGCTCTGCCGTTTATCAAGTCGAGAGTTGCTGATATTACCGTATCAAATTCGGAAATTCATGTTGACACAGCTATCGTAGCAAAATTGGCAGCTGAAATCTTTGCTGCTGGGGCACCAGAAGAAAGGCCTATCCCATTTTACCTTAAGCCACCTAATGTAAATGTATTAAAAACATAGAGTGGTATTGGAATTCAAGAGCATAAATATATTTAAATGAACGATTTTTCTGATATTCAAGTTAGACCAATAGATCCGTCGATTTTTTGTGCTAAAACCTTAGCTGAAATTCATCGGCAATGCTTTTTTACTCCGTGGTCTGCACTAGAGTTTAATAAACTTCTTTTTTTACCCTCAGTTTTTGGATTTTCAGCTAGACTAGGCAAATTTTCATTAAACAATGATAAGAATTCTACGAACCTTAAGACTATTGCAAATAAAACAGATTTTAGCGGTTTTGCTCTTTGTTCGGTTGCTGGTGAAGAAATCGAGATATTTTCAATCTGTGTTTTACCAGAATTACGCTGCAAAAGTTTGGCCACTAATTTAATGGAGAATGTGTTGAAAAGGGCTAATAGTATTGGTGTTAGGAAGATATTTCTCGAAGTTCCAATAAACAATAATATAGCCTGTAATTTCTATACTAATCTTGGATTTAGTGAGTTTGGCCGAAGGAAAGACTATTATAGAGAAAAAAAAGGGCGAGTTGACGCAATTCAGTTTCACAAAATTATTTTTTAAGAATTTATTAAATATGAAAGAATTTTGGCTCCTTACCCAAGAGTTCGTATAGAAATATGGTATTTATTGGTAAAATTATATACAGTACGTTTGATTATTTTTAATCAAGTAGTAGTTGCGATTGGCAATTATTTATTTCAAGGGCTTGATCGTGGTTCATTCAGTGATATCATCTGGGCTAAATGTGCTATTTTTAAGTAGATAGGGAAATTAGTCAAAATTGATATTTTTAGATAATACCAAAAGCCTTGAGCAACGCTGTATTGATCAGGGCATGAAGATGACAGAACAGAGACGCACCATTGCTAGTGTTCTGTCGAGTGCGACTGACCATCCGGATGTTGAAGAGCTGCATAGTCGTTGCGTTGATTTGGATTCAAACATAAGTATAGCAACGGTTTATCGGACCGTTCGTCTTTTTGATGCCGCAGGGTTAATAGATCGCCATGATTTTGGTGATGGTCGAGCACGTTATGAAAAATCTAGTGATGATCACCATGATCATTTGGTTGATGTTAAGTCAGGTGATATCATAGAATTTCATGATGAGCAAATTGAAGAATTGCAAACCCAAATAGCCAAAAAATTAGGTTTCCGTCTCATCGGGCACCGGATGGAGTTATATGGTGTGCCATTTGAGACAGACTCTAACGAAAGCAAAACTTGATGATTCTGATTAAGCTATGAATCATGTATAAATATTATATTCGTAAAGCGTTAGATTGAATAAGAACGTTCATATTAAAACATTTGGCTGTCAAATGAATGTCTATGACTCGGATCGCATGACCGACGTATTGGCAACGATTGGCTATGCTATTACCGAAAAGCCTTATAATGCGGACATGCTGATTATAAATACATGCCATATCAGGGAGCAGGCATCAGAAAAGCTTTTTTCTGAATTGGGTCGTTTGCGGAATATTAAAATTGAGCGCCAGAATGCTGGCAAGCCGACTATTATTGCAGTTGCTGGTTGTGTTGCGCAGGCGGCCGGAGACGAAATTTTCAATCGAGCACCGTATGTAGACATAGTATTAGGACCGCAGGCCTATCACAGATTGCCAGAGATGGTTTTGAAGGCAATGGACCGCAGAAAAAAAATAATTGGTAAAGGTATTATAGACATCGAATTTGCAACAGAAACTAAATTTGATTCTTTACCAAATGCCGGTGCTAGAGGTTTTTCAGCTTTTTTGTCGGTTCAGGAAGGGTGCAATAAATTTTGCACGTTTTGTGTTGTACCATATACCCGGGGAGCCGAATATTCTAGGCCAGTCGAAGATATTATATTTGAAGCAAATAATTTAGTGCGGGATGGCGCAAAGGAGCTAATTCTTCTGGGGCAAAATGTTAATGCGTACCACGGCGAAAAAATCAAAGGCCAAACTGGTACTGAAGTTGGTTTAGGTTATCTTCTTCGCACGCTTGCCGAAATAAATGGTCTGGAACGAATGCGTTACATTACGTCTCATCCTATTGATATGGATGATGATTTGGTTGCTGCTCATAGGGAAGTCACTATACTTATGCCCTTATTACACTTACCAGTACAATCGGGTTCTAACCATGTGTTAAAAAAGATGAATCGTCATCATAAAATAGAAGATTACTATAGGATTAGTGAAAAACTTTTAGCGCAGCGTTCAGACACGAAAATTTCTTCTGATTTTATAGTTGGTTTTCCGGGTGAGAGTGACAAGGACTTTGAGGATACACTTAAGCTTATCCGAGAAATAAAATTTATTCAGTCTTATTCTTTTAAATATAGTAAACGACCCGGGACACCGGGAGCTTTGATGGAGAATCAAATTCCAGAGGAGATTAAAAGTGAACGTTTGGCAGAGCTCCAGGGGCTTCTAGAAGGCTATCAGTCAAATTTTAATCGAAAGAGTATAAACACAGTAATGCCGGTATTGTTTGATCGAAAAGGAAAAGAAAGTGGCCAATTAGTTGGCCGTTCCCCGTTCATGCAGCCTGTCCATGTTACAGCGCCTGAACGTTATTTTGGTCAAATTGTTGACGTTAAGTTGCTCAATACAACTTCCACTAGTTTGGGCGGTGAAATTTATTCTAAGTCCGAACTGGAACATGAAATGTATGGTGCCAACTCAAATTTTGAAAATGCTCAAATGTGAATGTCGGTATTTTCAAACCAATGGCGGTAATAAAATTACTATAAAGAATACACCAGAAGGGGAAATTTTTGAGATCCAAATCACAAAATACAAAACTTCAGATAGAATTTGATGACAACACTATATTGCCGCTTTTGTTTGGCGAGCATAACACTCATCTCGTTAAAATTGAGAATGAACTCGATGTTGTTCTCAGTTCTCGGGGGAACAAGTTGATAATTTTGGGCCCCGAAATGCAATCAAAAAAGGCACATAACGTGCTGATAAATCTTTATGATCAAGCCAAGAAAGATCAGGAATTAGCGTTAGCTGATGTTGATGGGGTGTTGAGAATGGCTGAATTAACTATCTTTGATGATACGTTAACGGACAAAAAATATAGAGCCGTGAAAACTCAAAAACGGCAAATAAGGCCTCGGTCCCCTCAGCAGGCTGTATATATAGATAATATTAGCAATAATGACCTTGTTTTCGGATTAGGGCCTGCTGGCACTGGGAAAACATATTTGGCGGTTGCTAAGGCTGTAGAATCTCTAATTTCCGGAAAAGTTGACCGTATTGTCTTATCTCGACCAGCGGTCGAGGCGGGCGAACAATTGGGTTTCTTGCCAGGTGATATGAGGGAAAAGGTGGATCCTTATTTGCGCCCACTCTATGATGCGCTCTATGATATGCTACCCGAAAATCAAGTTGCTAATAAAATTGAAAGTGGAATTATTGAAATAGCCCCTCTTGCTTTCATGAGAGGGCGCACACTGTCTGATGCATTTGTGATTTTAGATGAGGCTCAAAATACTACAGCCGTTCAAATGAAGATGTTGTTAACACGACTTGGTGAAAATGCCTCAATGGTAATTACCGGGGACCTTAGTCAAGTTGATCTGCCATCTGGGGTTTGCTCTGGTTTGAGTGATGCAGTTGAGACAATACAAGATGTTAAAGGTGTTTCATTTGTCCATTTTACAGAATCTGATGTAGTTAGGCATTCACTCGTGGCTCGGATCATTAAAGCCTATGACAAGAGATTACGGGGAAATAAACACACTGAACCTCGAGGTCAGAATTAAGACAGTATTGAGAAAAATATGCCTTCTACCGTAATTACATCTGTCCAGATAAAAAGTTCAAAGTGGAGACAAGAGTTGTCTAACGTTGAGAAAATTTGCCAATTAGCTGCTGAAGCCGTTTGGCAGGGGGTATTAGTATCAAATAAGGTAGTTGAAGCAACGATAGTACTTGCTGATGATCCGCTGGTTCAGAGCCTCAATTATAAGCATCGAAATATAAACAAACCAACAAATGTTCTCTCTTTTACTGCCGACAATAATAATGTTGCTATAGATGGGGATGTTCCATCTTTAGGTGATATTGTCATGGCTTTTGAAACAATTAAAAATGAAGCACCTGACCACGTATCTGATCACCTAAGTCATTTAGTGGTTCACGGTTGTCTGCATTTATTGGGCTATAGTCACGCAAATGATAAAGAGGCTAATGCAATGGAAACCCTAGAAGTCGAAATGTTGGCTGGTTTGGGAATTAAAGATCCCTACGGCAAGAATTGTGCGTTAAAACTAAGAAATGCGAATTAGATATCAGGACTATTCTTAAACATGTGCAATTAAATGGTGCTCATTTAGGATGAACGAAATTTACCGTGCTAAAATATTAGTTGTCTTGTCGCTAGTTGCTTCACTAAGAGAAGTAGGTTTGAGTTAATGGCTAGCTTTTTAAATTTTCTAAACGCTTCGTGGTTAAAAGTTGTGCGGTCTTCTAGTTATGATGATCCTGTTCGCGAAGCTATAGAAGATTTAATCGAAGACAATGATAACGATGCTACAGTGCTTGAAACCGAGGAACGTAACTTATTATCAAATATTTTAAGCCTCAAAGGAAGAACTATCTCTGACGTTATGGTTCCGCGAGCCGATATTTCCGCTCTTGAAGTAAATTCATCGTTTACAGATTTAATAGAGGTGATGAATCGAGAGGCCCATTCGAGAGTTCCAATTTTCCAAGACACCTTAGACCATGCAATTGGTATGATACATATCAAAGACGCGATGGCTGCAAGTTCGTCATTTGAGCGTCCTGGGAAAGAAGGACGAATTGAGCAATTACGTTTGCGCAATATTATTAGAGATGTTTTATTTGTGTCGCCTTCCATGCAAGTTTTAGAGCTCTTACTTGAAATGAGGGTCAAACGAATTCATATGGCACTGGTAGTTGATGAATTTGGCGGTGTTGATGGTTTGGTGACGATAGAAGATCTTGTCGAAGAAATAGTTGGTGAAATTGAAGATGAACATGATCAGGATGAAGACCCCCAACTGATCATCAAAGATGATGGTACAGTCGAAGCCGATGCCCGTGTTTTGATAGAAGATTTTGAAAAGAAAGTTGGCGGTGTTGTCTCTGAAGCTGAGCGCGAAGAGTTTGATACTCTTGGAGGACTAGT
This sequence comes from uncultured Rhodospirillaceae bacterium, assembly GCA_964643045.1. GTDB lineage: Bacteria > Pseudomonadota > Alphaproteobacteria > Rhodospirillales > UBA2165 > TMED23. The sequence goes on from CAZXSC010000007.1 coordinate 14,079, forward strand.
TTTTTCTTTGGCTGGCCGGGTTCCAATTAGAGGAGAATTGGTACGGCATTCTTGCGGGATGGAGATAGAGATTACAGATGCTGATCCGAGGCGGATAAAAAATATCCGCATCCGTGGTTTAAAGTTTGATTCTTCTAATGCTTTAATACCCCATTCCAGTGCTGATCCAGATAATTAAACACTGCATCACGACCATGATTGAAAAATTTGAAACTTGGCGGAAGTATACTTTGACATTTAGAGGTTGGCGCCGCGTGATGGTTTTATTCTTTTTCGGCGCCGTTAGCGCACTTGCACTTCCCCCAGTTCATTTTGTGCCTGTTCTAATACCAGCTTTTGTCGGATTAGTCTGGCTGCTCGATGGGTCGAATGTATCAGTAAAAGTAGATTACCGGAATAAATTTGAATATTATTTTTTTCACAGTACATTTGCTGGTGGTTGGTGGTTTGGTTTTGGTTTTTTCACGGCAGGCTTATATTGGATCTCATTTTCTTTTTTGGTTGATGCCGAGAAGTGGGCTTGGATGATTCCAATCGCGATAATCGGATTGTCGACTTTTTTTGCTATTTATACAGGGTTTGCGACAGCAGTGGCATGTCGGCTGGCAAAGCCGGGCCCCCGCCGTGTGATTTATATTATTTTGTTCTGGGTCGTTTTCGAATGGGCCCGAGGTAGTTTATTTACAGGATTTCCATGGAATCTTTTAGGTACTGTTTGGACTTTTAATGACGCAATTATGCAATTTGCATCTTTATTTGGAGTATTAGGGTTGAGTTTGGTAACTGTCACAGCGTCCTCTGCCCTTGCCTTGTTAGGTTACCCAAATAAATCTGTAAATTTTAGATATACTATTAGCTTAGTTCCTTTCATCGTTCTGGTGATAATTTGGCTTGGTGGGTCGTATCGCTTATTTGGAGCTGAAAATAAGTTTGTAGAAAATGTGCACCTTCGACTCGTTCAGCCCAATATTCCGCAAAATATTAAATGGAAACCACAATTTAGGGAAAAGCACTTAAAGAATCTAATTGAATTAAGTGAGGCGTCCGTAGTTTCGCCTATTGGTCAGGCGCCCACACATATAATTTGGCCTGAGACATCGGTACCGTTTGTTTTGGATGGGAATCTGTCTACACTACGGGATGTATCTGGCGAGAATTCTTCGTTAGTGGGTATTGCTCGAATAATTCCCCAAAAAGGGGCTTTGTTGGCAGGTTCATTGCGAAGAACAGGTGGCGCTAAAGAGAGAGTTAGTCTATGGAATAGTCTTCAAGTACTTGATGGTAATGCCAAAATAATAAGCACATTTAATAAATTTCATTTGGTGCCATTTGGAGAATATACACCATTCAGAAGGTATTTTGAGAGTTTCATCATTCTTGGTAAATTAATAAAGGCGCGCATAGATTTTGTTAGTGGCTCTGGGCCACAGACAATACAAGTACCTGGAGCACCCCTAGTAAGTCCTTTGATTTGTTATGAAGTTATATTTTCTGGGGCGGTGACAGTTCCATTAAAAAGAGGTATTCCTAGACCGGAGTGGTTATTAAATATCACTAATGATGCTTGGTTTGGAGTATCAAGTGGACCATATCAACACCTCGCAACCGCCCAATTACGTGCAGTCGAAGAAGGTTTGCCATTAATTAGGGTAGCCAATACTGGTGTCTCAGCGGTTATTGATGGATATGGGCGGATACTTAAAGCATCTGATTTGAATGAACGGCTATATCTTGATGTACAATTACCAAAACCACTTTTGACGCCTGCTTTTTACTCAAAAACTAGGCCTTTTGGGGTTTTACTGATTTTTTTGGGGTTAATAGCTTTATCTCGGCTTCGATCTTTTGCATAACAAAAAAGAGACTGAGCTTATTTGGTTTTGAACTAACCGCCGATGACTAATTTTCAATTGGTAAGTGGGCAAAATCCCACGGTTTCTAGATTATATATCCTTAATCACTATAACCAATAATGCTTGACGCTATCCACAAACACTGCGAGAAAACATCTTAATTTTTGTTCTCAGATTATAGGATCTTCTCTGTTATTTGAATTTTTGTTTTCGCCAAACAGCCTTTTGCAGGAGGTAAATTAGTGTCCAAAGAAAATTATCTTTTTACCAGTGAATCAGTGTCAGAGGGTCACCCCGATAAAGTCAGCGACAGGGTGTCTGATGCAATTGTTGATACTTTTCTTGCGGCGGATCCCTTGTCGCGCGTCGGAGTTGAAACATTGTGTACAACAAACCGTGTTGTACTTGCTGGAGAGGTCCGTGGTCCGGGTAGCGTGACCCACTCGGTAATGGAGAAAGTTGCGCGCAACGCAGTCCAAGATATTGGCTATGAACAAAAGGGTTTCCACTGGGAAAAGATGGATGTTGCGGTCCATGTTCATGCTCAATCGGAAAATATAGCCCAAGGGGTTGACGCATCAGGTAATAAAGATGAAGGAGCAGGTGATCAAGGGATTATGTTTGGGTATGCATGCCGGGAAACTGAAGCACTGATGCCGGCGGCTATCCATTATTCACATGCGATCTTGGAAGAACTTGCCAGAGTTAGGCATTCTGGTGAAATTTCTGGTTTAGGCCCGGATTCCAAGAGTCAGCTTACATTAAAATATGAGAATGGTGAGCCCGTTGGCGCAACGTCTGTAGTAGTATCTACTCAGCATGATGATGGACTCGACCAAGCAGCTGTCAAAGAAATTGTGAGGCCATATGTTGAAAAAATTTTGCCGGATGGGTGGATGTGTCCAGAAGAGGAATTTTATGTTAATCCGACAGGTTTATTTGTTATCGGTGGCCCTGATGGAGATGCTGGATTGACGGGCCGAAAAATTATAGTCGACACATATGGCGGTACGGCGCCACATGGTGGGGGTGCATTTTCTGGAAAAGATCCTTCGAAAGTTGACCGATCTGCGGCCTATGCTGCACGGTATTTAGCAAAAAATGTTGTTGCTGCTGAATTGGCTGAAAAGTGTACCATTCAGCTAGCATATGCTATTGGTATTTCGAAACCGCTTTCGGTATATGTTGACACAGCGGGAACAAGTGGAATTAAAGAAGAAAAGTTGGCTGCCGCACTGCAAGAAGTAATGAATTTAAGTCCTCGTGGCATCCGTGAGCACCTAAGTTTAAACCGGCCAATTTATGCTCGGACAGCGGCTTATGGTCATTTTGGTCGTGAACCTGATGAAGATGGGGGATTTTCGTGGGAAAAACTTGATCTCGTCGAACCACTTAGATCGGCACTTTAAATTTTTTTCAAACACTAAAATATGCAAAAGGATAAAGCTTACACAACTGAAAATTATAGGTTTTATGGAAGGCGGCAAGGACATGCATTAAGTCCGGCCCGAAAAAAACTATTGAGTGATTTGCTTCCTGGCCTATTAATTGATCCCGATAATCCTAATTTAGCGGACCCTTCTCTCCTATTTCAACCAAACACTGAGGTATGGATGGAAATTGGCTTTGGTGCAGGTGAACATTTAGTGTTTCAAGCCGAACAAAACCCAGAAATTGTTCTGGTTGGTTGTGAGCCGTACGTTAACGGGGTGGCTGCGATACTATCTCAGATTAAGATAAAATCGTTGAGTAACGTACGCCTTTATAATGATGATGCGAGAATCTTGATACAAAGGCTATCATCTAATTTCATTGACAGAGTTTTTATATTATTTTCTGATCCTTGGCCTAAAAAACGACATCATCGTCGGCGATTTGTAAATAGTGAGAATTTAAATGAACTTTCACGGGTTATGAAAGACCACGCGAAACTACGATTTGCGACTGATGATATGAGTTTTGTGCGTTGGAGTTTGGATATGTTTAATCGCCATCCAGATTTTGATTGGTTAGCAAATGGGCCTGAGGATTGGCGCAATAGTTATCCTGATTCTATAAGGACACGTTATGAAACAAAGGCCATTAACTGCGGCCGAAAGTGTATTTATTTGACTTTTCAACGGCGTTTACGCGTATATAGATAACTGATAATTTAAATAAAAAGCTTGTTTTTTATGCCACGTAGGGACAGTATGTCTGGGATTCAAAGAAATTCTCGATTTATAAAAGTCTGAGAGTGGGCCCAGGGGCCCGCTTTTTTTGTGTATAACGGATTTTGAATATGGTATATGGCCCGGTAAAGGAAGGTAAATAATTGAGCGAGAAAAATAACATTCAAAAATTAATTTTTCCCATCATCAGTGATCTTGGTTATCAGCTTATCCGAGTTGAAATATTTAATAAAGGCCCAAAAACGTTGCAAATTATGGTTGAACGGTTGGATGGTAAGAAAATTACACTGGACGATTGTGCTTTAATTTCTCGAGAAGTTTCGGCTACATTAGACATGGATGATCCTATTGGTCAGAGTTATTTGTTGGAAGTAAGTTCGCCTGGGATTGATCGTCCGTTATTAGATTCAGGAGATTATAAAAAATATGCAGGATTTAGTGTGCGTGTTGATATGAAAAATTTCTATAACGGACGGAGAAAGTTTAAAGGAAAATTATTGGGCATTCAGGATGCAAATATAAGAATTAGAGTGAATGAACAGACTTATTTACTGCCGTTTGGCGATGTTCAAAGCGCAAAATTGTTGTTGACACAAGAGTTGCTAGATTCAGTAGCCCAAACTCAATTAGAGGTATAGATTAACCATCATGAATACTAACGCAGAATCGAACACGTTATATACGCACCCTGAGCTTCTTTTGGTGGCTGACAATGTAGCTAGCGAAAAAGGTATAGCTAGAGAAGAGGTTCTGGAAGCAATGGAGCAAGCTATTCAAAAAGCGGGTCGATCCAAATATGGCCAAGAACATGATATTCGTGCGGAAATTGATCGTAGTTCCGGAGAAATAAGACTGGCTCGGTATATTGAGGTTGCTTTAGAAATTGAAAATGAGGTTACTCAAATTACACTAGATGAAGCTAAAGGCAGAAAAGCCAATGTAGTAATTGGGGAATTTCTTGTTGATCCTTTGCCCCCCATTGAATTTGGCCGTATTGCTGCTCAGACAGCTAAACAGGTTATTGTTCAAAAAGTTAGGGAGGCCGAGCGTAAACGTCAGTTTGCTGAGTTTAAAGACCGAACTGGTGAAATTGTTAATGGAGTTGTTAAGCGCGTTGAGTTTGGAAATGTGATTGTTGATTTAGGAAATCGAGCGGAAGGTATAATTCGTCGAGATGAATCTATTCCGCGCGAGCATTTTAATAATGGAGACCGCGTCCGTTCATATATTTTTGATGTTAGAGAGGAACTGCGCGGACCGCAGATTTTTTTATCGCGCAGTCATCCACAATTTATGGCAAAATTATTTACGCAGGAGGTACCAGAAATTTATGATGGTGTGATTGAAATAAAATCCGTTGCTCGTGATCCAGGTAGTCGGGCCAAGATAGCAGTTATATCTTCTGATACAAGCATTGACCCGGTGGGGGCCTGCGTTGGAATGAGAGGTTCGCGTGTGCAGGCTGTTGTTGCAGAGCTACAGGGTGAAAAAATTGATATTATTTCTTGGTCTGATCAACCAGCAAATTTTATAGTTAACGGACTAGCGCCTGCTGAAGTAACCAAGGTAGTGCTAGACGAAGAACAAAATCGAATTGAAGTTGTTGTTCCTGATGAACAACTGAGTTTAGCGATTGGTCGTCGTGGACAGAATGTACGTTTGGCTTCTCAATTAACAGGTTGGGATATTGATATTTTAACAGAAGCTGAAGAATCTGATCGCAGGAATGAAGAATTCAAGATTCGTTCACAATTGTTTATAGACAGTTTAGATGTTGATGAAGTGATTGCCCAGTTGCTTGTGACTGAAGGTTTTTCAACAATAGAAGAAGTTGCATTTGTTCCGATCGAAGAATTGTCAGTAATTGAAGGATTTGATGATGAACTAGCTGCCGAACTCCGTGATCGTGGGCGTCAATTCTTAGAACAAAGAGAAGTTGAACTTGTTGAGTTGCGGAAAAAAGCCGGCGTGAGCGATGAAGTTGCTGGTGTTCAGGGGTTGACTAGTGCAATGCTTGTTGTGCTAGGCGAAAATAATATTAAAAGCCTAAATGACTTGGCCGATCTTGCTAGTGATGAATTGATAGATATTGTTGGCAAGTCTAGTCTCAATGAAGAACTGGCTAATGAAATTATAATGGCAGCTAGGGCACATTGGTTTGAGGATGAGGAGAACTCTGAGAACACTATCGAAACTGAAGATATATTTAACGAACCAAGTCGGGGAATGGAAGAGGATACGTGAAAATAACCCTTGATAAGAAGTGGAAGACCCCTGTCGAAAAGAAATGAAATTTAAACCTACGAATTATTTTATAACCAAGTTAAAAATAGATGGTTAGATATGGCGGATAGTATAAAAAATAAAGAAAAGAAGCCGAAGAAAAAACTTAGTCTAGCGCGGCCGGGTAAACTAGAATTGCAGAAAACAGTTGAAGGTGGCCAAGTGCGCCAGAATTTTTCGCACGGCCGTTCAAAAGTTGTGACTGTTGAAGTAAAAAAGAAGAGAACTTTTGCTCCTGGCTCTTCGGGAAGCATGAGGGAAATCAACTTAAAAGCACTCGCTGAGGAGGAAAATAAAACTGACGAGAACTCAATTGAGAAAATAGTTGCGGACGAAGGTCAACCAATTCCGGCGACACCTCATAACTTGACTGAGCAAGAGAGGGCTGCCCGGTTTCAGGCTCTTGAAAAGGCGAATAAAATAGATGAGCAGCGCAACAACCAGGCGACTTTGGATCAAGAGTCGGTATTTAATGAAGAACCAGGGAAAGTAAAGAAATCTACTAAAAAGTCGCCTGGTATAGAAGTTGACGGCAATCAAGCTGATGAGGAAAAATTACGACAATCCGTTTTGGACCAAGAAGTGTCAGAAGCCGTCGCGGCAAAAACAAATCAAGAAAAGCTTATAGAAAAAGATGACGAGAATGGTGATAAAAAGAAGACAGGAACCCCTAAGCGACCTCTGTCATCACCCCGTGGGACTCGACGCCGCAATCGAGGAAAGCTAACAATAGCAAACGCATTAGACGATTCTGAGCGCCAGCGTTCGTTAGCGTCAGTTAAAAGGCAACGTGAGCGCCAGAAACGGAAAGAGGGACCAATTGAACACGTTAAGATTGTTCGTGAAGTTACCATTCCTGAAAACATCTCCGTCCAAGAGCTTTCTAATCGTATGGCTGCGAGGGGCGTTGATATAATTAAAGCCCTTATGACGATGGGTATCATGGTAAATATGTCGGATACTATTGATGGCGATACCGCGGAGCTTGTTGTTAGTGAGTACGGTCACACAGTAAATCGGGTCAGCGATTCTGATATAGAAATAGGTCTAGGCGACCAGGTGGATGAAGAGAAAGATCTTATTGCAAGAGCACCAGTTGTGACTGTAATGGGGCATGTTGATCATGGTAAGACTTCGTTGCTGGATGTAATGCGTAAATCCAACGTAGCTTCTCGCGAAGCTGGCGGAATTACACAGCATATTGGGGCTTATCAAACAGTAACCGGTAGCGGAGAAATAATTACATTTATTGATACACCAGGACATGAGGCTTTTACAGCGATGCGTGCTAGGGGAGCGAGTGTTACAGATATTGTAGTACTTGTCGTTGCCGCGGATGATGGAATTATGCCGCAAACAGTTGAAGCAATTAACCACGCAAAATCAGCAGATGTACCAATTATAGTTGCAATTAACAAAATAGATATACCAGATTCTGATCCAAATAAGATACGAACGCAGTTGCTTGAACATGAGTTAGTTTTAGAAGCGATGGGTGGGGAAATATTGAGTGTTGAAGTGTCGGCAACTAAAAATATTAATATTGATAAGTTGGAAGAATTAATTCTACTACAGGCGGAAATTCTTGACTTAAAATCTAACCCGGAGTGTCCTGCTGAGGGTATTGTTGTTGAGTCGCGTATTGAAAAAGGCCGTGGGCCATTAGCAACGGTGTTAGTGCAACGCGGCACTTTAAAGACAGGTGATATTTTTGTTGCTGGCACGGAGTCGGGACGTGTTAGAGTTTTGGTTAATGACCAAGGAGTAGATATTACTCAGGCGGGCCCCGCTGTTCCCGTTGAGGTGATCGGTTTTACAGGAGCCCCAAGCGCTGGTGACGGTTTTTTTGTTGTAGAAAGTGAAGGACGTGCGCGGGAGATTGCGGAGTTTAGGGTTAATAAGAATAGAATAGCAAAATCAGCTACTACAAAACGTAGCACACTTGAAGATATGTTCGAAGCGGTTAAAGGTGGAGAGATAAAAGATTTACCAATACTGATTAAAGCTGATATGCAAGGCTCAGTAGAAGCAATAACTGGGATGTTTGATAGTTTGCCACAAGATGAGGTTAAGATACGGGTAATACATCAAGGCGTTGGGGGCGTTAACGAGTCTGACATAGCCTTAGCAAGTGCGTCTAACGCTGCTGTTTTAGGTTTTAATGTGAGATCAAACTCTCAAGCTCTTGATCTAGCAAGTAAAGATGATGTTGATATTAGGTATTACTCGGTCATTTATGACGTTATAGATGATATTAAGAAGCTGCTTGCTGGTATGATGGCTCCTATTGTTCGAGAGACGTTTCTGGGCAATGCTGAGATTCGCGATGTTTTTGATGTTTCTAAGATTGGTAAAGTAGCTGGTTGTTTTGTTACCAGTGGTGAAGTGAGGCGTGGTGCGGGCGTTCGTCTGTTGAGAGACGATGTTGTAATTCACCAAGGTAATTTATCAACTCTAAAGCGTTTTAAGGAAGATGTTAACGAAGTAAAAGAGTCTGTTGAATGTGGGGTCTCTTTTGAGAATTATAATGATCTCAAAGTAGGGGATTTGATTGAGTGCTTTGATCTAACAGAAGAAACGCCAGAAATATAGCAGTACACTATGTTTGGATGATTGCATGAATAATAAGAAACTTTTCCACGGTTCTAACAAACCTTCTAGCCAGAGGCAATTGCGGGTTGGTGAGGAGTTGCGCCATGTTTTATCTCAATTGTTTTTGCGTGGAGAGTTGAGTGACCCGGAGTTGTCTGGTGTTTCTATAACAATTTCTGAGGTTCGTATATCTCCTGATCTATTCAATGCAACGGTTTTTGTAACTGAACTCGGCGGTAAAGAACGAAAAAAAAATATAGTTGAGGTATTAGGTCGAGCCACGCCATTTTTGCGTCATAAGATAGCTCAACGTATTTATTTGCGTCGTGTGCCTAATTTAAGTTTTGAGTATGACACTTCGTTTGAATATGCGGATAGGATAAGCAGCCTTTTGAAAGACATTGGACAAGAAGAACCGGGGGCCGCTGTAAATATAGAGCGGACAGGGGATTCAGATTGACCGATGGCGCGCAGAAATCAAGGTGAATCGGTTCATGGTTGGCTGGTAGTTGATAAGAGCTCCGATATCACCTCGGCAAAGGTAGTTAGTAAAGCTCGCAAAATCCTTAATGCTAAAAAAGTTGGTCATAGTGGTACGCTTGATCCTTTCGCAACAGGTGTATTGCCGCTGGCGTTTGGTGAGGCAACGAAAACAGTATCCTTTATGATGGGTGCTGAAAAAAAATATCAATTTACAATTCGTTGGGGTGCTACGACTGATACAGATGACTTACAGGGTCTTGTGATACGTACTAGTGACATTAGGCCTAGTAGAGAAGAAATTGAAGCAGCTTTACCGAAGTTTATTGGCAATATTCAACAATCTCCCCCGGCTTTTTCAGCTGTAAAATTGGATGGAGAACGGGCATATAAATTGGCTCGTTCAGGCAAGTCTATTAACTTAAAACCGAGGCCTATTTTTGTTAAAACATTTAAGCTTATCGAGGTGATTGATTTACATAATGCTACTTTTGAAGTGATTTCTGGCAAAGGCGCTTATATTCGGGGATTAGCCCGTGATTTAGCGCACTATTTAGGCACGAGCGGGCACGTTTCGCAGCTTCGACGAACCCTTGTTGGTCCTTTTTCCGAAAGAGACGCGATTTCGCTGGATCAATTAGTAGAATTAGGGCATAAAGGCGCCGCCGCAGATAGAATGCGGCCAGTTGAGGCTGCGCTAGACGGCATCCCGGCGCTGATTTTGACTGTGGACGAGGCTCATCGCTTAAGATGTGGACAGTATATTTCATCGCTCCAAGTGGCTAGGCGCCTGCCTGTCGGTGGAATTGCTCAGGGTGAAGTGTTTTGTGCGAAGACGGACCATGAAATGGTTGCATTGGTTAAATTGGAAGGTAATCAAATTCGTCCAGTGCGTGTTATAAATTTTTAAAGAAGATTGGAGTTGATGATGTCGATTACTGCAGAAAAAAAGCAAGAGTTAATTGCTGAATTTGCTACTAAAGATGGTGACACAGGCTCTCCCGAGGTTCAGGTTGCAATCTTGAGCGAGCGTATTAATAATCTCACAGACCACTTGAAAGCGCACAAAAAAGATCACCATTCTCGTCGAGGTCTTTTGATGATGGTGGGGCAGCGCCGCCGACTTTTAGACTATTTGAATGCAAAAAAATCTGTGCGTTATAATGATTTAATCAAACGGCTCGGCCTTCGCCGTTAAACTAAATCTGCGGGTGATTATTTGTAAAAGAAAATGTATGGATCTGGATAGCTTCTTGTATTTTAATTCCGGAGGTCGATGTTAATTTGGGAGAAATTAATTAGCCGAATACATTACTGTAACAATTTTTTGGTTTTAGTTTCACTTTATCAGTAAGATGTAGGGTGGTTGGAATATATTATCGATGTTGGAAGGAAAATAAAAATGTTTAGCGAATATAAAAAAGAAATAAATCTAGGCGGCCGTAAATTGACTTTTGAGACAGGTAAAATCGCGCGTCAAGCAGATGGTGCCGTAATGCTTACCTATGGTGAGACCAAGGTATTGTGCACAGCAGTTGGTGCAAAGAAACCACGTTTGGACATAGATTTTTTTCCTTTAACGGTTAACTACCAAGAAAAGACATTTGCCGCTGGCAAAATTCCCGGCGGTTTTTTTAAACGCGAAGCCCGACCATCAGAGAAAGAAACGCTGACATCTCGTTTGATTGACCGTCCGATACGACCATTGTTTCACCCAAATTATAAATGTGAAACACAACTGATTTCAACAGTATTAGCACATGACTTAGAAAATGATCCTGACATCACTGCGATGATCGGCACATCAGCCGCACTAACAATTTCCGGCATTCCTTTTATGGGACCAATTGGCGCTTCAAGAGTAGGTTATATAGACGGGGAGTACGTATTAAATCCATTAATCGATGCCATGCCCGGTTCCGAGTTGAATCTTGTTGTTGCAGGTACCAGTGAAGGTGTTTTGATGGTTGAATCAGAAGCGAATGAGTTGTCTGAAGATGTCATGTTGGGTGCTGTAATGTTTGGTCATAAAGCTAACCAAGAAGTTATAGAGGGGATAATTGAACTTGCTCAAGCCTGCGCTAAAGAGCCCCGAGAGGTGCCGGAAGTATCTAAGGTTGTTGATCAAGTTAGAGTTCAGGTTAGAAAAATGGCTGAAGCAGATCTTAGGGATGCTTATTCAATTTCGGAAAAATCTACACGTCAATCTGCCATCGCCGATGTGAAGTCTAGAGTAATTGAAACCTTCGCTGAAAACGAAGAAGCAACCGACATAATTGTTAGTGAGGCATTTAAATCACTTGAAAAAGATATTGTTCGTAAAGATCTCATTAAAACAGGCCAACGCATTGATGGTCGTGATACGAAGACAGTACGTCCGATCATTTCGGAAGTTGGAATTCTTCCCCGGGCTCATGGTAGTGCGCTTTTTACCCGAGGGGAAACCCAAGCGATAGTTGTTACGACTTTAGGCACTGGCCAAGATGAACAAATTATTGATGGTCTGGATGGTGATTACAGGGAACACTTCTTACTACATTATAATTTTCCACCTTATTCGGTAGGTGAGGCTGGTCGCATGATGGGTCCAGGTCGCCGCGAAATTGGTCACGGCAAATTAGCCTGGCGAGCGATACGCCCGATTATGCCGGCTAAAGAGGACTTTCCTTACACTATTAGGGTTGTGTCTGAGATCACCGAATCAAACGGCTCATCTTCTATGGCGACAGTTTGCGGGACGTCTCTTTCAATGATGGATGCCGGTGTACCGCTAGCTCGTCCAGTTGCCGGTATTGCTATGGGTTTAATTAAAGAAGAAGACGGCGTCGTTATCTTGTCTGATATTTTGGGCGATGAAGATCATCTAGGTGATATGGACTTTAAGGTAGCGGGTACGGAAAATGGTATTACAGCTCTTCAGATGGATATTAAGATCACGTCGATAACGGAAGACATTATGCGTGAGGCTGTTGCTCAAGCACGTGATGGACGACTTCATATTCTGGGTGAAATGGCCAAAGCGCTTACTACAGCGCGTGATGATGTTAGTGACAATGCTCCACGGATCACGGTAATGACTGTTCCAACCGATAAAATTCGTGAAATTATAGGTCCCGGAGGCAAAATGATTCGCGAAATTTGTGAAACAACCGGCGCAAAAATTGACATCGATGATGATGGGACGGTGAAAATAGCTGCAGTCGATGAGCAGGCGTCTGAAGCAGCGATTGATATGATTAAGAGTATAACAGCTGAACCCGAAATTGGTGTTATTTATTCTGGTAAGGTAGTAAAAACGGTTGATTTTGGTGCCTTCGTCAACTTTATGGGTACCCGTGATGGCTTAGTGCACATTAGTGAACTGCGTCCTGAGAGGGTAGAAAAAACTACCGATATAGTAAGTGTTGGCGATGAAGTAAAAGTAAAATTAATAGGTATTGATGATCGTGGTAAAGTAAAGCTTTCTATGAAGTCGATTAACCAAGAAACTGGTGAAGAGATTAACGTTTAGCCTAGCTTGAAATAGTATAGTTACAGAATATTAGATATTTGTCTGGTCAATAGTAAAGTAATTTATTTTTTTTGCTCAATAGGTCGTCTTTTCTATATTTACTACATATAACTACTTAATAAGAAGATAGAATTTGCTCGGTTGTCGATTTTAAGAGCCAATCTAGCCCGCGCTTCGGTCTCTAGCTAATAGTTCTATTTATTGAGATGTTAATTGAAGTATTGACGGGATTAAAATTTGCGTCTCAGCCGACTGAGGTGGGAGCAGGTATGCAGGATCAGAAATTATGACCAATAATTTATTTGAACCAAAATCTAGTTACTCATATGATGAAATAATATCTTGTGGAAAGGGCAAGTTGTTTGGTTCCGGAAATGCCCAGCTGCCGTTGCCACCGATGTTAATGTTAGATCGAATTACTTCTATTACAGCCGATGGTGGTGCATACAGCAAAGGTGAAGTTATTGCGGAGTTTGATATTAGGCCAGATTTATGGTTCTTCACTTGCCATTTTGAAGGAGATCCCGTAATGCCCGGTTGTTTGGGACTTGATGCTCTTTGGCAATTAGTTGGTTTTTTTTTGGGATGGACTGGGGCAACGGGTCGTGGCCGTGCTTTTGGTGTGGGAGACGTCAAATTCACTGGGATGGTCACACCTGAAGCTAAGCTTGTTACATATTACGTAGATATAAAACGGATTGTTAATCGCCAGGTTGCGATAGCCTTTGCCGATGGACAGATGGCGGTTGATGGGGAAACTTGCTACGAAACAAAGGGTCTCCGCGTTGGAACTATCCCGGCGGAGGAATGATTTAGTGAAAAACGTTCATATATTTAAGATATATTTTTTATGAGGGTATTGTGAGAACAGCAGTAATAACCGGACTAGGTATTATATCCTGTATTGGAAATAATAAGGAAGAGGTTGTTAAATCGTTGCGAGAAGCAAAGTCAGGTATTTCTTATTCTCAAGAATTTGCTGAAATGGGTTTTCGAAGCCAAGTTTGGGGTAAGCCAAATATTGATGTGGCCGAGCATATTGAAAGGCGGGATAGGCGTTTCATGGGTGAAGGTGCCGCATATAACTATATTGCTATGAGTCATGCGATCGAAGATTCTGGGCTTGGCGAAGATGATATTTCAAATGAGCGGACTGGTTTGATTATGAGTTCAGGCGGTCCTTCGGTGGTAAATTTAATTGCTGCTGCTGATACGGCGCGAAATCGGGGCCCTAAGAAGGTCAGCCCATTTATGGTACCACGTACCATGTCGTCTACTAACTCAGCAACTTTGGCAACACCTTTTAAAATTAAAGGCGTCAATTATTCAATAACATCGGCTTGTTCTACCTCAGCCCACTGCATTGGTAATGCTGCTGAATTGGTCCAGTGGGGCAAACAAGATATAGTCTTCGCCGGCGGTGGAGAAGAGCTCGGTTGGGGTATGTCCGTAATGTTTGATGCGATGCCAGCTCTTTCTTCAGGTTACAATGAAACTCCGGAAAAGGCTTCACGTGCGTTTGATTCTGCGCGTGATGGTTTTGTTATAGCCGGTGGCGCTGGTGTAGTTGTGATTGAGGAATTTGAGCATGCTAAGAAAAGAGACGCTAAAATTTATGGCGAAGTCGCAGGCTATGGAGCGACTTCTGATGGGTACGATATGGTACAACCTTCTGGTGAAGGAGCTGTTCGTTGTATGCAACAAGCAATGTCAACGATTAGCCATCCTATTGATTATGTAAACACTCATGGTACATCGACACCGGTTGGTGACGTTAAAGAGCTTGCTGCGTTGCGGGAAGTTTTTGGAGATAAGACACCATACTTTAATTCAACAAAGTCTTTAACCGGGCATTCGTTGGGAGCCACAGGTGTACAAGAAGCTATTTATTCATTGCTGATGATGGAAAATAATTTTATTTGTGAGTCGGCTAATATTGACGAGCTAGAGCCAGAAGTTGGTGATATGCCTATTGTGCGCAAACGGATGGATAATAAGATTATTAACATAGCAATGTCTAATAGTTTTGGTTTTGGTGGCACTAATGCATGTTTGGTATTTGCTAACGTCGAGGTGGCATAGTTTTCATGTCAGATGTTAATGGTATTATGTCGGGTAAACGCGGCATTATTATGGGCGTTGCAAATGAACGATCAATAGCGTGGGGAATTGCTAAAGTTATTGCCGACTCTGGGGGCAAAATAGCATTTACTTATCAGAGTGAGGCTTTCGAAAGGCGTTTAAAGCCATTGGCAGAAAGTATCGGCTCGGATATTTTACTAAAATGTGATGTAGAAGAAGAAGGTAGTATCAAAGGGGTGATTGATCGACTAGCCAAGGATTGGGAATCAATTGATTTCATAGTTCACTCTCTAGCTTATTCTGACAAAGAGGAACTCAATGGACTCTATGTTGATACGACGTTGGAAAATTTTACTAAGACCATGAGTATATCGTGCTTTTCTTTGACTGAAGTTGTAAAGGCAGCATACCCAATGATGCAAAAGAATGGTGGTAGTATTTTAACACTCACATATTATGGTGCGGAGCGAGTGTTGCCCAATTATAATGTTATGGGCGTTGCTAAAGCCGCGCTTGAGGCTAGCGTGCGATATCTTGCGGCAGACCTTGGAGGTGACGACATAAGAGTTAATGCTATTTCAGCGGGCCCAATGCGAACTTTGGCGGGAAGTGCCATTGGAGATGCACGCAGAATATATAATATTAGTGAGACTAATGCCCCACTGCGTCGATCGGTAAATTTAGAAGAACTTGGAAATGCCGCACTTTATTTGTTGAGCGATATGAGTGGAGCCGTTACCGGCGAAACCCATCACGTTGATGCAGGCTACAATATTGTGGGCATGCCATATTTAGTGGGTGATTAGAAATCAAATTGAAAAAAACTCGTTCGTCAAAAAATTAAAAACTAGATTTTTGTTTTAAGACCTTTTATTAGTGACGAAAAAGAATAGCGAGAGAAATTTTTATGGAAAAAAAACGGCCCTACAGTCAAGCCATAAAGGGTCTAAAGGATGCTGGCTTAAGGCCAACTCGTCAAAGACTGGCTTTAGCAAAGTTATTATTTGAAGGTGCTGATCGTCATGTAACTGCTGAAATGCTTCATCGTGAGGCATCTGAGGCCGATGTCAGGATTTCTTTAGCTACCGTTTACAATACTTTGCATCAATTTAAGAAAGCAGGATTGCTATGTGAAATAGTCATCGAAGCCGGGCGAAGTTATTTTGACACAAATGTGGCCTACCATCATCACATGTTTGATGAAGATAGGCGTGAGTTGAAGGATATAGAAAAAGACCAAATTAGTTTAACAGGATTGCCAGAAATTGCAGAAGGTTTGGAAGTCAGCCGGATAGATGTAATTATACGTGTGAAAAGTAATTAATCTATTTAAAACAGTTTATTATACTATTTTCTAGAATAATTCAAATATTTGTTGACTGGTGTTCTAGTGGAGGTATAATGGGTCAATACTCTTTTGATATTGTGCGTATTCGTGATGATAGGTGTTAAATATTGTGGTAAATTTTTTAGTTTAGAAAGGAGGGAAGGGTCAAATGCCTTCACTAAAAGGGACTGATACAGAACAAAATTTAAAAGACGCATTTGCAGGTGAATCACAAGCAAATCGCAGGTATTTGTATTTTGCACAAAAAGCCGACGTTGAGGGTTACAACGATGTTTCAACTGTGTTCCGCTCAACTGCTGAGGGAGAAACCGGCCATGCCCATGGACATCTTGAATATTTGGAAGAGACGGGTGATCCAGCCACGGGTTTGCCGATAGGTTCAACTGCTCAGAATCTGGGTGCTGCAGTTGCCGGTGAGACGCATGAGTATACTGACATGTATCCTGGGATGGCCAAAAAAGCCCGCGAAGAGGGTTTTGATGAAATTGCTGATTGGTTTGAAACTTTAGCAAAAGCAGAGAAATCTCATGCGGGTCGCTTTCAAAAGGCTCTGGATGGGCTTGATTAATTCTCACTATCGCCGTTTTTATAATTAAGCTTTAATAAAAAATAAGGGGGCATAAAAGCCCCCCATTTTGCTATTTTTGTGTGAAAATTTTTTGGTATTGGTTATTTATGTCTGAAGGTAGTTTAGGAACACCAACTCGACACGAAATTCCTTGGCGAAAAGAGGGTTTTTTTGATCCTAATGAAATTGAAGCAGAGTTGCGGCGGGTTTTTGACATTTGCCATGGGTGTAGGCGCTGTTTTAATTTATGTGATAGTTTTCCGCGTTTGTTTGATTTGATTGATGAGTCGGAAAGTGGTGAGTTAGATACGGTCGACAGCAGAGACTTTAAGAGGGTAATTGATGGTTGCACTCTTTGTGACATGTGCTTTATGACTAAATGCCCTTATGTACCTCCTCATGAATTTGATCTAGATTTTCCGCATTTAGTGTTGCGGCACCGTGCTATGGAATTTTCACAAGGTAAGTCGGGATTAGCGCATAGACAGATTACGGAAACAGATCGTAATGGCAAGTTTGCGGTATTGGTAGCAGGGCTGATTAATTGGTTATCGAGCCGCAGTAATAAGATAGCGCGTACTTTATTGGAAATAATTCTGGGCATTCATAAAGATGCATACCTGCCCGTTTTTAGCAAGAAATCTTTTGAAGGTTCTGGTACGCTTGATATTAAGGGTAAAAGCCGCCGAAAAGCTGTACTTTATGCAACTTGTTTTGTTAACTACAACAGTCCTGAGATAGGCGAAGCAACCAAAGCTGTTCTTGCTAAAAATGGAATAAAAGCCGAAGTGATTTATCCCTCGTGTTGTGGGATGCCCCAACTTGAGCAAGGCAATATTGGACGTGTTGCTGAGAATGCAAAGAAAATATCAGCTGAGCTAGCTGAATGGATAGGAAAAGGTTATGATATTATAGCTCTTGTGCCATCATGTGCATTCATGTTGAAATTTGAATGGCCATTAATATTACCAGAAAATCCTAACGTAAAGCGTCTAAGCGAGGCAACATTTGATCCCGCCGAATACATTGTTGATATTGCAAAACGAGAGGGCCTTAAAGAGGGTCTAAATAATATCAATGATTCAGTAAGTTTACACCTAGCCTGCCACAGTAGGGCCCAAAATATGGGGGTAAAAGCCCTTGAGATGTTGCGTCTTATACCAGGTATAAAGGTTGATTTAATTGAGAGATGTTCGGGGCACGGCGGTTCGTGGGGCGTAATGAAAGATAATTTTGATACAGCGCTAAAAATTGGCCAGCCAGCTGCACGCAAAACCATGGAAAGCAAAGCCAACCTCGTAGTTTCGGAGTGTCCACTTGCCCGTGAACACTTGATTCAGACTATGGAAGTATTAAACGAAAAAAATGAAATAGAAATAGAGACAAATATAAAACACCCTATTCAGCTATTGGCACGAGCTTATGGAATAAAATAATGGTACTCAAAACAGAACTTAGACGAGAAGATATACTTGATGTCGAGGTATACAACAAAATTCGCCCAGAACGGCGTAAAGAAATCGTCAATAAAAAAAAGTTACGGCGAGTGGCGGTTGGGCCTTACGCTACCTTTTATTTTGAGTCTTATGAGACAATGTGGTACCAGGTCCAGGAAATGTTACGGATTGAAAAAGGTGGTGAAACACAGCTTTCGGAGGAGCTTGAAGCATACAATCCTTTAATACCAAAAGGTAGGGAGCTTGTTGCCACGGTTATGTTTGAGATCGAAAATCCTAACATACGAGCGGAGGTATTATCTGGCTTAGGCGGTGTTGAAAATCATATGACAATTAAACTTGATGAAGAGGCTATCATCGCTACACCAGAACAAGACGTCGATCGCACCAATGCTGACGGGAAAGCATCTTCTGTTCAATTTGTACATTTTAACTTCACGGTTGCGCAAATTGAGATGTTCAGGAATTTCAAAACCGAGATCCAAATAGGAATTAACCACCGTAAGTATGGACATATGGCTAATATTTCAAATGAAACACGGAGTGATTTAATAACAGATTTTATATAGTTTATTTACCGAAAGTTTTTCGCTAGTTTTTACTTAATAGTTTCTCTGGCGTAGACACCCCAGAAATCAACACGACGAAGCCACCCCTTATGCCCACCCGCAGAGACTTTGCACCAACCAGTATTATGAGGGCATTTCCTTATTTTACCTACAACAAATGTTTCTAACTTAGCTATTGCGGAAGAATCATCATCGTCTTTTCTTCGTATAATTTGGGGTTGGCCAATTATCATAAACATGCGGCGATTACTCAACATACTCTGATGGATCCATCCTTGAGTGCCTTCGACATCCCTTATCTTCCGCCAATTCTCAAATTCTTGGATAATTTCTACGGGTAGGTATTTGCTTTGGTAGACCCAATCCACAGGATATCGAACCCCTGGACCCGTACGCAGATTCACTTTATTGGATCTTAATGAAACAAATCGAGGCAGAGGTTTGCGTCTAAAATCTTTTAGTGATTTTTTTTGTTTGACTGTTCCTGATTTAGCCGTATTGGGAAAAAAAATAATTTCTGTAGGTAATATCCCAATAACTATCAAAGAAACAAAAATTTTGAAAAGTCTAATATAAGTAAACATAATGTCCACTTCTGTGTTCTTATAAAAGTCTTTAACGTTTAATTGTATATAATGATAATATTAACATGGCCTTAAGTCTTGTGATGCCATAAACCTTTTTTAGTAATACTAATAATGGTTCTAAAATTTAACAAACAATGAGCTTCAGATGTAGGGGGTGTGGACAAAACCGATTCTGATTGGTATTTCCAAAGACAGAATTAATTTGGAGAGAAGTGCAGGTGTCAGAATTTCAGTTAAATGAACAATCAGATATTCTAGGAAAACCCAAAGTTGTTGTAACACGAAAGCTACCAGAACCGGTTGAAACGCGAATGATGGAGCTTTTTGATACTCGCTTAAATTTGGATGATGTTCCGCTAACTCATGATGAATTAATAATGGCTGTACAGTCGGCGGAGATTCTAGTTCCAACAGTAACTGATAATGTTGATTCCGAAATTATAAACTCAGCCGGAAATCAGTTGCGTATGATAGCTAATTTTGGTGCCGGTGTTGATCATATCGACCTTAATGCGGCGGCAACAAAAGGAGTTGTTATTACTAACACACCAGATGTTCTGACCGAGGATACAGCTGATCTCACCATGGCATTAATATTGATGACGCCTCGGCGAATGGGTGAAGGTGAACGAATCGTTCGCGGTAATAAATGGTCCGGATGGACCCCCACTTATTTAATGGGCCATCGTATCAATGGAAAGCGATTGGGTATTATAGGTATGGGGAGGATAGGCACGGCAGTTGCTGAGCGTGCGCGAGGATTTGGGGTCGCCGTACACTATCATAACCGCAATAGAACGTCAGAAGATGTTGAAAAAAAATTAGAAGTTACTTATTGGGAGAGCCTGGATCAAATGCTCGCTCATATGGATATTATTGTTGTGACTTGCCCCTCGACCCCGGCCACATACCATTTGTTGTCTGCACGCCGACTTCAACTTTTACAACCCACAAGTTATATAATTAACACATCTCGTGGTAATATTATTGATGAAGATGCATTAGTTAGATTGTTAGAAGCGGGCGCTATAGCCGGAGCAGGTCTAGATGTTTTCGAAAATGAGCCAGTAATTAATCCTAAGCTTCTCGAAATGCAGAATGTAGTATTATTACCTCACATAGGATCTTCAACAATTGAGGGTAGGATTGCTATGGGTGAGCGAGTAATTGTAAATGTAAAAAGCTTTATTGATGGTCATAAGGCCCCCAACCGAGTGCTTGAAACCTTGCTATAAAACTATGGAGTATTGTGCAAGAATTAATTAATGGGCTGATAAATCTGTAATGGTGGCGCCTTGGCTGCACAATTTGCATTTTGGGTCGGGCTTAATTTTTATTTTGCGGAATACTGTGTGTAATCCATCAAAAATTATTATTGATCCAGCTAAGCTTTCTCCATAGCCTGTAATTTCTTTTAGAATTTCTGCTGCTTGAAGCGAGCCAATTATGCCACAAATTGCTCCCAATACTCCTACTTCAGCGCAGGTTGGAATCAGATTAGGAGGCGGTGCCTCGGGGTAAAGACACCTATAGCACGGATAGCCATTTTCCGCTTCTTTGTTGGCTTTAAAGACGGAAAGTTGGCCATCAAACCTCAAAATTGCACCCGATACGAGAGTTCTTTTCTCCAAATAACACGCGTCCATTAACAAGAACCGGGTGGCAAAATTATCGCTACAGTCAGACACTATGTCATAATTTGATATCAATTCCCGGGCATTATTTTTTTGCAGGCGTTCTTGATGTTCAATAACATCCACTTCGGGATTGATCTCGGTGATTGCAATTTTAGCGCTCACAACTTTTTTTAAACCTATTCGTCCTGTTGTATGTATGACTTGTCTTTGTAAATTGCTAAGATCAACGACGTCATCGTCTACGATACCAATAGTACCGACACCAGCTGCCGCAAGGTACTGAATTATTGGTGTGCCGAGTCCACCAGCCCCAATGACCAGAACTTTTGTCTTTTCTATTTTGGCCTGACCAGCTCCCCCGATTTCCGGAAGCAGTATGTGTCTTTCGTAACGCTCTATTTGGCTGTCGGTTAAAGGCATTTGAGCTTCATTCTTGACCGAGAGCATCGAATAGTGCCGTGGACAAATAACGTTCAGCAAAGGAAGGCAAAATAGCAACTATCAATTTACCTGTCATTTCTGGACGTGCACCAATTTCGATTGCAGCAGCGATTGCAGCCCCAGATGAAATACCTATCGGCAATCCTTCCTTTTTTGCTGCGCGCCGAGCTGTTGATAAGGCTGTTTCATTGCCAATTTGAATGACCTCATCAATAATATTTAAATTGACGTTATCTGGAATGAAACCCGCACCGATCCCTTGTATTTTATGCGGGCCAGGGACCCCACCAGATAATACTGGGCTGTCTTCAGGTTCTACAGCAACCATCTTGAATTCAGGTTTGCGTTCTTTTATGACCTCTGCTACCCCGGTCAGGGTCCCACCGGTGCCAACTCCCGATACAACGGCATCGACCTTTCCATTAGTATCATTCCATATTTCTTCGGCTGTTGTACTGCGATGAATATCTGGATTTGCATGATTGCTAAATTGCTGCGGCATGAATGCATCCGGGTTGTCTTTCAGGATTTTTTCCGCTCTCGTAATGGCACCAGGCATGCCTTCTGCTGCAGGTGTCAACTCAATTTTAGCTCCTAAAAGTTGAAGCATTTTTCGGCGTTCTATCGACATGCTCTCCGGCATGGTAAGGATTAGTTGGTAGCCTTTAGCTGCAGCAACGAATGCTAGAGCGATACCGGTGTTACCAGAGGTTGGTTCAACAATAATTGAATCTGGTTTGAGTTGACCCGCTTCTTCAGCCGCAGCTATCATGGAGCTGCCGATTCGATCTTTGACTGATGCTAGTGGATTAAAAAACTCGCACTTTCCGAGTATCTCGGCTTCACAACTCCCTTCTTTCGGTAATCGTTTGAGGCGCACTAGCGGGGTGGCGCCAATAGTATCAACTATACTGTCGTAAATTTGGCCCCTAAAATTGTTTTTACTAACCATATTTTTCCCTTTTTAATAAAAAATTCTTATATTGAAAAGTCCAGGTTCCGTCGCCCTTCGCTGGTGACACCGCCTTCTTGAGCTTGTTGGCAAAGTTGATCGATTGATATGTCGTATAATAGGTCCATCATTTCAGTTTCAAGTTTTTGCCAAAGAGGTCTTATTACTGTCTGCTTCAATTCAGAGCCAAAATCATCTTCCTTGTTATCCATGTTGCCCATTAACTGTACTATTTCACCGACGGAAATACGTCGGCGTTCTCGAGCTAGGCTGTAACCGCCACGAGGGCCTCTTGTCCCCTTTAATAATTTGGCACGCACCAGTTGTTGTAAGGATTGTTCTAAATAACGTTTCGGAATACCTTGGCGTCTGGTAATCTCATGGCTCTGTACTGGCTGGCTTCCCGCATAGTAGGCAATGTCAACCACGGCCTCTATTGCAAAAAGCATCTTTTTTGAGAGTTTTAGCATTAATTTCCTTCGTTGAATGTTGTTCAACCTAAGTTTATTTTTCTAATCCAGTAGAGCCAAAACCACTATTTCCACGTTTGGTTTGTGTTAAAATCTCCACTTCGTTCCAATTTATATTGCAAACCGAATTAACAACCATTTGGGCAATACGCATCCCGCGTGTTATTATAAATTCAGCTTTACCAAGATTTATTAATATTACACCGATTTCACCGCGATAGTCCGCATCAATGGTACCGGGACTATTAAGCACAGTTATTCCGTTTTTTATGGCTAAGCCAGAGCGAGGCCTAATCTGGGCTTCAAAACCTTCGGGTAGGGCGATAGCAAGTCCTGTTGAAACGATTTTTCGTTCGCCTGGTGCAAGAATAACAGGGTCGTTTACGGCGGCCGACAAATCAACACCCGCTGAGAATTCTGTCTGGGTCTCTGGCAGTGCTAAGTCTATTCCAGGATCAAGACGTTGTATTAGTATTTGTACCTTATTATTCATTGAGAATTTTCTAAAAAATCCGCAACTTTTATTGAGAGTTTTTGACCAATGGCATCTTTTGAAAGGGTTGGCCAAGCTTCAATGCCGTCTTTTGAGATTATGTGAACGGTGTTGTTACGGGATCCAAAAGTGCCGGCATCTTGGGAAACGTCATTAGCTATAATCCAGTCGCAACCTTTTTTCAGAAGTTTAGCCTGAGCGTGAGTAATAATATCGGTTGTCTCGGCCGCGAAGCCTACAATTATCCGAGGGCGATTTTTCTTCTTTTTACTTAATTCCCACAATATATCTGGATTTTCTACTAATTTTAGAGAAGGTATAGATCCATTTTTCTTTATTTTATT
The DNA here is from genome assembly GCA_964643045.1 of uncultured Rhodospirillaceae bacterium. Lineage (GTDB taxonomy): Bacteria > Pseudomonadota > Alphaproteobacteria > Rhodospirillales > UBA2165 > TMED23. Next base: position 37,917 of record CAZXSC010000007.1, read on the forward strand.
TGCCGGAGGATTCTTTATTCGCCAATCGGCAACAGCTGCTGCGCAAACAACTATATCAGCTGGTAACGCGGCCATACAGGCCGAAAGCATTTCTTCTGCCGATGTAACGTGCATCACAGTAATCCCTTTCGGGTCTGGCAGTTGGGTAGGGCCAGAAACTAGTATTGTTTCTGCACCTTGATTCGCGAGCGCAATAGCGATGGCGTGTCCCTGTTGTCCCGATGAATGATTTGTTAAATAACGAACGGGATCAATTGCTTCATAAGTTGGTCCGCTTGTCACAATGGCTTTACGTCCAGCCAATTTTCCAGGTTCTCTTTTGTTGTTTGGAAAATTTAATGGTGGATTTTGACCTTTTTCAATTATGTTATTTACTTTTTCAGCAATAAATAAGGGTTCTGACATTCGCCCAAAACCAAATTCACCACAGACCATTTCTCCCTGGTCCGGACCTACAAGCTGTATACCGCGCTCCTTTAATTTGGCTATATTTTCTTTAGTGGAAGGGTGTTCCCACATGTGTACATTCATTGCAGGCGCGACGACGACAGATTTATTTGTTGCGATTAGAGTGGTTGTTGCTAAATCATCCGCAATACCGGTTCGCATTTTAGCTAGAATATTAGCGGTGGCAGGAGCAACTAAAACCAAATCAGCGTCTCTCGAGAGTTCAATATGCCCCATTTCGTTTTCTTTGGTGAGTGAAAATAAATCTTGATAGACCTTGTCACCAGTTAGGGTTTCTAGTGAAAGAGGTGTCACAAATCGCTCACCTGAGGCTGTTAAGATGCACCGCACTTTTAGATTGTGTCGTTGCAGTTTTCGAATAAGCTCAAGGCTTTTGTAGGCAGCAATACCCCCGGATATTATCAGTAAAATTCTTTTTCCACTATCCATTTGGGGAACCTTTAAATTTACCATTTATAAGTGTAAATATTGATTATTAGATAACTGCCAGTCGATGGTTTGGCAAGCAATTTACAATAGTTAATTGTAGTTATGAGTGTTTGAAGATTGAAAACGGAAAATTAATTTGTAAGCCATAAACCAATTAAAAATAGTGCAACCAGTATATAAATGACGCTTGATGGGACTTTACTCTTATTTTGACTGGAAGCGATGTCGTGCATATTATTCGTATCTAGTTTTAAACCATCTTTTGCAAGGGTAGCAGTATTCTTTTCTATATTTGCCATGGTGACTGGTAGACTTTGTAAAGTATTTGCTATTTCGCTGATCGTATTAGTAACGATAGTTTCAGCCCCTAAATTATTGTCAATCCAATTTTTGATTAGTGGCTGTGCGAGAAGCCACATGTTAGCCTCTGGGCTGAGTGTTCGGCCAACACCTTCAGCGGTTAGCATAGTTTTTTGCAACAAAAGGAGTTGCGGTTGAGTCTCCATACTGAAAGTTTCCGTTATTTGAAATAAATGAGCAAGCAATCGTGCGATGGAAATCTCATTTTGTGGTTTATCAAGAATAGGCTCGGCTATTGATCGACAGGCTTGGGTAAATGCAAGCACCGATTTTTCAGCGGGGACGTATCCTGCCGCAAAATGTAATTTTGCAACTTTAGAATAATCTCGATTAAGAAAACCAATCAGCATTTCAGCAAGATACTGCCTTGTTGCTATGTCCAGACGGCCCATAATCCCAAAATCAACGGCAATGATTTCGCCATTCTTGCCCACGAATAGATTTCCTGGGTGTTGGTCAGCATGAAAAAAACCGTCCCGGAATACTTGCTTAAATAACGCTGAGGCCGCGCGGGTCAGTATTTCATTGGGATCATGGCCGGCTTGAGTGATGGCATCAAGCTGATCAATTGCAATACCACTGATCCTTTCTGTGGTTAGAACTCGTCTAGAAGTGCGCTGCCAGTCAACTTGTGGAACACAAAAATATTGATCCTCTGCAAAATTCTCAGCTAGCTCTTGTGCCGCCGCAGCTTCGAGACGCAAATCCATTTCAAGTCGGGTGGTTTCCTCGAATGTTTTAACAATTTCGACGGGTTTTAGACGCCGTAACTCGGGGAGTAATCTTTCGAGGATCCGTGCAAGCCAATGAAAGAGCGTTAGGTCCTCTGCAAAGGCTTTCTCAATATTTGGCCGAAGTACTTTAACAGCCACCTTCTCGCCATCTGTTGTGACAGCAAAATGGACTTGTGCAATCGAAGCAGCAGCGATTGGTTTCCACGTAAAATTGGTAAAACATTCTTCTATTTTTTTTTCTAATTCTTTTTCAATAATGTTACGGACTTCTATCTCACTGAATGGAGGTAGATCATCACGCAAAACCGAGAGGTCTTTCGCAATTTTTTCACCTAGTAAATCTGAGCGGGTTGAAAGGGCTTGGCCAAACTTAATAAAAGTTGGTCCAAGTTCTTGCAATGTCTTTGCCCAACGCAGCCCTGGTTCGGCTTTATTCTTAGGTTTGACGACCATTTGAACAGCTTTTAATGCGCCATATGGAATACCCTTATTTTTCAGAATCAAAAGTAGGTCATTACGTGCGAGAGTGCGGACAATTGAAAGAAGATGAAATATATTTTTTAAGGTTAGTAACATAATTTGGCTACGACACTGCTCATATTTTCCATGCTGAGTGTATTGCTACGATCCCATGCGACAAGTTTTGATATGTTGCTTTTTCAAACCCTGATTCTTTTATGAGGTTTAAAAAATCATCCTGTTGTGGAAAACGACGGATGCTTTCAGCTAAGTATTGATAAGAATCTTTATCTTTTGCGATGATTTGTCCCATTAAAGGCAAGACATTAAAGGAATACATATCATAAAGTCGTGATAGATTCGGCAATATTATATGGCTAAATTCAAGGCACAAAAATCTGCCACCAGGCCTAAGTAAGCGATATGCTTCTTTAAGAGCAAAATCAAGGCGAGCTACGTTTCGTAAACAAAAGGCGGTAATGTATGTGTCAAACAATGAATCTTTAAATGGTAAATTTTCTGCATCACTGTTAATCCATTCAATTTGCCTTACAATTCCTTGGTTTAGTGCCCGATCTTGTCCAATAGCCAGCATTTCCTCATTAATATCGACGACGACAACATTCCTGCCACCCCTTTTAATGAATTTAAATGCGATATCACCTGTTCCGCCTCCAATATCCAGTAGCCGCATGTCTTTATGAGGATTGAGGCGTTCTATTAAATTGGTTTTCCATAAGCGATGAATACCAAAACTCATTATGTCGTTCATAAGGTCGTAATTAGGTGCCACATTATTGAAAACATTACGTACTAATGCGGATTTTTCGGAATATTTAACATTTCTGAATCCGAAATGAGTTGTATTGCTATTTTGACCTGTATTACTGTGTTTTGGCATGCAACGGAACATAGCGGAACTAATTCAACTAGGCTATGTTATTTTATGTTATGATAGCAAAAGATATAAGTGAGATATGCCCGAACTACCTGAAGTAGAAACTGTTCGTCGAGGTCTCCGGCCTATTCTTGAAGGCCAAAAGATAAGGTCACTTATTCTCCGCCGCCAAGATCTCCGTATACCGTTCCCAAGAAATATAAAGAAAATAGCAACTGACAGAAATATTATCCGTTTAGAACGTCGTGCTAAGTATCTTCTAATGTGTTTGGAAAATGATCATATCATTATTATTCATCTAGGTATGTCCGGTCACATGAAAATTTTAAAAAATAATATCCCTAAACCAGGTAAACATGATCACGTTGATTTTTGCTTAGCAAACGGTAATGTTGTCAGATTTAACGATCCGAGGCGATTTGGTTTAATCTCACTTTCCACAAAGGATGGTCTCGAGACGCATAAACTCATAAAAAATATTGGCCCTGATCCGTTAGGAAATAAATTTAATCATTTTATTTTGGCTGAGGCCTTTGCTAATCGCAAAATTTCCATAAAGGCAGCTTTGCTTAATCAAAAGATTGTTGGTGGATTGGGAAATATTTATGCTAATGAAAGTTTGTTTAGATCTGGTATATCACCAATGCGGTTAGCAAATTCATTGAACTTGGTAGAAGCACAGAAATTAACCGATGCAATCCGTAATGTTTTAAGGGAAGCAATTAAAGCTGGAGGGTCATCTCTTAATGACCATATGCAGCCCAATGGCAAACTGGGTTATTTCCAGAACAAATTTAAAGTTTATGGGAAAAAAAATACACTTTGCCCCGGATGTTCGGATAGAATAATAAATAAGATAATTCAGTCGGGACGTTCAACTTTTTATTGTCCTTTGTGCCAGGTTTGAATCAACAGAGGTTTAGTGTTTATGAAGTTTTTTGGTCCGATAATTGCCATAATGTATATAATTCTTGCGCCAGTAAATTTATATGCCTCTCCGAAATTTATACCTGGAATCAATGGATTACCGTTGATTAACGGATTCGCGCTGATACCTGAAACGCAAGTTGTTTTTAACACGTCGAGTGGTCGGATTATAGAAGTGTCTGCTGTTGGTAGATTAACTCCGGCTAAAATTTTTTCTTTTTATAAAGCAACTCTTCCTCAGTTAGGTTGGACACAAATTTCAAATAATAAATTTTTGCGAGAAAAGGATTTGTTAAAAGTTAAGGTTGTTAATAATCGAAAGGGGCAATTTGTTGTCCGTTTCTCGGTTATAACCAATTCTGATTAATTTTATGGGGTAATAGGATGTGTTTGGTCCAGTTTCCTTTTAACAAAAGCTTGACGCTCGAGGTGCCTCAATATATAACCCCGGCCTTCGTAAGTAGTTATCGAACTAAGAATAATTTAGTTAAAGCTCCAAAGAGTATTTTATGGCTAATATCAAATCAGCAAAAAAGCGTATAGCTCAAACCCAACGCCAAACGGAAGTAAACCGCAATCGCCGCAGTGATATGCGAACCCACGTTAAGATAGTTGAAAAAGCTATTAGCGGCGGAGATGCTGTGGCTGCGCAAGCCGCTTTTAAGGAAATGGAGCCTAGATTAATGCGTTCGGCTCAAAAAGGTATTCTACATGTAAATACGGCTACGCGTAAATTATCAAGGCTGGCGAAGAAAATTAAGAGTATTAATTCCTAGATTAAACAGAAAAAAGTTTTTGATATTATTTATTTTAGCCTATTTAAAGTAATTACAGCTTTCTGACCTCGAGTCTCTGGATTCTAAAGTTCTTTTCCTGTCAAGAAAATTATTTTCATTTATTTTCAACGTTCCCCTTTCGGACCTATTGAATCAAGAATTGATGTTAGGTACATTCCACTGTATTAAAATAGCAAACGGTAATTGTTTGAGAGGCGTTGTGAACGTAATTTGGTGAGAGATAATAATTGCCGTAGAAACTTTAAAAAGAAAAAAGTCTTTTTAGCTATGGTAGGATAATTTAAGAGCAATTGGGGATACCAGGTTGTTCTATCGAGGGAGGAAATGTTTTTCTTATGTTTTCCTCTGAAGTTTGAATTTGCAATACTAATTTGGAATTTTGTTTCAAGTCTTGGTGATTTAGAAAAGATATGCAGTAGGTTCTTTTCATTAGCTGGATATTAGTATTGGTTTTAGGCTGGCAAATTAAATGGATACAAGGTCTGACGATCGACAGTTTCAAACCGAATGGTCCCGGGTGTGTAGCCGCCTTGAAATTGAGATAGGTGAAACGGCCTTTGAAAATTGGGTAAAACCAATAAAAGCTTGTGAGTTGAGAAACACGGAGGTGCGGCTTTCAGTGCCGTCGCGTTTTATGCGTGATTGGATTGTAGCAAACTATCTTGATAGACTAAAAAAATTGTGGATGGCCGAAAATAATACGGTACGCTCTATCGATGTATTTATCCAGCCAAATCAGAAAAATAGTGTCAGAGAAAAAAGTGCAGTTCTTGATCAAGGAAGTGTTTCTAGTAATTATTCTAAAGAGAAAAGACAACTTTCTTTTGCAAGTAAGCCGGAATTAGAATCCCGCAGTAGAATATCAGCACCGCTTGATGTGCGTTTTAAATTTGATCAATTTGTTGTGGGTAAACCTAACGAGTTCGCCTATGCAGCTGCTCGGCGTGTTGCTGAAGCTTCGTCCGTTTCTTTTAATCCCTTGTTTTTGTACGGAGGCGTTGGCCTTGGGAAAACTCATTTGATGAATGCTATCGCCTGGGAGATTCTTGAGCGGGACGCTTCTCGAACGGTAATGTATTTGTCTGCTGAGAAATTTATGTATCAATTCGTTCGTGCGCTACGGGAACAAAATACCGTTGATTTCAAGGAGCAGTTTCGTTCGGTGGATGTTTTGATGATTGATGATGTGCAGTTTATTGGTGGTAGAGACGCCACTCAAGAGGAATTTTTTCACACATTCAATGCGCTAGTAGATCAGGGACGACAAATTATTCTTTCTGCCGACAAATCCCCTTCTGACCTTGAAGGTGTTGAAGAGCGCCTTAAGTCAAGATTAAATTGTGGTCTGGTGGCTGATATTCATGCAACCACTTATGAACTGCGCCTTGCTATTTTAGAAACCAAAACAGAAAAAATGAGGTTAGAGGCTCCGCATCAAGTGTTAGAATACTTAGCGCATAAAATTACTTCTAATGTGCGCGAACTGGAGGGTGCTTTGAATCGTGTAGCTGCACACACTCAACTTGTTGGACGTGATTTGACCTTAGAGACTACCCAAGAGGTTCTTCATGATCTTTTGAGAGCGAATGATCGCAGAGTCACTATCGAAGAAATTCAAAAACGGGTTGCAGAACATTTTAACATTCGCATATCGGATATGCATTCAGCGCGTCGTGCGCGTTCTGTGGCACGTCCTAGACAAGTGGCAATGTATTTAGCAAAACAATTGACCACACGGTCTCTTCCAGAGATTGGTAGAAAATTTGGTGGTAGGGATCATACTACTGTAATGCATGCCGTAAAAAAAGTTGATGAGTTGCGAGATCATGACACTATTTTTGCCGAAGATGTTGAGCTTTTAAGGCGAATGTTAGAGGGTTAATTTGCCCTATCGTTAGACTTTGTTGATACCTTTGTTCAGAACCGATTCGCGGATTTGTCCGTAAAATGATGATCATCATATATTGTTGAGATAAACCTTTAAGAATCAAGACGTTGAAATCGTTTAAATTCCTTCCTAAAACCGAAAAAAGCTTACGGATTGGAGCTCTTCTGTTATAATAAAGTACCAGTTTTAGGCAAAATTTAATTTGGATTATTAATCTAATTAAATATGAATTTTTTTGGGTGTGATGACGTTTTTGCTGGGTAAATAAAAAAATAGGCCAATAAAAAATTATGAAAATAACTATTGAACGTGGATTGCTTTTGAAGGTTTTGACCCATATACAGGGCATCGTCGAACGGCGTAATACGATCCCAATCTTATCAAATGTAAGATTTGATGTGCAGGATGGTAGACTGAGCCTTAACGCAACCGATTTAGATATTGATATTGTTGAAACAGTCCCCGCAAATGTAATTAATCCAGGCACGATCACGGCATCAGCACATACGCTTTATGATATAGTGCGAAAATTGACCGAAGGATCTGAGGTTGAACTGGATTCTGCGGGAAGCGATAGTCAGCTAACATTATCTGCCGGTCGGTCTAATTTTAAATTAAGCTGCCTTCCTACAGCAGATTTCCCGGTTATTTCTGGGGGAGAGATGGCCAATAGCTTTTCTTTGCAGGCGGTCGAACTGCGTAGTCTAATAGATAGAACACGATTTGCAATATCAACAGAGGAAACCCGCTATTACCTAAATGGTATTTATCTTCATGTAAGAGAAAACAGTGGATCTCCAATATTGCGTGCTGTTGCGACAGATGGACATCGGTTAGCCAGTGTAGATGTTTCTATGCCAGTTGGTGCTGACGGAATGCCCGGCATCATAGTGCCACGTAAAGCGATTGTGGAAATACGCAAGCTGATTGATGAAATTGACGATGAAATTACGGTATCTCTTTCAGATACTAAAATCAAATTTTCGTTCGAGGGTACGGTTTTTACCTCTAAATTGATAGATGGGACATTTCCAGATTATGATAGGGTTATACCAGAGGGGAATGACAAGGTTCTGGAGGTTGAAACACATTTATTCGCTGAGGCTGTTGATCGTGTATCAGCCATTTCTACTGAAAAATCTCGGGCGGTAAAATTAAACTTGTCTAAGGGCAACTTGGCTCTTTCGGCTAATAGCGCTGAGAACGATACGGCGAATGAAGAGTTACAAGTTGATTATAGTGAAGCGGAAATTGAAATAGGATTTAATTCCCGTTATTTACTTGATATTGCTCAGCAAATTAAGGGTAAAAGAATTCGTCTAACTTTAGCTGATTCGGCTTCACCAACGTTGGTACAAGATCTAGATGATAAGGATGCCATTTATGTTTTGATGCCTATGCGAGTTTGAGTGGGAGAAAATAATTAAAATAATCCCTGAAAAAAATTTGGCGATATAGTGTGAAAGAAATGTCAGTCCAAGTATCTTCTCTGCACGTCTCTCAAGGCACTGTTGCCAAGACATCACCGCACGAGACCTTAAGTATGACAGCTAAAGAGAAGTGCTTTTCAAATCAACTTGCAGTTACCTTCCTGAGTTTGACCAATTTTCGTTGCTATAAGCAACAGTGCCTTGAAATTGATAGGCGTCCAATTGTGCTAACTGGTGCAAATGGGAGTGGAAAAACTAATCTTTTGGAGGCGCTTTCCTTATTGGTTCCAGGCCGTGGTCTCCGAAGAGCAAAATTAAATGAAATAGGCCGCCGTTTTTCTGGCGAATATCCATCTGTTTGTAAATGGGGAGTGTCTGCGGATATTTTAGTCGGTGAAAATAGTATAAAAATAGGGACCGGATGTGAATATTCCAGCTTGCATGCTAATAATCATCGCTTCGGGGACAAACGGGCAATTAAAGTAAATGGTACTCTAATAAAGAACCAAACAGAGCTGGGCCACTATACCAGTGCACAGTGGCTCACACCTCAAATGGATAGATTGTTTATAGACAGTGCTTCAGGGCGACGCAGATTTCTTGATCAACTCATCCACAGTCTTGATGCAAATCATACCCGACTAATTACAGCATATGAACACTCCGTGCGGAGCCGCAATAAACTATTGAAAGAGAGCTTTCAAGATCAAAAATGGCTTGCTTCAGTTGAAGGAGCGATTGCTCGAAATGGCGTTGCGATAGCTGTCCGTCGCTTAGAAGTTGTTGAGCGTCTACAGCAATTATGCCGAAAAAGTAATGGAGCATTTCCAGGGGCAATTATTAGCGTGGCCGGTCAGATAGAAGATTGGCTCTCTTTTGAACCTGCTTTAACAGTAGAGGATCGTTTGCAGGCGGCACTACGAGATGCTCGGGAAAATGACAAAAATAAAGGGATCACGTCCATTGGCCCCCACCGCAGTGATTTTAGAGTTTGCCATGGTACTACAGGTATGGAGGCTGCGATTTGTTCAACCGGCGAACAAAAGTCATTATTAGTTGGTATAGTGTTAGCTTTTGCGAGGTTACAGACTGAGCAACATGGTTATACGCCCCTACTGTTATTGGATGAAATTGCAGCACACCTAGATGAAAATCGCCGAGGGTCTTTGTTTGAATTAATTTTGGATATGGGTGCACAAGCGTGGATTACCGGTACTGAGAGAAAATTATTAGATGCTTTTGGTAACCAAGCGCAGTATTTTTCTGCAGAAAATAGTAAGTTAACAAAGCACAAAAACTAAATTGGCATATTAAAAATTGAACCAAGTGATCGGATATTAAATTATGGCACGAAAAAGTAAAAAAACTGCCGATGTTTTATTAAATGATGAATCCGTTATTGCTGACGGCGAAGAAAATACTTACGACGCTCAGTCTATTAAGGTTTTGCGGGGATTGGACGCTGTCCGCAAACGTCCTGGCATGTATATTGGTGATACAGACGATGGTTCGGGCCTTCATCACATGATTTATGAGGTCGTAGATAACGGTATTGATGAGGCACTAGCTGGGCATTGTGATACTGTTGAAGTTTTGCTGAATGGAGACGGTTCGGTTAGTGTATTTGATAACGGCCGCGGCATTCCAATAGATCTTCATGAAGAAGGTGTTCCGGCAGCTGAGGTTATTATGACCCAATTACATGCCGGAGGGAAATTTGATCAGAATTCTTATAAGGTATCGGGTGGTCTTCATGGCGTTGGAGTGTCGGTTGTAAACGCACTTTCAACTCGCCTAGAATTGAGAATCTGGCGGGATGGAAAAGAGCATTTATTAGTGTTTAATAATGGTGATATAGACCAAAAAATGAAAGTCATCGGCGATGCCAATGGAAAAACGGGGACACAGGTAACTTTTTTTGCTTCTGAAAAGACGTTTAGTAATCTTGTATATGATTTTGCAACAATAGAACACCGTTTGCGCGAATTAGCTTTTTTGAATTCAGGGGTTAGGATTAAGTTAATAGATGATCGACGTGTCGAACAAAATGCGGTTGATCTTTTTTATGAGGGTGGTTTGGAGCAGTTTGTAAAATATTTAGATCGTTCAAAAACTGCCCTTATCCCGACAATTGTCATAGCCGGAGAGAAAGACGGTATCAATATTGAGGCGGCGTTGCAGTGGAATGATAGTTATCACGAAACGACGTTATGCTTTACTAACAATATACCGCAAAAAGATGGTGGAACCCATTTAGCTGGATTTAGGGCTGCTCTTACACGCACAGTTAACACTTATGCCGAACGTGAAGGTTTGGCAAAAAAAGCAAAAGTTAGCATTTCCGGCGATGATGCGCGTGAAGGCATAACCTGTGTTTTGTCAGTTAAAGTACCTGATCCAAAATTCTCTTCTCAAACCAAAGAAAAATTGGTTTCTTCTGAAGTTCGGCCAGCAGTTGAGAGTATTTTAGGTGACAAGCTTAATGAATGGTTTGAGGAACATCCGGCTGATGCAAAACGTGTTATTGGAAAAATAGCTGAAGCTGCTGCTGCCCGTGAGGCTGCGAGAAAAGCACGCGAATTAACCCGCCGAAAAGGTGCATTAGATATTTCTTCACTTCCAGGTAAGTTGGCAGATTGTCAATCAAAGGATGCGACACTCAGTGAAATTTTTATCGTGGAGGGAGATTCCGCCGGTGGTTCCGCTAAGCAAGGTCGGGATCGCGCCCACCAAGCAATTTTGCCATTGAGAGGAAAAATTTTAAATGTTGAACGGGCGCGCTTTGATAAAATGTTATCTTCAGCGGAAATAGGAACGTTGATTACAGCGTTGGGTACAGGTATTGGTCCGGAAGATTTTGATGTTGAAAAGGCTCGTTATCACAAAATAATTATTATGACCGACGCTGATGTTGATGGTAGTCATATTCGGACACTTTTGTTAACCTTTTTTTATCGCCAAATGCCAGAGCTCATTGAGAAAGGTTATCTTTACATCGCACAGCCACCTTTATATCGGGCCAAACATGGTAAATCTGAAATTTATCTAAAGGATGATAGCACACTTGAGGATTATTTGATTGAATCTGGGATCGAGCATTGTGTTCTTAAACTTTCGAACGGTAACCAAGTGGCGGGTGAAGATCTCAAGCACCTTACTAACTTTTCGCGGCTCATAAAAAATCAAATTTCTGGACTAACTACAAGAGTACCAGTCAAGATCTCTGAACAAGCGGCGATAGCGGGGGCGCTAAATCCTGAGATATTGTCTGATTTGAATCAGGCAGACCAGGCTGCAAGTTATATTGCTTCTCGTATTGATGCCTTGGAACCAGATATTGAAAAAGGTTGGAAGGGTGAAAGTCTTGCTGATGGTGGACTTTCTTTTGTGCGAGTATATCGAGGAGTGCCAGATGGCCCGCACGTTATTGATGGTGTGGTGATCCGTAGTTCTGATGCCCGGGCTTTAGATGCCCATACCGCTGAACTTCAACAATATTTTGCATCGCATAGCGTATTAGAAGCAAAAGATAATAAAACCAACATAACTGGGCCTATTTCATTATTTGACACAATTCTTGATATAGGCCGTCAGGGTGTTTCAATGCAACGTTATAAAGGCCTTGGTGAAATGAACCCGGAACAACTCTGGGAGACAACATTGGATCCAAATGTTAGAACTCTGCTACAAGTAAAAGCAAGCCATGCAGATGAGGCCGAGGATGTCTTTTCAACCCTTATGGGCGATGTGGTTGAGCCTCGGCGTGAATTCATCCAAGCTAATGCTTTGAAAGTAACTAACTTAGACATTTGATAGTTTGTTTATTGTAGATAAAATAAATATCTCAATACACAATCTGTTGAACTGTATACTTTGTTTAACTTTGATTTACCATAATTCCACTATGATTATAATGAATAAACACTAATTATTCATAGAAGGAAAAAACATTGAGATTTTTTCTTAAATGGGTCCTCACGCTTGGAATTTGGGCTTTGGTGAGCATCGTTATTTTATCAGCTTATTTTGCTTATGATCTTCCAAAAATAGATAAAGCTTTTGAAGTCTCGCGCCGGCCAGTGATTACTGTGCTTTCTAGTAATGGTTCTGAAATATTGCAAATTGGTGATTTACAGGGTGTCACTGTTTATATTAAGGATCTTCCTAAGTATTTAATCCAAGCTGTAATAGCGACTGAAGACCGTCGGTTTTACAGTCATTATGGTATTGATTTTATTGGCATTTTTCGTGCCATGATTGCAAATATCAAAGCGAGCCGAATCGTCCAGGGTGGTAGCACAATCTCTCAGCAGGCTGCAAAGAATTTGTTTTTAACTCCGGACCGTACTTTTAAGCGTAAATACCAGGAATTATTACTAGCACTCTGGTTGGAAAGAGTATTCTCAAAAGATCAGATTTTATCTATCTATCTAAATCGCGTCTACCTTGGTTCCGGTACTTACGGTGTTGATGCTGCAGCAAAAAAATATTTTGGGGTGCCTGCACAGAATCTTTCTATTTTCCAAGCTGCGATTATAGTAGGTTTATTGAAAGCACCCTCTAAATTAAACCCAAATACTAATAAGTTGGCTGCTATTTCTAGGGGGAAAGTTGTTATCTCTAATATGGTATCAGCTGGCTATCTTACAAAATTGCAGGCTAGGAAAGTTATGCGAGAGAAAATTTATTTTCCGAAGAACCAATTTGTTAGACCAATTGGTCGTTATTTTACAGATTGGATTTTAGGTCAACTTAAGGGGTTTATTGGCCCTAAAAATAGGAATGTTACTGTAAAAACTACGTTAGATTTGAAACTCCAAAACCATACCGAAAAATACTTGCAACAGTATATGGAGAACAAAGGTAATAAATTAAATGTTAGCCAATGTGCCGTCGTTGTTATGACACCCGATGGTGCAGTATTAGCAATGGTGGGTGGGCGTGATTATAGGAAGAGCCAGTTTAATCGATCCACACAGGCACGCCGCCAACCGGGATCTGCCTTTAAACCTATTGTTTATTTAACGGCAATGGAAACCGGATTAAGGCCAGAGTCAAAGTTTGTTGATTCTCCTAATTTAGTCAATGGTTGGTCACCGCACAATTATGACGGAAAATTTTATGGTGCAATGTCACTTAAACAAGCACTTGCGCGTTCAATAAATACAATAGCCGTCAAGGTTTCAGAACATGTGGGTCGTGATAAAGTAGTGAAAACTGCGAGGCGTTTGGGTATTACAGCACCTTTGTCAACTTCACCAAGTCTCGCGCTCGGTACTTTCGGGGTTAGCTTGATTGAGCTCACAGGAGCTTATGCGGTGCTTGCTAATGGTGGAAAAGGTATTTGGCCATTTGGAATAACTGAAATCTATGATTCTTCTAGACGCAAATTATATCGTCGACATGGGGGTGGATCTGGCCAAGTTGTTGAATCTCAGTATGTGCGCTTAACGAATAATATGATGCGTGAGGTAATACAATCAGGTACAGGAAAAAAAGCTAGATTGGGTAGATTGGCCTATGGGAAAACTGGCACGAGCCAGAGTTTTAGGGATGCCTGGTTTATTGGATATACCAAAGAAATTGTTGCCGGTGTTTGGGTTGGGAACGATAACGAGTCTCCAATGAAAAAAGTCACAGGAGGTGGTATGCCAGCCTTGATCTGGAAAAAAATCATGAAAAAGGCTCTTCAGAAAATACCAAGTAGGGAAAAATTAATAAACAGTGGCTCCAAACCCGTAAACCAACAAAAGTCAATCTGGGACGGGCTGTTTGGTATATTTACTTTTCAGAATTAGTCTCAATAAAGAGTTATTGTCCTAATTTGGAGATTGTGGCTGATGTGCTATAGCCGTTCTTGAATTCAGCTAAGATAATTTTTCCACCATAGGCTTTGAC
>CAZXSC010000008.1:0-50432 GCA_964643045.1 uncultured Rhodospirillaceae bacterium
TAAATATTAATTGATTCAGCCGACAATATGGCTGGATACAACAAAACAACAGTAATTAGCGTCGAAATAAGAAAAACTGAAGAGGCAATTTTTGATCCTTGAGGTATTTTTCTTGACAACATATCGTGTCTTAATTTTATTTTCTTGGTGATTGAGAGTATATGGCTACTCATTAGAACTTTTCTTTTGGGTTTTGGATTTTTCATTTCTCTGATCGCCCATATTTTTAATGATAATGATTATTAATAACAACAAGTGCTCAAGATAGTGTTTACTCAAAACTCTGTCAACTAAATGATAATGATTATTAATATCGTCCAATTTGAATTTAAATAATAATAATAATTATTTGCATATAAATACATCGCCATGTATCAAAAAGTTTAATTATTGTTTATAGATAAAGGCGATAGTTAATTAATGGGCAAAAATATTCATGATTAATGTCAGCGAGTTAAACTTTAAATACAATAGCTATAAAGAAACCAAAGTATTAGATAATATCTCCTTTGACGTAGGAAAAGGCGAAATAGCGTGCCTTCTTGGGCCCTCCGGTTGTGGAAAAACGTCCACCCTGCGATTAATCGCTGGCCTAGAAACGCCTAATTCTGGGTCGATTACCATTGCCGGAGGGAGTGTCGCTGATGATCGTACATTCTTAGAACCACATAAGCGAGGTATAGGGTTCCTTTTTCAAGATTTTGCCTTATTTCCTCACCTTACCGTGCAACAAAATATAGGCTGGGGGTTAATCAACCTAGACAAAAAAGATAAAGTGAAAAGAATAAAGGAGTTATTAGACCAAACGAGTATGGTTGCACACGGAGATAAATACCCTCATGAGTTATCCGGTGGAGAGCAACAACGGGTTTCTCTCGCTCGCGCCCTGGCACCCAGACCAACCCTCTTACTGTTGGATGAACCTTTTTCAAGTTTGGATACGAATTTACGAAATGATGTTAGAAAAGAAACTAATCAAATTCTCAGAGATACAAATACAACGGCAATTATCGTCACGCATGATTCCGAAGAAGCTATGCTGATTGCAGACCGGATTATTCTTATGTCCGAGGGCAAAATTCTGCAAGACGGCACACCTCAAGAGCTGTACAACAATCCAAGCAATCAATTTACAGCCGCTTTTTTTGGATATGTTAATCGCGTTGATGGCGTTGCTGTAGGAGGTGTTATTGAAACCATCTTGGGACAAATTCCTAATCAAGATTTTCCTGATGGCGAAAATTTGGATATTATTATCAGGCCACAGACAATCTCGTTATCAAACGCAACGAGTGAAAGCAGCAAAAATGACTTCGCAACTATTGATTCCGTCAAGTTTATGGGTTCGGATACTTACATCTGGTTTAATATTGAAACAAATAAAAATAAAAAGAAGCAAATCCTAGCAATTCAAGCTAAGAAAATCGATTTTGTGAAAGGTGATAAAGTAAAATTTGATATAAATACGGAAGGCATCTTTGCGTTTAAAAGAAGCTGTTAGAAATTATGGACTAAATATTAGTGCCTTCAAACTAATTTACCCCCCAACTTATAATTTCCTATATACGCTCGTCTGATTTCTTTATTTAACCTATGTGAAAACTAAGCTTGTCATGGTATTAAATATCAATGGCCCAGCTGAGGAAAATACTAATTATCGGGATAGATAGTAAACTCGGTTCATTAGCTGCAAACCGCTTAACCGCACAGGCATATAAAGTCTATGGGACAACCCGCCGAGAAACTTCAGTAACCAAAAATATTCAATACCTAAATTTGGAGGATCGACCAGAGAAATGGCCTCGCTTCCCTAATTGCGACACAGCATTGATTTGCGCTTCAGTCCCCTCGGTAGACGAATGTGAAAACAACCCAGAAAAAACAAAACAGTTAAACGTGGATTCAATATGTAACCTTGCAAGCAGCTTAATCAATAAACAATGCTTGGTTTTATTCCCTTCTACGAATATGGTTTTTAATGGCCATATACCGTTCACCTCAACAAATCATCAAACGTCCCCAACCACAGTTTACGCCTCTCAAAAAGTGATGGTTGAACGGTTCCTTGCGGAGAAATCTGATAGCACTGCGATCATTCGATTTACGAAAATATTAGACGAGCGACATTATTTATTTTTAAAATGGATGGCTGACCTTAAACAAGGAAAAGAAATAAAATCATATTCTGACAAAATATTTTCCCCTATTTCGATTGATTTTGCGGTCGACGCATTAACGCAAATTGTGAGAAAGAAGACGAAAGGTATTTTTCATTTATCAGGTTCCGCTGATATATCCTATAGCGATGCTGCGAGGCATATTGCATACAGGCTCAATAAAGAAACGTCGCTGATAATAGAGGAAAAAGAGAAAAAATTATCCGATGAAAAAAGTGTGGCCGCAAGATACAGTACGTTAGAACAATCTGATATATTTAAGGAACTGGATCATCCCACTGACCCATATGAGGTTATGGATTATGTATTTGACTGGCATAACGGGCCTTAAATCGTAAAACAAAACATAAAAACGATCTTCATCCTTTCCTAACGCCGGCGCCTAATCCCCAAATGTATTGGCACATAGGACCGAAACCCGTGTGGAGTACTTCATCGTTCATACCAAACATAAACACATTCTCAAAATAATCTCGCATAAGACTGCACAAACCTTCATAACTTTTTAAATTGATGTGACCAACTTCGCTTTGGGGTGAGGCGTAACTAGAGGCTGTAATATTCGGTGTTCCGACAATCATGACGCCCGATTTGGACAGCATCGATGTCTGATTTTCCATAAAATTTTTTTCAAACTTAGGATCGATATGTTCTATAACATCAACGCTATAAATAGCGTCTGCTCTAACATCCAACTTTTTCTTAGTTAAATCAGCGACCTGATACTGGACATTATCCAAAAAACCCAAACGTTCTATATTTCCCGAAATTATTTGTTCTTCCCAGTCAACGGCTACCAGTTTTTCAACAGTTTGAGCAACAATAGGAAGACCCAGACCATCGCCACAACCGATTTCAACAACAAAATCGTATCCTGACAACATTTTAGATACGAATTTATAACGAGACAGAACAAAGGAGAGCCGCTTAGGATCATTTCTTAAATCCTCAGAAGCCCACGGTCCTAAAATCGCACTTTCACTGCTTAATCGAGAAGCGAGGGCCATTTGATGAGCTTCTTCAGCAGTTAAATCTATTTTTTTTACCATCGATCAGCCATTGGTTGTTTTAAATTTTGTGAACATACTCAAGAGGCTCTCTTTGTATTTCTGACCAGTATTCTGAAATCCAGTTTATAACTTCCGTTATTCCATCTTCCATATTAATCAATGGCTGCCAATCCATTTCATCGCGTATTTTTGACGAATCAATAACGTAAGCCTCATCTTGGCCCGGGCGTTCTTTTTCAATAGTAATATTTTCGTCTACATCTCTTCCCATGTGCTGGCATATTAATTCCACAACACTTCTAACTGAGATCCCTTTCTCTGGTGACAAGTGATACATATCGCCAAGATTACCGGACTCTAAAACCATTAATTCACCCCTGGAAACATCCCTCACATGGATATATGATTTTACCGCAGTTCCACCACCGTGTAATCCAATAGATTTCCCCAAATTCAAATAAATTGCTGTTTTTGGTATAATTTTAAATAGCTGTTGACGCGCACCATACACATTCGTTGCGCGGATGATTGAAACTGGAAAATTATATTGCTTATGGTAAACCCTCAATAGCATATCGGCTGCAGCCTTAGATACAGAGTAGGGCGTGCTGGGGTTATCGAAGGACTTTTCATCAATAACCCCTACACAATTCCCATAAGCTTCTGGTGACGAAATATGGAGATATTTTTTAAGATAAACGCGCTTACGGAGGTGATTCACAAGTTTCGCTAACGCTACATTATTAGTCATAAACCAATCTTCAGGTGTTTCCCAACTCGGAGCTACTTCACTTTGCGCGGCAAAATTTACCACGTATTCTGGTTCTTCAGAATCCATTAATTCCAAAATCTTTTGCATATCTTTATTCATATCGAGGGCAAAATACCGATACCGAGACAAATTTTTTCTTAATTTATAACTCAAAAAAAGATCGGTTCGTTCTGGCGAGCGGCTAATCCCAAAAATTTGATGGTCCGTTACATCCAAAACCAAATCAATAAAATCTTGCCCAGAGAATGAATTGGCTCCCAATACAAATATCTTTTTGGAACTCATGCCTGCCTATTCCAACTTATTGATAAAATTTTCATAACACCTTCTTTTATCATCAAAAAACCAGTGCTATAATAGCTTAAACTACATAGCCATATCTATGATTGGCCTACCAATCTCTCCACTTTCCAAATCGTCCAGTGCAACATTTATATCAGCAAGCTTATACGGCGTGGAGAATAGGGCGTTAAAAATATCTCTATTAGCAGAAATAATTTGCGTATAATCTTCTATGTCTCGATCTGGATGAGAATTGCCTCCCCAGCAGCCCATCAAGCTTTTCCCTTGATTAAATAATTTAGGGTCCATGCTAACCAACTGACCGTCCCTAGCATTTCCGATCACTACAGCCTTGCCCCCTTGCGGTCGAACGGACTCCAGCGCCTGCGACATCACTCTTGTTTCACCTACAGCTTCAATGGCAAAATCGACACCCTGTGGAATAATTTTTGTCAGCTCATTGGCTAAATTTTGTGTCTCTGAATTTATTATTTGTGTGGCACCAAATTGAAGTGCCAGATCCAACTTTGTCGGCAATACGTCAACAGCAACGATAGGATTACAACCAATAAAGCTAGCAGCTGCAATAGCACAAAGCCCCACTCCTCCAGCTCCAAAAACGATAAGACTATGTTCTTTTTTTGCGGCACACACATTAATTAATGCTCCAAATCCCGTTGGAGCAGCGCAGCCAAGAAGCACAGCCAATTTCGAATTAAGATGATCCGGCTTACGTACTAATCTATTCTCACTAACAACAGTTTTGCGAGAGAATGTGGTTACCGCTCCCGCATTAACCTGCTGGCCACCCCATGTGTATTGAGTACCACCAACATCGGCCCCAATGCCTTTTAGCCATGTTAAAACTACTTCATCACCCTCTGCTACCTTGGATACTCCCTCCGAAATTTGTAATACAATACCTACGGCTTCATGTCCTAAACAATGAGGGCACCACGGATCTCTGCCACGATATCCCCTAGCCTCCAAAATTTGAGTATGGCACGCTCCACTAAAAGTAATTTCAACCAAAACCTGACCAGGGATAAGATCAGGAACCTGGATTTCATCAATAACCAACGGGGTTCCCGGTTCAACGAGGATTGCCGCTTCAGTTTTCATTATTATATTTTTTCAACAAGTTATAAGCACCTTTTGCAACTAATAATATATCAAGTGCCAGTATCTTTTACCAAATTTATTTGACCAGTGTTTTAGCGAGAAAGTTATAAATTTCAAAAATTGTTTGGCCCAAAATCAAACTATTCGAAAAATATGTAACCATAATCTCCTTTATAACCAGCCGTATCAAATACCCATTCCCATTCCTCTGGCCGGAAAAAAGATTCGCATGTTAACTGCCAATACAACAAATTCACCTTCTCTTTCTCATTACGATAACTTTCTATCGTGATATGTGATTTTTCGGAACGAGTAACTCGGTTAATTTCATTTAAACTTTGGAAGAGGTCATTAATTTTCAGATTATGTAATGTATTTATAGAATATACAAAATCAAATTCATCATCATCAAATGGAAGATTTGTTGCCGAGGCGACCTTTAAATTATGTTGCACCTCACCTTTCGAGTTGTTCACTGCATACTCGGAAACATCAATTCCTGCTACATTTATTCCAGGAATCACCTGAGTAAATTCATAGAGTAAAAACGCCTTGCCGCAGCCTACATCTAATATCCGATCTCCAGGTTTTAGCCCATAATGCTCTGTCATAGCCTCGGCCACCAATCGCCAACGACCATCGTATTTATAACCTCCATAGCCAAACTGCCTTTCACCATCCCAATATTCTTGATCCCATTTCTTTGCTACTTCAGCACACTCCGCTTTATCGTGAGCCAAAACTCGTCCAAGATAGTCACGTTTAGTGCTGGTGTGTTGTTGTGTTATGAACTCAATGTAAGACATTTGAATATTCTCATTTTAGAATTGTTTTTATAAATTTCAAAAATTCGACTTTCAAAATAGAGTGCCGATGCCCGACGATACCCACCTTCAAAGCCCCAGCCACATTGCCAATAAAAGAAGCCTCTTTTGTTGAAGCTCCAGCCTGAATGAATAAAGCGGATATTGCAAAAAACGCATCCCCTGCTCCAACAGTATCCACAATAGAGGTTGTTAGGGCGGGCGCCTGAAAAAGTCCATTTTCTTGATCAAATATGTAACAACCAAGGTTACCAGCCGTTACGATAATCCTCGAGCAGTCGATCTTATTTGGCAATTGCTCACCGACTATGTTCTCAAGATCAGAATAATTATCCCCAACGGCCAAACGGGCCTCCGGTTGATCTATGCAAATGTAATCAGCCCTCGGATATTTTATAATTAGATTGAAACCTAAATTTGCACTATTGCTTTGTGCATTAACTGTTAAAAAAGGGCTGTCCAAACATAGTTTATCGATAATTTCTTTATTTATTAAGCCGTGCCCAAAGTCAGTTACAATCGTTAGGTCAGTTGAAGGTAATTTTTGATCTAAAAATCCCACAGTTTTAGAAAGTTCAGAATTATTCATCGGTTTATCGTCCATATGATACAACTCAAACAACTTTCGCATACCATAGCCAGTATCGATAAACCTTATTTTCTTAGTTGTCTGCCTGCCAGAAAGACAAACAATATGCAGGTTAACATTAGGCTTTAAAGCCGCGCGGATAAAACTTTCATATGACCCATCTTTCTCTCCTAAAGTACAAATTACGTCCACTTCGGAACAAAAATCTGCAACATGATTTGCCGCAGCTATAACACCACCAGCAAAAATTTCACGATCCTGATAAAGTGTGGCTATCATATTTTCTTTGGGTGATTTGCCAAGAGGCTCAACGTACTGGTATTCGTCAATAATGGCGTCACCGATCAACAGCACTTTTTGGTTACTTACTTTTTCGGCAAGATCACTTATCCTTTTCGACAATTTCAAATCCCTTAAACCATCTAAATAGGTCTTCAATTTCGGCTCAAAAACATTCATATATTGGTTGATTAATGAAGAGGACGAATAAGTTATATCCTTTGTATAGACTACTCGCCCACCGTAAGATTCGACCTGTTGAGTTTCAGAAATTATTTTTCCAGTCACATCATTTGTGACATTTGAATACTCAGAACCCTTGACATAGACATCGGGTTTGAGGAATTGGATTATATTTTCAGCCGTAGGCGCATGATTAATCGAGACCCAATCAACATATTCTAACGCCGCTATAGCCTCAGCCCTAAATAACTCCGAGAAAAATGGTCTGTCGGGACCTTTTTTTACAAACCTGTCTCCAGTCACCGTGACAACCAAAGTTTGTCCCTCCCTTGCAGCATTTTCCAAATGACGTATATGTCCAATATGCAATAAATCAAATACCCCATGTGCCAACACGATTTTATCACTCGCATTGGTTCGAGCACCTAATATCTCTGCAATTTCTGTAAGACTCTTTATTTTTTGCTGCACTTTAGTGAACTCCAATTGCAATACCCTAATAGTTATTCATTGAGATAATACTATCAATGTGTCCCTCACGGGTGCCATAATTCGTTATTGCTGTCTAGGAGTTATTGGTTCTTTAACCTGATTCGCGAGTTAAATTCTACCACTATTGTATCTGTAAAGAAATTAAATTTGTTGTGCTTATAAAACAATAATAGGTTTAAATAACCAACAATTCACATATCCGGCTAGCCGCTAACTGCTATTATAATTTACACTTACATATCATACCCAGGATGTTCACAATGCCGTTAATAATATAATGGGTATAAACTCCGATTAACATTAACTCCGGCTTAAACAATTGTGAAATAGGGCTGCCTAGGGCTAAGAAATTTTGAAACTACAGGAACTTCTTCAATTATTTCTTTGTTTGCCGATGGAATACAAAATTTCTTCGTATCTCGTGCCCTAAACAATTGAATCCAATTCCTCAGACCTTACTATTATCGAAAAAGAACCAATAATACAAAAGAACCCACAGTTAGTAGAAGAAACTTACCCAATCCATTACGGTTGACACTTTGGGCTTCTTGTTTACATCTTATAAACATTTTAATTCTGCGGATTGTTACATGAAAATATTAGTTACAGGAAGCGCGGGCTTTATAGGGAATCACGTTGCCTTAAAACTTTTGGAGGATGGGCATCAAGTTATTGGAATTGATAATTTAAACGCTTATTACGATATCAATCTTAAGAAAAACAGGATTAAACGGTTGCTACCTAATAACAATTACAAGGACTATAATTTTGACATCACTGACCAAAAAAAATTAAATCAAACCGTCAAATCTCAACAACCGGATCAAATTATTCATCTGGCCGCCCAGGCAGGGGTTCGTAATAGCTTAAACGCTCCGCGCGATTATATAGATGCTAATCTTATAGGATTTCTAAATATTCTTGAAGTATGCAGAAATTTTGGTACTAAACATTTAATTTTTGCCTCAACGAGTTCCGTATATGGAGCAAATACAAAAATGCCGTTCTCCGAATTCGACAGCACAGACCACCCAAAAAGTTTATATGCGGCAACGAAAAAAACAAATGAATTAATGGCTCACTCATATAGTCACTTGTTTAAATTTCCAGTAACAGGCTTGCGATTTTTTACGGTTTATGGACCTTGGGGTCGGCCCGATATGGCAGCATTTATATTTGCAGAATCAATCCTAAAAGGTAGATCAATCAATATTTATAATAACGGAAACATGAAACGCGATTTCACATACATTGATGATGTAGTTGACGGAATCGTCCGTAATCTAGAAAACATTCCTAGCATTAATCATTCTTGGAATAGTGATGCACCTGATCTAGCCACTAGTGGAGTAGCATCTTATCGCATTTATAATATCGGCAATAATAATCCGACTGAACTAATGAAATTCATTGAAATTTTAGAGGACAAGCTAGGAAAAAAAGCAAAAAAAAATTATTTACCTCTACAGCCTGGAGATGTTTTAGCCTCATGGGCTAGTACTGAAGAATTAAACCAAAGTATAGGATATACGCCACGAACTTCCTTGGAAGATGGTATAACGAAATTTGCCGAATGGTATAAAGACTATTTTAAAACCGAAATTTGAAAACATACTATGAGTCAATAACCTACAACAAAACTGGTATCTGCCGAATCGCGTACTTTGGTGCACTAGAAACACTAGTCTTGGCAACTAAGAATCATATAAAATTTCATATTAGCGCGACCATTAACCTAAAACCAATATTCAATAGGCCAATATTGAAGGGCGAGTTAGAGCTCGAAATCAACGAAAATTGCCTAAACGACGGCCCAATTTTCACACCGATACCGCATTTAATTACTGCTAGTAATAAGAAAAAATTATCTATACATTTTGTTAATGAGCAGCCACATTAATCAACAGACAATACACGGTATTTGGGTGGATATTGAGAATAAAATGAACGTTCTCAATATCAAGTATGGGGATCTCCATTTGTGGCCACTTTTACGTATCCAAATATTTGATCAACTAATAAATTTGGAAGCAAAATCACTAAATTCGACAATTATCGACTCGCCATACCTGTTAAGGCAACTGGCAATATCAGAATCAGAACTAGAAAAAGATATATACGATTCGTTGCCTGTCCGCGAAAACCAAGATTATAGTGAACCAGTCGGTTCCGATATTCCATCATTGCAAAACCGCGGAGCTGACGCATTATTCTTTTGCCGCGAGGAAGAAAATTCCGCGCTTCTAGACGGTCTCGCGTATAATCCATATTTAGATCCACTTGTGTCAGCCATATCAGATACATTCAGTTGTCTGAAAATCCAATTCGACAGACGAGAGCAACAAAACCAATATTTGCATCCGGTTTTTAATATCCCTGAGCCCTTACCAGAGTTTCAAATCGTTTCCGAAAACGAGATTGCTACAAAACTGTCGGAAGAATCAAATGATGTTCTTATTGAAATGAATGAAATATTGGCATCCCTCGTTCCCGGCTTCTCTATACCCATGGCCTTGATCGTCGAACAGATTGAGATTATTGAGCGCTTCACTAATTATTTCAATTATATACTCTCGAATGTCAAACCAAAGTCTGTTTTACTCGTTTGTTATTACTATAGTATCGGCATGGCATTAATTAGAGCTGCGAAACAATTGGATATACCGGTGATTGACATTGCCCACGGTAGCGGTGGCAAATTCAATTACCCTTATTCTCATTGGCGTGTGGTACCCGATCTCGGTTACGAATTGTTGCCTGACTACTTTTGGACTTGGAGCGATCGTGACTCTGAAAATATCAATAGATGGATCCCGAGACAGTCCAATTGCCCATTAGCAATAACCGGCGGCAATCCCGGGTTAGATCCAGAAAATATTCGCTGGTTTGAAAAAAGATTTCCAAATTATCAAGAATATTTTGACCTATTACGTGATTCTGAAAAGGTTGTGATGGTTGCACTCGGAGCTGAAGAAGACGGACACATACCAGATGTCGTTCTCGAGACGATAAAAATAGCACCTAAAAATTGGATATGGTTAATTAGAGGTCACCCTCAATTTTATCAGGATCGTTACAAGGTAGTTGAGAAAAAAGTCAGCAAAATTGCGGAGCGATATGAAATGCGCCTAACCACCAATTTGCCCTTACCCCTTATTTTAGAACATTGTAATCATGTTGTTTGCGGCATGACTAGTTTTCCAATTAATGCTCTAGCCGTTGGTGTTCCAACATCGCATATTGGACAGATGATACTTGAGGTGGCACCAGACAGAATTGAAGAGAAAATTACCAGTTATGCCAATAGCGCCGAAGAACTCTTAAATCAAATTATCAATTCAAATCGAAAACCACCAGAATCAGTTAGACATTTGGCAGAAACTAGAAATAAGATTGCGCTAACCACAATAAAAAAAATAATAACAAATTTCATTTAACGTTTGATTTAATAAATTGGGCCAACCCTGAGGGTATTCAGCCAAATCATTTTGCTCGATAATGATTTAGCAATTAACAAATTTTATTCATCGTCATTTCTTCTTAATAAGGTTTTAATATGCTCCAACATAACGAATATTAGTATAGCAAATTAAGTCTTGGAGGAAAAAGTTGGTTAAATAAATTGGTTTAGGCATATCTTCAAAAAAACGTTGGCAGAAAATCTCTGAGAGATATGCAAAGAATATTAAAAGTGAATATCACATAAGTCGTCTGAACGCTTTGTATGGGGTATTTCCGGAGATTGACGGGAGAACAGCTTTGGACTTTGGATGTGGAGAAGGAATTATTTGCTCTTATCTTCGTAATAATGGGGCAAAACAAATAGTTGGAATAGATCAAATTGAAGAAATGATTTCTATAGGAAAAAAACACCCAGCGTTTGATTTACGGCAAGGTTCCGTAGAAAAATTAAGTAGCTTTGAGGAAAATCAGTTTGATTTGATTGTTGCAGCTAACGTAATTGATTACTTCTCAGATCAGGAAAATCAAATATTCTACAACGAAGCAGGTAGATTATTAAAACCTAAAGGTTATTTAGTGGTTTCTCATTCGGATGAGCTATTTGATTTTCTTACCTTCAAAAAATACACAGTAGCATTTTTTAATAAACACTTCAAATTTGATCCGAGTACATTGATTACAAATCCAGATCTACCGGAGAGAAATAGTTTTAACCAGCAGAAAAACCCCCTAACTTATGAGGAATAGGTAAAGCAATTTAATTTTGAAATTGAGCAGATTCAATATGCCAATTATCATAATATCTCTCCATTCCTAAGCGGCGATAATCCCAATGATATGGATCGCCCGAGACGCAACTCGATCGGAGTACGATCATCAGAAAAGTAGGAATTCATCTTCCAATGTTCAATGTTTATGGCACGAATGAAAAACACTAAAACCAAATAGGACCAATCAAAAATAAATTTTCTCGAATGCCGCTGGAATTAGCTAATCATTTGGTGGAAATTAAGGGTAAAAGCACGGTGACTAACAGACAATAAATTAAATCAAATAGCGTTCAGCGCCTGATCGCAAGGACATGGATAGAATCAGCAAATCTGTTACGATCAATTGTACTTTGTAAATCATCTAATAAAAGATTTAATTTGCGGTCTACTTCTTCCATCAGAACTGGTGAGTACTTGTCTGTCAATGAAACGTTCAATAGTCTTTTAAAGTCCAATGCATCTTGTCCAAAAATCCACTCCGACACTGGATCAAACCCAGCTATTTCAAGAGCATGATTTAGCGAAGTATGAGTATAGAGTTGAGAATGGACGATACCATCAAGCTGGCGTGTAAAATGACCGTCAAAGGCGCTTTCAAAAATTGTCGCCATACCAAACATCGGCACAGAAAAGGCCAATAGGGTACCTTGACGGCATTTACCGAGATTGGCCCAAAAAACGCCCGGATTGGTAATATGTTCGATGGAAAACCAAGCAACAATGATATCAGCTGGAAAATTGGAGACTGCCTCAGTCAATTCACGGTCCCAATCGACGATAACATTTTCTTCGAGTTTGGCGGCAGCTCGAGAAAGCAAATTTTCGTCGGCTTCTACTCCAGTTAATTTGTCAACGCCCGCTTTCTGTAACACACTGATAAAATGCCCTAAACCGCATCCAAGCTCCAGCCATCTTCTACCAATCAACTCTGATCGACTTGTATTTATTTGATCTACATTATCCAAAATCCAGTCAAGCTTCGGTTTATATATATTTCGGCACCGCCGGTGGAAATCATCATCATCGATTTCTTGATACACTTCATCAAATGAATAAAAAGTTGTATCATCCACAAACGCTCTAGACGGATCTTTCTGGCTTTGCAAATGTTCACATCTATTGCAGAAAACAAATAACAGGCCTCTATGGTTGAAAGATTTATTGCAATTCGATAGATTTTCGCCACAGAGGCAGCAAAATTTCCGTTCGTACTCCCAACGAATACGGTTGAGATGCTTTTTCTGCTGTGCCAATCGTTTTCTATTATCGGCTGCCAACCTGTCAGCCTCGATAGAGACATTGCCCGCGCTTTTTGAGTATTTTGTTTTTTTCACGTCTGGTTTACCTGAATAAATCAATTTGATTTATGGTTTAAGGCTACATTAAATCTTCGGCACAATTATAAACTTTACGAATTGCTGAGATTATCATTTCGATTTGTTCTGGATCGGCGTCCCAAGCGACCGGTTGGAATTGAAACAATTCCTGACGGTACAGTCGTTCAACGACCTCTCTCCCTTCCGACCTTGCTATCTTCATCCCATGCGATTTAGCGCCGTGGGAAAATATTGGTAATTCGTATAGGGGTGCCACATAACCTTGCTCAACAGGAATGCCTTCTGCAACCAAAGCCTGGCAAAATCGATCCCGGCTCGGCCCCACAATTTCGGCTTGATACTTAACGCTCCACATAAAATAGCTGTGCCGACAATTTTTTCGGACAGCTGGGGGTATTATTCCCGGCAAATCGGATAATCCGTCGGTCAAATTTTCTGCTATCTTACGACAACGCTCGACCAACCGATCCGACTTCTCTAATTGCTTACGGCCGATTGAGGCTGATATCTCAGTCATCCGAAAATTTAATCCGATCAAATTTTCGCTGCAACTTAAATTCAAATATTCAATCGCATTTTCGCCATGGTTTCGTATAGCATTCAAACGAGCAGCCAAATTCGAATCATTGGTGACACAAATGCCTCCTTCCCCGGTTTGAATATGTTTATGCACATTGAGGCTAAAGACACCGATGTCCCCAACTGTACCACAGAGATTCTTGCCTTCAGATGCCAAAAATGCTTGAGCATTATCTTCAATTAATCCTATTCCTTTGCTACTTGCTAATTTTTTCAGTTTTGCAAGTTGCGCAGGATGCCCAAATAAATTTACGGCTATAATTGCCTTTGTAGAACTAGTTATGGCTGCAGTTGTAGCATCAACATCCAGGCAAAAATATTGGGGTTCCACATCCACAAAAACCGGGATTGCCCCCTGTGTTAGCACAGCCATCGCCGTTGCAGACATCGTATAGGGCGGAAGTATTACTTCATCTCCCCTCGTTACTCCCAAAGCGGCCAGTGCAGCAATCAAACCAGATGTGCCGGAATTCAAAGATATGGCATGATTGACACCAAATTTTGTTCGCCATTCTTGCTCGAAGTTCTGAACTTCTTCACCACCAAAAAAATCCGGCGATGCACTGCCCCGAAAACCCGATAAGATTCCAAATTCCATCACCCTTCGAACAGCGGCCGCTTCTTCATCGCCAATTCCCCGAAATGGTGTGATCTGTTTTCGGATTTCCGGTTTCCCGCCAAGTAATGCAAGTTTTTGCGGCATTTATTTCCATTCGGTTTCTAGGCGACTACAAAAGGCTCGATATGCGGATTACTCATGTCCCTAGCAATTTCCGTACGCCCGACTTGAAAACTTCTAACCAGCTTACCGAGATTTAGCGCCGTTACCAGCGCAATTGTCGTCATCCCCCAAACTTCGTCACTAATAGCAAGGAGGTCCTCAGGGGGAATATTGTGGATCTCAATATCTACGCCTTCCTTCTTCCAAATATGTTCGTCATTTTTCAACTCTTGAAAAGAATGCCGAGGATGAGGCTTGACAATTATGCGATCACGAATTTCATTATTTTGTGCAAAGTTCGTTATATATTTCAACGTCGAGACATAATCATACCCTAAATATGGCATTCCTTGTTCCTGAGGTGGGTCAAGCAAAACCCCTATTACACGTTTATCCCCTACCTGCAGCAGACGCTTCTGCTGACCTATCCATTCTCCTGACCGCGCAAGAATTCTTTTACAGGCAGCCATCATAGCAAAATGACAAGCCAATATCAGTATATTTTCCATATTCTTTGTCCCCGATAGAGCTTTTTTGACTCCTTGATAGGCGAATTCATCAGGTACTACAATTTTGGTGGGAAGAATAATTTCGTTTTCCGAGGGAGACACAAAATGTTGTTTGTAGTTCTTCCAGGCGTCGAAGACGAAAACGGTCTCGATTGAAACGTTTTGGCACAACGACAATATTTGCCGGGTTCTGCGAAAATTAATTTGAGGGCCGAGAAATAGGCATGTCCCAAATTCGGCAGTTTTTATTAATTCTTCTACCGGAGACAATTCTAACTCAGGTATGCTTGAATTGAGTAGCGCCCATCCTTCTAGAGCCCAACGCCCTGGAATATTTAATTCCTGCACGATACACTTTATTTCGCTGAGCATATCAAATGCACCAGGGTCGGCTGCATAAAAGTGAATCCTTTGATATTTGGATACCAAGCTGCGAAAGGCTTGATCCTCACCCTGCAGCAATTGGAGCTCCTGGTAATTGTTGTGTCAACTGACTGATTATCCTTTGCGCTTCAATCGCTTCGTTGACGCTGCAAATTGGACTCGCATTTCCCTGAATAATGCCGGCTGCATTTTCCATCAGATTTGTAATTGCGGAATTTGATTTAATATTTTCCTCTTTTTCCATAACGAGTCGATTTCCAGGTGGCACACCAACATTGGAATGTACCCTTCCTATCCGTAATCTCGTCCCATCCTGATCGATAATAAATCTGGCTTGTCTGGTAATTACATCCAATTCGAAAAATGTAAAACAACCTTCGTCCAGTCCCTGCAATATCAAATTTGGGCATTGTTCCAATGATAAATGCGCCGTCATCGTAGGATCATCCTCCCAATAATCGAATTGGGACGAAAGAGCCGTTGCACTCAAAACGTCACCAAAAAGAAGACGCGCTAGATCGATGGCGTGTATACCGTTATGTAATATTCCCTTGGCGTATCGAATAGTCGCCGAAATAGCCCCCCCGGTTTCTAATATAAGATCACTAAGTTTTTGGTATTGGGGTATAAACCTACGCGTAAAGTTTACAATGACTGATGATTGAGCACCTTCGTACATTTTAGAGAAGGCTACGGCACTCTCAAAAGAATTGGTGAAAGGTTTTTCTGAGATACAAAGGGCAATCGGGAATTCAAGCAAAATTTGGTGAATTGCGGTAAATTGAGAAGTTGGCACGCATATGCTGACCACTAATGGTCTTAAATCATGCATCATATTGCGTACATCAGAATATTTTGGGCATTGCCAATTTGACGCTAACTTCAAGGCTCTTTCAGATGTATCTGCAATTCCGATTAATTCGAACAGCGAGTTTGCCATATAACCAGCAGCATGATTGAGTGGATAATGGCTGCCGGCTACGTCAAGTTGAGTGCCAATATTACCTGCACCAATGACAACGGCTCCTATCTTATTTTTACCTTTCACAGTCATCCTTGATCAGGCCTTTTTTGCTTAACACCAGCGTTTATTTTGACCCATTCAGGCTGGTCGTTTAATAAATCAATTACATCCTCAGCCGTGAAATTCGGTTTCGCAAGATATAGTGCGTCAAAAATTTTCTTTAAAAGTTTGTAATCTGCATATTCATCGAGAGTAAGACGAATCTCCGGACGATTTAATTTCTCATCGGCACGCCATCCCCCCAATCGAAAAATATCTGGACGACGATAAATAAAATAGCTGCCGTGAATTCGATCTATTGGATCATCCGTCAAATCAATAGCTTTTTTCAATACATCTAGAGTAAATAGCCTCACATCAAATCCAATGGGGAATGATCGCGTCAAAGAATTACTTACATAGTCCAAGCCACCTTCCTCAAACATTTCTATAGACTTATCTACATGAGCCGGATCAATCAAAGGACAGTCTCCAGTTATTTGTACAATTAAATCAGCGCCGCAATCTTCAGCCGCCCCTTTCAGCCTGCAGGCAATATCATTTTCTTCACCGCGAAAATACTTAACATTAATTTGCTTAGCTAAATCGCATATTACACTGTCTTCAGAATTCTCTGTTGTCGCAATAATTATATCATCGATATATAAACTACTAAACAAGCGTTCCACCAAACGTTGTAAAGCTGGCGCTCCGGCAAGTGGCAGCATTACCTTACCGGGTAATCTAGTCGATGCCATACGCGCTTCGACAATGGCACAAACCTTATGTCGCCCACCAGGATACATTCATTCAGCCTTAAAATAACCACGAGTCAACAAAGGAGCTTTGCGGCACTCGGATTGTACGCCAATTGGTTGGTGAACATTAAAATGATTTTTTGTAGGATTTTCAAAATCTCTATCCTTTTGAACTCTTCTATCTTTTTGTACCAGTACGTTATTCAAAAAATTCCTATTTTTTTCCATCTCAATTTTAGTCCAAAACGAAGGGTCTCTTTTCGGATTCAAAAAACTAAAAAACTTTCTTTCCGAAATATCAAAATATTCAAGAAATTCCCTCAAATTAGCCGGGCGTAAAAATTGAAACTTATCAACCAGCCTGGCTCCTTCTTCTCGAGTTAATCGTCCAAATCTAATTTCACGGCTGGCGTGATCTGTTACTTTACCAAAACCAAATTTTATAAATTTTATATAATCATGAACACTTGAATAGTATTGACAGTCAACATCACTATAGGTGTCAAATGTTCGGCCCTGTTCATCCCAACAATATTTATACTTCTTTCCCATGTTTTCATGTTGCTCTTTTGTATCCCAACGGACATAATTTCCGAGGTAAATACCCCTTACTCCTATGCGCAGTAGTTCATGATCTGAAGGATAAAATAAAGGGGACAAGTCTTGCTCGCTTAAGCTCTGTATTTCACCAACCATATCCTCGGGCTCAAGTCCCATTAAATCATGTTCCCTGCGATATTGGCGTGTCATCTCCACATTATCCAAGTGTGAATACATGCCTACTTGGTCAAGCCCTTGATGAGCCCCCCAAATTATTAGCGGAATATTCATACGAATAGCCACTTGGACTGGGAATACCGTTGAACCCGCGATGTACGGCCAATGAAAACTACCCAATTTTTCAAGAGTCGCACGACTTATTCGCCGGGAAAGGTCAGGTGCCAGCGTCTCGGTCATTAAATCACAACCAAATGTTGTGCGTAAAAGTGATATATTATATAGCCCAGAAGGTGAGTTGTAGTGCCTATTATAATTTACCAAAAGCGGATGCATACCAAATACATTACGAATTTGATCAACAATGAAAAACGAATCCCGAGCGCCGCTTACCGGAATTATACAATCATAATTCAAATTATTTACCTCACGGTAAGCATTAAGAATTTCCATTAATTCTCGCTTACGACTAAGCCAATCGATTGTATTTTTTTCCTCATGTATTCGGCAACCTGTACAGATACCCTCCGTGTCAAAAGATATGCCAAAGGGATGGTTGGAAGGATAAAGACATCTCGAACAATATTGTATTTTGTTCACTTTTAATTCCTAGCGTTAAAGCTTTATGAATTCGCAGAATTCGGTACTAATCCAGGCATTAGATCATTATTTAAACTTAAAATAATGGACCGAACATCAATATCATCCACACTCTCTATTTCCCAGATTGGATCAATGAGGCACCAATCATTATTTTTCTGACGCCACATCGGGCCGCGAAAAGAATTTGCTATGCCCCAAAACTCTTCTTTCTCGAGGCCAACCCAAGTACAAAAATCCCTAACATATTTTGGATGACACTTACCGTCCAGATGGCGCACGAGATTGATAGCTTCCATGCGCGTTAGACGACCCTCGCGAATATCGTAGCAACTAAATTCGGTCGCATTCCCAAATCCCAATTTTATATGCTTAAGCACAGGATTCAGTATTCCACCATTATTAGAATCCAGACTATTGTGGAATATATGGCACCCTATGTCTTCGGGTCTCATTTCGATCGGCTTAAACCCTTTTAATAGGGAGAACTTTGCATTGTTATATCCCGACCAATTTAGGTAATACCCCATATAAATGGCCTTACCCCCCCATCGTTCTAATTCTTTTTCGGAAGGGAAGGTATACGGCAGTAAGTCTTTTTCGGTCACTCCATCCCCCAACCAAATTTCTTGTTGCCCACCGTCCAGAGTATTATTATGTCTAATTCCCCGGGCGTCCCAGCCGTCAAATGTTGCAGTCTTATCTCCCGCCTCTAGGGCAGGATTTTCGCCAAAAAATACAACAGGTATATTGTAGGAAATTGCTGTTTTGAATGGAGCACTGAATAACGCAAATTCCGAATATTTCTGGGTATTGCCATAAGTAAGGAACGACTTGCGCGCTAATTTCCTGGCTACTTGCGGATTTGGCTGTACACTGATTAATGTGAATCCATTGTTTACAAGCATTTCAAGATTACGCCGCCCAAGTTCTGTGCCATCCGAAGCTGCAAACTGGACCAACAAGGGATTCAGTTTTAATTCGTCTCTAATAAAATGCGCTTGCCAGAAACTATCCTTACCACCACTAACTCCAACCACGCAATCCCAAGGGCCATTCATTTTCTCTTCACGTGCCCAACGTGCTATTGACTTAAGATCATGGAGCCTCTCATTCCAATCAATTGACTTTTTTTCTGCATGCCACTGACAGGCCCCACACTCTCCGGCCGGATTAACTTTGAGGCCGGGTCTATTAAGTGGCATAACACAGAGGGTGCAATATTCCATAAAAATCTAAGTGTACTAAGTGAATTTATATTATTTTAAAAATTCTATTGAGTTAATCACCACAAAGTCAAATCAAGTAAAGCGTTAGATCCACAAGTAAAATTTTGAAGTCGCCAGTATCTTCCATTTTCAAGTACCGCAAATGACTCAGAATGGTACACTATCAAATTGTTGGCTAATTTTACAAGGGCGACATTATTCAGGATTGCTCAATCTCTTACCCTATGAGGGTGATTAGTTAGGGTAACAGGATAATCCTTGGCGCACCGATGGTTGATGTGGTACCCTTCTGTTGCGTATCCTTCGATAAAGTTTAGACATGAGAAGAGTTGGAATCATAAGCTATGGAGCAGGGAATTTAGCATCTGTTTCTGCAGCGTTCGTTCGCGTCTCGGCCGAAACGGTAGTAATAGATTCACCTAGTAACCTTCGAACCGTAACACACATTGTTTTACCAGGAGTTGGCGCCTATAGAACCGCGATGGAAATTCTGCATGAAACTAAGCTAGATATAGAAATTAAGAGACAATCAGATCGCGGCATCCCTATTCTGGGCCTATGCCTTGGAATGCATCTTTTGACGGAATCAGGAAATGAATTCGGGACGACGACAGGATTGGGGCTTATAAAAGGCCGAGCCGAACGCTTCCAACAATCGGGAAATATAAAAATACCCCATATTGGCTGGAATACCGTCGAGACAAAAATAGACGCGACCCTATTCGAAGATATTGAAAGCTCAAGTTGTTTTTATTTTAACAATTCATATTGTTGCACCGGCATAGCAGAATCAAATATTGCTGCAACGTTTAACTATGGCGGATCTAATGTTGCGGCAATTGAAAATGGTAATATATTTGGCGTGCAGTTCCATCCAGAAAAAAGTCAAGCGCCGGGTCTCCGGATTCTCTCGCGTTTTTTAAGCGCGAAAGACTAATTGTTACGAGGATACATGGTAAACTTATGGTTAAACACAGACTAATACCGATGTTACTGTTTAAGGACGGATGGTTGGTTCGTAGCAAACAATTCCAGTTTTTTCAAAAACTTGGCGATCCACATATACAGTTCAACCGCTTGATATCATGGGATGTCGATGAGTTGATATACTTGGATATCTCCGCAAACCCCCATATGCGGTCTTACGGCCCAAGAGGAGGGAGATTACTTGACCACCTAGAATCACTCTCTTCTGCTAACTTCGGACCAATGGCCGTCGGTGGCGGTATAAGCAGTCTAAAGCAAGCTGAAAATATGCTAAGAAATGGCGCTGACCGTCTGATAATAAATACTGAAGCTCATAAAAACCCTGACTTTGTTACAAGCTGTGCAAAATCTTTTGGCTCTCAGGCTATTGTAGTCTCTATTGATTTTAAAACCTTAGAGAATAATAAAAAAATGGTATTCACCGAATGTGGTCAAAATGCTACCGAAATGAGTGTATTGGATTGTGCAAAACAAGCAGAGAACTCAGGCGCAGGAGAAATCCTAATAAATTCCATTGATAAAAATGGAACATGTAGTGGTTATGATGTGGATGTTATCCGCAGTGTTACCGATGCCGTCGGCATTTCAGTTATAGCTGCCGGAGGAGCCGGTCAGACGCACGATTTTATTTCAGGCATTATAGATGGAGGCGCATCCGCCGTCGCTGGGGGAAGTATTTACAACTTCTCAGAACTCAGTTATTTGAATATTAAATCCGAACTTTTAAATGCAGGACTAAATTTTCGACAAAGTAAACTCGATCATGTTCCTTCGTTGGACCAAAAACACTGAGTCAAAGCCCATGATGCCACATTCTGGACTTTCTTCGATAAACATTAAAGCTTATGAGAATGTCGAAGATCTAACACTCTTTGATAACACTGACGAAATCAATCGATATCGGGTAGAAAGGCTAACAGCCGTGTCAGAACCCGTTACTTTTATTGAGAATCAATTTTCGGCTGAATTACCTTTTGTTGCTCTTGATGTGGGTTCAGGGAGTTCCTGTTTGTTGTATGCACTTTCAAAAAGAGGTTTCCTATCCCGTGGTGTAGGAATTGATTCATCACCTGCTCGGCATCATTTTGCAGAGGAATGGAAAATCCAAGCAGGATATACTGAAATAGATAATATACTGGGTGATATAAGATCCTCGAATTTTGCATTGAACCAATTCAACATTTGTACAGTATTGGACAATACTCTTGCTTACCTTTTTGACAAAAACAATTCACATCCCAGCAAGATTGTCGATAAGATTTCAGGAACATTGGTGGGGAATGGTATACTTCTCATAGAAGTTAGTGTGATCCCTTCTATTATCGCTGAATGTATTAAGAATGGTAGTGTTACAAAGACAAAGAAAAATAAAAAATCGGATCGATTTAAATCAACGATTTACAACTACCACTGGGATGAAGCACGCGAATTGATGAAAGTCCAGAGCCGCTATCAATATAGAGAAAGCGGAGATATTATCGACAAATTGGAGTTTTTCAAAGTATACAACGCCAATGACATGAAAGACCTAATTGCACCAAATTTTGAGTTTGCCGGAATTTGGTCCGACTTTAGCGGTAAAGAGTATATTCAAGGAAAATCAGAAAAAATGATAATCGCTGGTAGAAAGCGAATTTAATGAACATTATTACCATTTCAACATTCGATCACTATTACTGCAATGAAGTGGTTCACCGCCTATCAAAAATTGGCATCTACGTAAAAGCTATGGTCACCAAAGGGACCAAAGCAAATCAGAAAAGCCGCCAAATTCATTGGGCTTACACGAATAATCATCATGGTCTCCACCTTTCGGATTTGGCCGAATTAAACATACCGCTTTTTATTGTGCAAAACTTCCATGACGTATCCACGCTTGAACTAATAAAATCCCTTGAACCCGATATAATTATCCAAGGCGGCAGCGGAATATTAAAAAATGAAATAATTACCATTCCTTCGGTTGGTGTTATCAATTCGCACCCTGGAAAGCTTCCAGAATACCGCGGTTGCAATTCTGTTGAATGGGCTATTTATAATGACGAGAAACTGTCCTCAACTAGCCATTTCATTGATTCTGGAATTGATACGGGACCCATCATTGAGTGTATTGGATTGGATACTACAGGTATCCGAGATTACTCAGAAATTCGTTTGAAGGCATTCTTTCATGAAGCGGACGTCCATGTTAGAGCCATCAAATTACTATTAGATGGCTTCACAATCCATGATGCTATTCAACAGGCCAGTGGACACTACCACGAAGTTATGCCAGCGGATAAATTAGCAGTGGTTAAATCAAAAATTATCGAAGGAAACTATCGTTTTGCATGACGACCATTGGAAAGAGAAAAACGCCCAAAGGCGAGGCGGAATAAAGCCACGCGGGCTACGACATAAAATGGTGAATAAGTAATTGCGAAAAACAGTCTATTAAGAACTTCCCCTACTCCACCAGCAAATTTTCCATTTTTTATCCATTTGAGGGTTGGTAATTCTCCACTTAATGGGATAAATGCATTTAATATAAATCTGAGTGTTTGTCGCTTTTCTAGATTGAGGTAAAGAGGCTGAATATCGTAAGCTCGAAA
Organism: uncultured Rhodospirillaceae bacterium; assembly: GCA_964643045.1. Taxonomy (GTDB): domain Bacteria; phylum Pseudomonadota; class Alphaproteobacteria; order Rhodospirillales; family UBA2165; genus TMED23. Next base: position 23,378 of record CAZXSC010000008.1, read on the forward strand.
CTCGTCTTCTAATAACCATTCGATCAAAAAAATTTCTGTCGGCAACAACCGTTTTCGCCAACGTTGTGTCACATAAGAATTAGGCCCAATTACAGATTGAGAAGCAATATCGGTATCATTTGGAAGGGGACCATAATGAAACTTTTGATAAGCATTATTGTAAGCGCCTGTTCCCTTCCAGGGCATCGCCAACATGGTAGGAACAAATTCTTTGGGTTTTTTCCACTGCTCTGATAATTCCACCCCCAGAAAATCACAAAATTTTGTTACAGTTTCTATAAAATTTAAATTTAAATCCTCGTTGCGAATGACAAGTATCTTACCGGTGTACCTTGATTTTACAGCTTCAATTGCCTCAAACGTTTTTCGGAAATAAACAATCCAAGTGCCAAATACAAATATACTGTCAAAGCCAGTATCCAAATCGAGATTTATCAGGCGAATTAGTCGTCGAAAATAATTCCCAAATCGGATGCCATACATGTTAGATAGTTCATTCACAGATTGATGAACACTGGATGCAAACGCAGCCCGGGGGTCCCTTTGTAATTGAATCACCACTGGTTCGCAATAATTATCCATAACATAATCTACCACTTTTCCACTAATTCCATCGAACCAGTTTTCTGTCCGCAAAGATATGGCATCCGTCAACAAGACAAATTTGACCACAGACAAGTCACGGCCAACTGAATGGGCATAAGCGAAATAAGACGCCAAAATTAATAATTTGGGCGTAATTCTCTCATGATACAGGACTATATCTTTGAATACACTGCGTGCAATATCGCGGTTAATGGGCGCATTGGGATCTCCTCCGAACTTAATAATTTCGGCTGATAATTTCTCATCGAGATCATTGAATATATATTTGAAGTAGCTATTTTCTATCCAATATTTGTGAGCATCTTTCGCATCAATTTCACGTTCCCCCAAACCAGATATGGCATAGGAGTGTGCGTAGTGAACCCACGGACAGGTTAATATTTCAGAGTGTTGGTCAAATATCGTTTGAAAAAAACCATTTCCCGCCCTTCCATTATGGTCGATACAAAGAATTGGTCGCACACGAAGGGAAAAATCCAAAAATTCATCTATTCTCAATAACTAATACCCCCAGGCACCCAACGTCACTTCATACATAGCCGAAATTTTCTTAGCAAATGCCAAAATTAAAATAAATTTTAAAACCAGTGTATTTTAGATAGCGTTCAACGGTAAATATTTCGGAATAAATACCAATTAAATAAATTAGAATCAATATTATGAAAAGTACGAGTTATATCCCCATCCTTTCCAGTTATGTGATTGCCTATAAAGGATATGAAATTTAATTTAAGTTTGAGTATTATATAACGAAGTTCTTATTTTTTTTAAGTTCTAAGAGCAACTCCGCTAATTTATATTGAATTTCAGACCCGATAAACAAACTTTCTTTCTCAGTTACCTCGAATCCCACTACCGAAGGGCCAATTATATTACCCCGGGAAAAATATTTATTTCGTGTCGCAACACAGGTAGATGCGTCGCGATAGAGTGTATCGAAGTCAGATGAAAGCTCCCCCCTAATATTAATAGCCTCAAGTCCGTGGCCCGAACGTCTATACAATTGACGCTGAATCACTTCTACCGCTACAGCTGAATCTGCACCCGCAAGTACAAGCGTAGCCACAGCTTCTTCCAGTATATCCACAGTCACAAAAGGAGTCTGAATGTAGCGTATTAATGTAACACCATTTAAATCGGCGTCCAATTCACTAACGATCTTCTCCAAAGTAATTGCCATACTTGTTGACTGGATCGTGCTTTCGCGCGAACGAGGTTTGAAACTCAGCCTTGAATCGGAAAACTCCCTTACGCAATCTTCCGCCTCTGGATTGTCGCAAGTAACTATCACACTATCAAATAATTTTGATTTCAGGCAAACCTTTAAATCTCGTTTGAGTAAAGTCTCCCCTCCGAGCTCGACCTTCCATAAATCCTCCTTAAAATCATAATGTTGACGGCAAGGAATCACGACCGAAATCGGACGCACATTTTCCAATAACTCAGCTGCTGAGTCTTGTTTAATTTTGCGGCGAGCCCCAAAAATTACACTCGCATTATTAGTTGTGTTTTGATCATGACGCCGATAATAAAATAAAGGCAAATTAACGTTATCGCATTTATACTTAGTATGGACCTGTGTCCAAAGATCAAAACCATCCTGCACACCAAGATCTTCACGGTAGCCATCGATTTCTTTAAAAATTGATTTTCGGATAAGCATGCACGCACCATTTGGTGGGACCTCCATCAAATGGTTATCTCTATGCAACCGCCGCCGTCTTTGATGCGAAAGAATATTTCCATTTTCATCCAACAAGAAATAATCCGGAAACACTAATACTGTGTCCTCGTTCTTGTCCAAATGGCTGCCTAAAACCAACAATATATTTTCATCGAAAATATCGTCACCATCCAAACGAATGATATACTCACCTTGAGATTTAGCGATTGCAAAATTACAAACCGCAGGCAGTTTGATCCCATCGGTTTTGTAAATCGAAATATTGGGAGTACCGCGATATCGCTGTAGTACTTCCTGAGTGTTATCTTCAGAATTATCATCAATAATGATTAACTCCCAACTTGTATAATTTTGGCGCAGAACACTCTCGATAGCATCAGTCAAATATCGGGCCTGATTGAATGTAGGCATGTAAACGGATATTTTTGGATTTATGTGCATATTTATTTATTCCAAAGGAATGTAACAAAAACAATTTTATAAAATTGAATTCAAATCTGATTTAAACGCTGCTAAGCAAGCAAGTTCCGCCGGCTCCATACTGCATACGTGATCGGGACCATGACTTTCCCGATCTAGTGTAAAATGCTTTTCAACAATGCGTGCACCTCTCGAGAAAGCGGTAACTGCCGCCGAAATACCTCGTGTGTGGTCACTAAAGCCCGCGTATCTATTAAAATCCACTTGAGCGAGATTTAGGTCAACTAATTCAGTTGGATAATTCGATACGCAATAAAGGTATTCAACATTGTTTTTAGAACTAATGTTCGGGAATTCATGCCCCTCCCACATTCCCAACGACACGACCATTGGCTTACCTGTCGAAGCGACTGCGTTTAATAGTTCTAAATCTTTTATAGACCGTGATGCGATTTTGTATCTAGCAACCCCCAAATCCTCCAACCAGCCCAATCGTTTTTCATCAAATACCGAAGCCATAAATTCTATGTTGACCTTTTTGCATTCATGAAACAGTAACTTAAGTTGTTCACGTGAAAGCTCAGTTTTTAGGTTGTAGTCATACCATTTATTATTCTCAGGCGTGAATATTTGACGTGCATCATAAAGCTGAAACTTAGCTACATCGGCACCACTTTTTTTGGCCTGGTGGATTAAATCAAGAGCTACTTTCATGTCACCACCGTGATTTTGCCCAATTTCGGCAATTAGTTCCAAGGATTACGCTCCAACCAATGATTCAATACCATAAAACAGAATAAAGTATGACCGTTCAATCGAAAAGGATCGGCAAGCATAGTCCTGGCAATTCGGGAAGCATCTTTAGAAATAAAATTATTCCTCGCTAGCGCTGAAACCTCACTAAACGTGTGATCAAACATATCGGACCAGTCTCCCTTCAACCAGTGGTCAATAGGCACGTTAAAACCATGTTTAGGCCTACAAATGACTTCATCCGGCAATATACTTACAAAGGCGTCGCGGAGTAGTTTCTTGTTCACGCCTTGTTGAATCATTTCGGAATAAATTAATTGTTCTGCAATATTCATAACTCCTGATGCTACAAAGGGTGATCTACCTTCAACTGAAAAGGCCATTGTCATACGATCCAACTTTGTTAACATCTCATTTGGTAAATAAAAATTTCGGTCATGGTTGACAAAATCGACTGGATTTCCCTGTCCTTTTTTCTTAAAAGAATTAAACATTTCAACCGAAGACCGGCCAAACGCCGATATATCTTCGCTGAACAAAGCTGCCTTTTCGGTTTCGGAAGCGTAATAATGCCAAGCCCACGCTTGTTTTTCTGGCGGATAACTATAAATCGCCTCGAGTCTCTCTTCCAAAGGGACACCAAAATTTTGGAATGAAATAGCATTAGAATCATCGGGCGGAGGTACAGGACTATAGCGTTTATTATCTAAATATTGATACCAAGAATATCCACCAAAGCACTCATCTGCGCCATCTCCCCCTAACAGTACTTTCACGCCAACTTCTGATGCGGCGCGCGCGACCGCCATGACCCCAAAACCAGAAGATACTGCAAAAGGCTGGTCGCAATGATAACAAAATTTTTCAAAATCATCTCGGCAGCTATCTGAAGTTATATAAACGGATTGATGTATAGTTCCAATTGCGCTGGCGGCATGTTCAGCGTATTCGGTCTCATCGGTAAAACCATGATATGGATCAATTATATCATCAAATCCAACACTGAAGGATTTTAAATCTGATATTTTATTTGATGCTATTGCGGCAACAATGGAACTATCCAAACCTCCGCTCAAAAAACAACCTATGGGCACATCCCCCAGTAGACGGCTCTCTACCGCTTGGGTTACTATATCTCGAACGTAGGCTTTTTTATCACTCCAACTTAAATGTCCAAAAACTCCAAAATCACAAATCGGGATATAAGAGCGAATTGAAATACCGCTAGCATCACAAATCAATAGTTTACCAGGTTCAAGTGCACGTATGTTTTGATAGATTGTATCGGGTTCAGGGATCCATAAGAATGTTGGTAAATCCCAGACTGCGCGCCGGTTCAGAGATAAATCAAGGCCCGGAAATTTAGTTAAACTTTTCAGTTCCGACGCGAATACTACTTCAGACTGCCCTAACTTAGAGTAGTATAGAGGCTTTTCTCCCGGAATATCTCGAGCGAGGATTAGCTTTTGGTTATTCTTATCCCACAGAGAGATTGAAAACATTCCTTCAAGAAGCCCAAACAATTCTTCTCCATAAATATCATAGAGATGGCCAATAATTTCTCCGTCACAATTTGAGCGAAAAACAGCACCTTTTTCTTCCATTAATGACCTTAATTTAGAATAATTATAAATTTCGCCATTAATGTTCACGACGACAGTTTTATCCCGATTAAAAAAAGGTTGAAAGCCATGCTCAATATCAACGATACTTAGACGGCGAGTACCGACGGCATATCCAGGACAATTATATACTTTGTAGTCATCTGGGCCACGATGAACAATTTCACCCATCATATAATTTAGAGCGTTCGGAGCAACTTCCCGGTTAACTCGATAACCTGCTATTCCGCACAAGATACAACCCATTCCTTTGGTTTAGTTAATTTAGTTTGCCAAAGATTGCCAACAAGCATCATTCTGTGGTGTCCGAGTTTCTGGTTTTGCCCCTAGTGAGCGCCATTCTGAAATGAAATAATTAGGCCTTCTTTTTTCCCTAAAAGGGGAATCACACGATCCTTATTGAAAGGAGAGAATACTAGATCACCACGATTATAAATCTTATTAATTTCCTGGTTTAATGTGTGAACGTTCTCTTCATTATACGTACCGGCAGCATAACAATACGGACCATCATCCATTGTCAAAACATCCAGGACGAATTTATGACGCCCATACATTTCCAGAGTCTTGCGATATTTAACAAACAAATTATCTATATTAAATATCTGAATCATACCTTCATTATGTATTTTGGAGGTTTGGATTGTAGGTTTCCCAACTCCCACCAAGTCTTTAATATTTTTATACTTAGATTTTTTGCCACATAATATAAAATAATCTTTTTCTATATCATCGTCATCACGGCCAACTTCATTTTTGACGGAATTTGCAAAGGCAGAAAATTCTTTCTCTAATACTCTTGCTTCATTGCTTGGCATAAAGTTTCTAAATATAACACATCCACATTTAATTAAGCCTTCGGCAGAATTTTTAATTAAATCGGGATCTTCAGGATCATAATCAAAATCAAACTTGGGAAATTGTAAAATTTTGTCACCAGAAAATTCATGCGAGAAACGCTCTACTAGATAATCAATTACCTCTTCTAGTTTTTCTTTTGATTGCATCGCGTTTCCATTCCCCCAACAATCCTTGTGCCTCCTGTATCTCATTTATTTTCAGGTTTTACACTCTATAATCAGTCGAATGCTATGGATTGATTATTAAACTATCGTATCCCAGAAATTTCTAATAAACAAATTATTGATGAGTTCCCAAAATTTAACCTATAAGCTATTCAAAAATAACATCCCACCGTTTAAGGTACAACTTTGTTTGAAGTATTCTATACAAATCCGGCGGTAGATTTATGCATCTGAATAAGATACTGACTTTAACGGTTATAGGAGCATAGTGAGGCGTATTTAACTTTCTTGAATGTTCTTGTTCCCTCGGTAACAAAATACCACCAAACTTGTAATTTCTTCTATCACTTATACTTTACTCAAAATGTGATAATCTTTTGGGGAAATATTCTTGAGTTCTATCAGTGTAATTTATAGGATCCAAGCCAAGCTAAGAACAGAAATTGCACCAGTGAGGAACCCTTCCTAACTCATATTAAGTGAGTAATGTTGGTGGTTATGCAAGCGTCTATTTTCGCCTTTCATTAAAAATTAACTATAAGCTTAATAAAAAAATATTAAATAAAGATATCGATTGATTATTTACCATTTACGGCCATGTTAGTAATTTATAGTATTATACTTATTGGTACCGTTATTTATGAATGATAAAAAAGTTTCTGTGGCTCAGATTGGAGTTGGACGCTGGGGAGTAAACTTAACCCGTGTCTTGGCCAACAATCCTAATGTGACACTAACACATATCTGCGATGCAAATATAAAGTCTGCGAAAAACGTTGCTGAGCGATATAATGCTGTACCAGTTAGCGAATTTAAAGATATTTTAAATAATTCACTGGTCGATGCTATCGTAGTCTCAACCCCCTCATCATTACATTTTGAACATTCACTAGCTGCAATTCTTGCAAGCAAACACGTACTTGTTGAAAAACCAATGACTACTTCGACTAAAGATGCGAAGGAATTACTAGCTGCCGCTAAAGTAAAAGATATAAAACTCATGGTGGGGCATACATTTCTTTATAATAATGCTGTTATAAAAATTCGAGACATTATCGAATCTGATGAGTTGGGTGAAATTTATTACATTTATAGTCGCCGCCTAAATCTTGGACAATTCCGAAAAGACAGCGACGTACTTTGGACACTGGCACCTCATGATATATCGATCGTTAATTATTGGTTAGATGAAATTCCGATGCAAGTCACGGCTCGGGGTTTACAGTATGCAAACCCCCAACGCGATTTACCGGAGGTTTGTTTTTCACAACTCGATTATCCGAGTGGACGAACGGCTCAGTTTCATCTGTCTTGGCTCGATCCCCAAAAATGTAGGGAAATGGTCATCATCGGCAGTAAAAAAATGTTAGTTTATGATGATACTCAGGCAGACCGTATGATCCAAATATATGATAAAAGTGTCGAAGATGGGTATAACGACGCTCCGGAAGATATCACAGACTTCCGCTCCAGATTACGCGCTGGTGATACGGTGATACCGAATTTCCGTATGACGGAACCACTATCTAACGAAATTACTGAATTCATATCTTGTATTATAAATAATAGAGAGCCTTTAACTAATGGCTCGCACGGCACCCAGACCGTGGCCGTTATGGAAGCCATGGCAACTTCAATAAGAAATAATGGTAGTGCTGTCGAAGTGGATTTAATAACCTAAGGCAAAAGTTGTATGGCCCAAATTCCTCTCGTTGACCTTAAGGCCCAATATTCAGCACATCGAACTGAATTCGATAACGCTATCAAGAAATGTATTAATAAAAGTAGTTTTATTGGTGGAGAGGACCATGGACTATTTGCGGAAGAATTTGCTGACTACTGTGGTGGTGGGTATGTAGCATTATGTGGTAGCGGAACTGACGCGTTAACGCTATCCATAATCGGAATACTTGGCCCCGGAAATGGTTCTGAAGAAATTATTACAGTTTCTTTTACATTTATTGCCACCATCGAAGCTATCGTTAACGCGGGATATAAACCGGTTATGGTGGATATCAAGAAAGACTGCTTTACCATGGATGTAAATGCTTTAAAAAAAGCTATCTCCCCCAACACCCGAGCTATTTTACCGGTTCACCTATATGGCCAAATGGCTATTATGGATCAAATTATGAAAATAGCAGGAGAAAACTCACTTAAAGTAATAGAAGATGCAGCTCAAGCCCATGGCAGCAAATGGCTTGGCATGGGACCTGGAGGCTGGGGAGATGCAGCTTGTTTTAGCTTTTTCCCAGGAAAAAATCTTGGTGCCCTGGGTGATGGTGGGGCTATTTTTACTAAGCATAAAGAATTAGCAAAAAAAATAAACATGCGTCTTAATCATGGTAGATCAGATAAGTATAAGCATGAATTCTTAGGCACAAACTCGCGTTTAGATGGATTACAGGCTGCTCTTTTAAGGGTAAAGTTAAGATATTTAAACGACTGGAATTTAGCTAGGATACAAATAGCTGACTGGTATCGTGAAAACCTATCAAGTGCGGATAGAATTACTTTACCCGAGGTACGACCGGGCGGGGACCACGTATACCACCAATTCATCTTAAGACTGGCCCATCGAGATAAAATTATTACTGAGTTCGCAAAAACAGATATCAGTGTAGGCATTCATTATCCCATACCTTGCCATAAACAACCTGCCTGTTCTCACTATGTCGATTCTGATACTTCTTTATCCAACAGTGAGGAAGCATCAGCGGAAGTGTTATCACTACCTATTTTTCCAGAAATGACGCAAACTCAAGTCAATAAAGTAAGCTCGACTTTGCTAGAAATATTGGCAAAAATTTAAATCGCATATTCCTTCATATATGCGCCAAAACTATTAATCATAATCTTTTCCGTATTCGGCGGCATGCGCTTTCTTACTGCTTTTGATTGATACGCGGAGATTTTATTGCTCTGAACTGACATATGGTAATCAAAATTGCATAACACATCAATCTCATTCTGGTAATGACGTTGAGCCAATACTTCCAAGCTATCCGTTTTATATACTGGAGTTTGGACAATATTATAAATAGTACCAGAATCAATATCTTTATTTATTTCATGAAGCGTAACACCGAGTGGCAAACACTCGTAAACTGACCATTTAAAAGCATCTAGCCCACGTACAATTGGAATAATACCTGCGTGACAATTAATTACCCGATTATCAGTGACAAAAATATCGGACAATAGTTGTCCTGATAAAATAATATAGAGATCCAATCCACTTTTTATATCCGAATCATAAGATAAAGCCGAATATTGAATGCCCAATTCCGCTGCCATATCCACCATTGTTGAACCCTTAAATTGAGAGGGGCGATGATCAAATATTGGTGTTCTGGACTTTCGATCAGACCAGGGTAATGCAAAAAGAGTAATTTCATATCGCCCCTTAGCATGTAATACACGAGTAACCTGCTCGGTTTTAAGGTGAGGACAATTTAAGGTAATTAATCCAATACTATTGATTCGCAAAGTCTAATCTCCTTTCCGCTACGATTTGATTAAAGAGATTTCTCTTTTTAGACAAATAGGCTGGCTAAAAACCATCAGTATTTTTATATACGACCAAAAGGTTGTATTAAAATAAAAATGGACCTCAGGCATAATTATAAGCTTAATAGAGCCTAAAGCCAAAATTTCTATCCTCATTTACAATGGAGCTTAAAGAAACTTTAACCCCCATGTCCATATTAACGAGAAAAAAACAAGAAAGCGAAAATGCCTAAAACAACAAAATACTCTCTAACCGTCGGAACTAGTATTGTCCCCGCTCGCCGAATTAAAATTCAACAAGAAGCTATTGCTACTTGGCAAGATGCCGGCCTTTCTGTGGTATCTTTTAACAATACAGAAGAAGTTTCGTTGCTAGAACGTGATTTTCCGGATGTCATGTTTATTCAAGTACATCGAACTGGCGACTATTTTACAGGCCGCCCCGTGATTTTCATTTCTGATATTTTACAAAATTTTGCCCAACGGGATGATGTTGTATTTGGAATTATAAATTCTGATATTTATTTGGATAATTTTGATTCACTTGCTTCATTTCTACATAAAAACGCCAAAAACAGCTTTGTTTATGGACCCAGGTTAGAAGTTAGATCATTGAATGATAAAAGTGGGAGTATTGACCCTTTTGGTTTTGATTACTTCTTCTTCGATCGAAAATTTCTGCATATTTGGGGGGAGGAAAAATTTTGTCTCGGCATGCCATTCTGGGACCATTGGTTCCCCCTCGCTCCGCTTTTAGCCGGCTATTCAGTAAAATTGTTGGCTGAGCCAATTGGTCGCCACATATCGCATCCAACAGATCGCGACGATAGTTTTTTTATATTTAATGACTTATTCGTCCAATTTATTATCCATAACATGGATCAAGAAGCAGCCACTAAACATAGTGCAAGCAGCAATAAAGAAATTTCGAGGCTTGATCTCCCAGATTTGGCCACAAATTATAAACGACTAAAACAAAACGCCCAAAATGCCGAGGCAAATAATTTAAACCCCTCGGAAATCCGAGAACAGTACGAAAAACTTGCAGTTTTTTTTGATTCAATAACCCAAAAGGTTATACTTTTTCTCAAAGAATATTCTCAAAGTATTAGTTTCAAATAGCGGTTTAGTTTGATTCCCGGAGGAGGCACCGTGACCAAAGGATTTCACCTGACAATAGTATTTTGACACCTAAAACGCATAATCCTAATATATTAACAGAAAAAAGTGCAATGAAAGTAGTTAACTTTGTCACGTTCGCAAAAAATCTTTAGATTATGGCATGCTTCATACAAAAATATTTTAGATTCAGCCTACCAAAAGGATCCGACCCTAATCGATCAATCTTTCGAAACTCAACTTTCCCGATTTTTCGCTGATAAAACCAGTTATTCGAATTATTTCGCCGTTTCTATGAGGGCCCTGGGACATGAAATCATGGAGGTTGTTTTTGATCTAGAGCCCGCCCAAAAGGCATGGGCGCGTGACAAGGGAGAATTATATGATGAGGAAAATTGGGATACTGAGATTTTGTTTGCTCAGATAGCTGATTATCGGCCCGAAGTTGTTTACTTGCACTCCTTGGTATCAACGCCTATGGGATTTGCCGACGAAGTAAAAAAACGTTACCCATTTGTAAAATTGGTTGTTGGATTTGCTGGTATCGATGCTCATGATCGGCAAATATCTGGGCTCGATTTACTGCTTGTTGGCGTGCCACATTTGCAAAAGCGCTACAGTGAAAAAGGAATGACTACTCATCTAGTATATCATGGTTTCGATACCGCAATTCTCGAGGAACTCAAGACCTATAAACCCTTGGATACGGAACGCTATGAATTTACTTTTGTTGGTTCATCGGGGTTTGGGTATCATCACAATTTCTCTAACCGATTTTGGGCTTTGGCAGAGTTAATTATGCGGTCTGATCTATGTGCTTGGGTAAATGACAACCAAAATAGCCTACCACACGTTCATAAGCTGGACTGGTCATTACTGCGCCTCCTACTCAAAAAATTTGAGGGACAAGTTAAAGAAAGTGGGAATATGGATATGTATCAAGTCTATATTTCAAAGTATATTTCAACTATGCAAATAAGTTCAGAAGTTATGGACGAGTTTAGGACTTACGTAATTGCTGACACAGGAGAAAAAGAAAGCGATCCTCTCGTACCCTTTGTGCCACTCTGCCAATTATTACCTGATAAGTGTAAGCCGCCAGTATTCGGTTTGGAAATGTATGACTTGCTCAGTCGATCTAATATCCTATTTAATATTCACACTAATCTGACACGTGGCGAATCTGCAAATATGAGATTATTTGAAAGCACGGGAATTGGGACTTGCTTAATGACAGAAGAATCTCACAATATTGGGGATTTATTCGTACCAGATAGTGAAGTTGTTACCTACACTTCAGTCGATGATTGTCTTGAAAAAGTAAAGTTTCTTAAAGAAAACCCAAATGCACGCCATAATATTGCCAGAGCTGGTCAAGCGCGAACACTTCGGGACCATACCGGGGAGAAACGTTGCGCGCAAATCGATAGAATCTTACAGGAATATCTGAACTAATAATTGGACTCAAACTAGAAAAAAGCGCCTCTTAAACCAATGAATTTAAAACTACCTTACTCTCGAGAACTAATAATAGGGAATTATTGACCATATGCCTAAGCCTTGTCGTTAAACTCCTGACAAATTAAAGGTAACCTAGGACAAATCCCATAAGGAGTAATTGAATTGGTGCCCATTATTGAGATCTACAATGCCAGAATTTGAAATAACAATTAATCAGGCAGCGGCAACTTATCGTGCGGGGGATGCAAACCAAGCAATGGACGACTTGCATGCCGCCTTAAAAGTAACACCCGATATTTGGGAACTTTGGCAAACCCTAGGAGTGATAGCCGTAGAGTCGGGAGCTCTTGACCAGGGCATTGAAGCATTATCGCGGGCAGCAATACTGCAACCCCTTAATGATACCAGATACGAAGAACTTGCAAATTCATATATCCTTAAAGAGGATCTAGAAAAGGCTACAGAATGCATGACTTCTGCGATTGCTCTATCACCTTCAAACCAAAATCACCTATTAACTTTGAACAAATTGCAACATCAATTAAAGAAAGAAAAAATTAGTAACAAAGACCCTCAAGAACAGGCTCTTACTTTAGTACTTGATGATAAATTATTCTCATCACTTGAAACCATGGCCGGGGGAAAAAAATATTTTGAATTAACGCAATTTGCTTCTAATCACGAAGCGGAGAAGACAACCGATGTGCGCATACATTACATTCTGGCAATTGCCTATGAAGCGTTATCGCAATTCGATAACGTTATAAAGCATTTGAATTTTGTGACCTCCGCTATGCCAGCATTTACCAAAGCTTTCGAAAGTCTTGGCGACTATTTGGTCATGAACTCGCGAGTTAAACGTTTGAACCTACAATACGGAGCTTTAATCTGGGGACACCCGTTGACAGACAAAGATGACATAACCATGGCGATACTGGCTTATAATAAGGCTTTAAAGCACAACCCCCGTTCGTTCAGATGTCGACTAAATTTTGGTAATTTAAACTTTTACTTGGGAAATTTTGACAAAGCCGAGAAGTTATTCCAAGAAGTCCTTAGAGATAAACCAAATGCTGCTATTGTGCGTTTCAATCTAGCCCGCGTTCATGAATGTAAACATAACTACCGTGAAGCACATAACGAGTTATCGCAATGTTTGAAATTGAATCCGAACTTCCAAGAGGCAATTGAGGCTCTTGCCCGCATTGAGATTCAGTTAAAAAAACCTGAGGTAGCAGCCAGTAATTTTCTACGGGCACTCTTATTACCCCCAACTATAACTTCGGATCTATGTAAATAATGCCAAAGAACGAGATTGCCATCCATATCGTAACAGCCGTTTGGGGGAATAGGTACATTAATCATATGATTAATACATCAATTCCAAGTCTTTTAGGAGGAGGAAATTTAGAGGCTTTAAGCGACCATTCCAAGGCCAAGTATAGTATTTACACGACCGAAAAAGATCGGGAGAAACTCTCCCAACATAAAATATTTAAGAGACTTGAAAAGAAAATATCAGTACAATTTTTCTGCTCAGAAATCACTCGCGCTAATGAAAAATATCACCAAGCGACTTTTTTTTATGAACAAGCTATCCGAGATGCGTTTGGGGAAAATGCTGGCATAGTTTTTATTACACCAGATGCAGTTTGGTCTGCTGGAACAATAAAACGAATACTGGAGATTTCAGCTTGTAATTATCGTGCCATTTTAATTGATGGACCACGTGTTAATGCTAAATCCTTTATGTACGAATGGAAGAATAAATTTAGCCCCGATAATAGCGGTGGTATAACTACGCCATCAAGAATTCTCTCCGAATTAGCCCTAAAGAATCCCCATCCATATGAATCAAGCACGACGTCTGGCGTCAAATGGCTTCATGATGTTCCATACTTTCTTCATTGGCCAGTTCCTGGAGAGGGGACGGTTTCAGCGAGTTTTTGCAAATTCCCAATTTTTTTTCGCCCCGACGCGCCAGCTTATAAGTTTGATGGGTCAATTGACCATGGATTGATTAATTCTGCGATAAAAGACCCAAAAAAAATTTATTACTCCAAAGATACGGATGAATTCGCTGTAGCATCAATTAATGAAATAGGGTTCTCTAGTATTAACTTTAAACCTGTTTCCAAAAACGAACGGCTTTTAAGAATAGCACAATGGGCATACCTCGAGGCTAACCCCCAAAATATGATTTCAATTCTCCAATTATCTCGTCGCCACGGAGAGACAGTGAGCGAACCTAAATGGAAACATTTCGAACAAATTGCTATTGGTGAAATTAGGCAGATTTTAGGAATATGCCAGATAATGGAATTAGTTACCTATCTGAAAAAAAATTGCGCTACAAAAATGGCAAGAATGTTCGCATTGGCGCTTTACCAGAGTAATTTACATACTCATTTAAACGTTGAAAATCAGAAAACCTACGTGATTCCAAATGACCAATCATGGGAAATCATGGATAACAGTCCCATTGATCTTTTTTTTAATAGTGATAGCGTAGACGAGTTTTCCAATTGGGTAATGGCCCATTCTACAAACGGCATCCATTCATCAAAAACAGTTGAACATATCCCAAAAGGCGCACGCTTTGTGCAATCTGATATTAAAGTTGGCAAGGATTTACTGCACCTCATTGATAAGCCATTTGTTTCTCTGCCGGTCATGAGCAGCAAATAATAAAATATTTTAACTCGGCTCAGAATTTATATGAAATTTACTGAAAATTTTATTCTCGAAGCGATACAAATAATACTCTATAGCCATTTCGATAAAATCCGATTAGAGTGACAAGAGGTCAGGCGATACTAATTTAAAAAAAATCAATAGAGAAAGGTATCCATGGATTTAAAACAACTTCTCCAACAAAAAAAAGAGAGCGTAGTTGAGGAAATTATTCGGGTTAAAATTGCACCTATTGAACGAGAAATAAAACAACACCGAAATAATTACCCCGCAGACCTGGAAAAACTTGAAACCTTACTCAAAGAATTTGCTTCAGTTCTTTACCCAAACCGAATGAAGCAAATTGATCGACAATTAGCTGATGGATCGGTTGGCGAACGCATACTGGTTGTATGTGACATGGCTGGAGTACCTTATTCCTTTGACATATTGGTTTTTCTTTTTGTCGCCAATCGATTTCGAATTGAAAAAGGCTGCAAATTAATGGATATTGCCTTTGTCGCACATGCCTCTGAGCCCGGAATTGCTAACGAGGAAATTCAGGAAAACTTTGCATCGCGCTATCGAACTCTGATTCATAACCTTGGTATACAAGCAACACGTCTCCTAAATTGCATTGGTAATATTCATTTATTCGATAATCGTCAAATGTTCGTCGATTATTTTAATATTATCAAACATCAGGTTAGTATTTTTCCACAATTTTACAATCCAAACGCACCACTTTACAAAACCAAGCACAATGAGGCAGATTTGTTTTGCTATCGTCATCTGATAGGCACGACCAAAATAGAAGAAATTCTCAATTTAAGAGCACCCGGAGATGAAGTAAAATTTGCCGAACGATGGTTGCGACAGAATTCTGGTACAAGAATCCCAATAACTGTCACTTTGCGACAATTAACGTCTGGAAAATCCAGAAATACCAATCTGAAAATCTTACAACAAGCTATCACACGACTATCTCATAGAAATATAAAGTTTGTTATCATTCCTGATTACGCAACCGCCTATACCGAATGCGCTATTAAAGGTAATAATGTAGTTATTTGTAACGAGGCTGTGTTATCATTGCCATTTCGTGTTGCATTATACGAATCTTCTTCTTTTAATATTTTTGGCAGCAATGGCCCCATGTGCATTGGGCCACTATCACGTATAGTAAAATACCTTGTTATCAATCTGGAGCAAGATGAACCTACAGCACGAATGAAAGATTTAAGACACGCGAGTGGCCTGAAAAAAGGTAAGCCTTTTTGGGGCGCTGGAGAATTCCAACGACTGATTTGGGAGCCAGAAACGGCCAGTGTTTTAGTGAGAGAAATTAATAGCATGTATGATGACCTATTGGCATCTGAACAATTGCTCCCAACTTGGCAAAAAACTTCTGAACAATCATGACTATATTATAATAACTTAGGAAAATCGCAGTGTGCGGCATTTCAGGAATTTGGCTCCGCGATGGAGGATTAGTCGATCCACACGACCTTCATAGAATGAATGAAACTCTAGCCCATCGTGGTCCTGATGGTAGAGGAATCTATCTTGAAGGTGGGTTAGGTTTAAGTCACACCCGTCTCGCAATTCTTGACACAACTGAAGCTGGCCATCAACCAATGCATTATGAAAATCAGCGATACTGGCTCACCTATAATGGTGAGATATACAATTTTTTGGAACTTCGAGCTGAACTGGAAACAAAAGGATATAGATTTTCTAGCAACACTGATTCTGAGGTAGTTCTCGCAGCTTATGCCGAGTGGGGCGAAGATTGTCAATTCCATTTCAATGGTATGTGGGCCTTTGCAATTTGGGATTCTCATGAAAAAGTGCTGTTTCTATCACGTGATAGATTTGGAGTTAAACCACTCTATTATTGGACAGATGGGATAAATCTTACATTTGGTTCAGAACTTAAAACCTTCCTAGCATTAAACTTCATACCCATTGATTTTGATGCAGATCCAGTCGGAATTGCCTTAACCAATCCTGCCATTACAGAAAGCATTGAAGAGACAATGATTCGTAATGTTCGGCGCCTTCTTCCGGGCCATTGTATTAGAATTACCCACGGTCATGGCATAAATCAACGTCGATGGTGGAATACGTTAGACCATCTGCCTCCGCGGATTGACGGATATGAAAACAATAGTGAAACAATTTGTGACCTTTTTATGGATGCCTGCAATATACGGCTTCGCAGCGACGTTCCTGTAGGCACTGCCCTCAGCGGGGGGCTTGACTCAAGTCTTGTGCATTGCGCCATCGCTGAACTGAACAAAAAAGGAAGTGCCGGTATACGTTATCCCGGTGATTGGCAAAAAGCATTCCATGCCTCATGTCACGGAACTCACCAAGACGAGAGTTCGTTCGCTGAAGACGTTGTTTGCCATACTGGAACAGAATGTATCTTTACGCAAATTGAACCTGCACAGATAATGGCTTTTTCAGATGAAGTTATTTACGCTTCCGAATCGATCTCGGATAATTTAGGTGCGTTATGGCTTACTTATCGGGCAATGCGACAGAATGGAGTAGTTGTGTCTCTTGACGGACATGGTGCCGATGAGATTTATGCTGGGTATCATCATCAGACTGCTAGAGCCGCTGAATTAGTCGACAACCCATCACTCGAGGCAATGTATAATGAGACGTTAAAGGAGATGACTGTCCCTGGCCGCGAGGCCTATAACGGTATGCCTGGAACTGATAGTACAGCCTTCATTAAGATATTACTCAAGACCCCGCGTTTGGCAAATCGGCAATCAGACGTAGAAAGATTGAGAGAATTTGATCCTATAACCCAACAGCTTTATCTTGATTTTCATTACCAAACACTACCCGTCATTTTACGCAATTTTGATCGCACTTCAATGGCTCATGGCGTTGAAATAAGAGCCCCTTTTTTGGATTGGCGTTTGGTTTGTCACGCCTTCTCAATCCCCATCGAATATAAGATTGCTAATGGCTATTCGAAGTACATATTACGGGAGGCCCTTGGCAGCTTGTTGCCAGATTCTGTGCGCACCAGGAAATCTAAACTTGGATTCGTTACGCCCGTTCCGGAATGGTCAAATGAGGATTTGATCAATTATGTGCGGGACATGATGGCCAGCCAGTACTTTCTCAAATCTCCGTTTTGGAATGGCCCGATGATTCAAATGGTCGCGGAAAAATATCTAGCGTTTAATGAAAAAAGAGTAATCAACTGGCTGTGGATGTTCCTCCAGGCCGCGCGAATGATGGAACTTTTCACCAGCAAAGCCAAAGAAATTCGAAGTTTATAGGGAAGGCAATCTATTGAAACTATCTTCTGACAATTCGGGCGAGGCCCCAATCTGCCACGTTTGTAAAGAAAAGTCTTTGTACATCTGCAGACTAAGCCGCGAGCTTGGGCGTGTAACATCAGACTGTCGCCCCTGGAAATCGGGAGGAGGTGTTGGCGTATGTGAAAATTGCGGCGTCGTCCAGCATATTGTCAACAAAACCTGGCGCCAAGAAATCGAGAAAATATATAGCGAATACCAAATTTACCATCAGGGTAACGGTGCAGAAAACGCAATTATTTCAAGTAATGGCGGACCCTCTACCCCACGCTCTCAAAAAATTCTTGAACGTTTTAATGTTGAGATTGATCCCCCAAGTGAAGGTAAAATCCTCGATGTTGGTTGCGGAAACGGTACGTTTTTATCCCAGTTTAAACTACTCAACCCGCAATGGACAATTTATGGACAAGATCCTAATCCAAGCGATTTACAGAAGATACTTTCAATCACGGGCGGCACACATTTTTATCAATGTCCAGTGGAAGAAATTGATGACTCATTTGATTTAATATCCCTGTTCCATGTGCTTGAACATATTGAGGCGCCCGTAGACTTCCTTGATAAGCTGAAGTCAAAGCTAAACAATAATGGAATAATACTAATTCAAACACCCGATTACGAAAAAAACCCCTTCGATCTAGTAGTCGCAGACCACTGTTCCCATTTCACACCAAACAATTTTGCTAGACTGACCCAATCAGCTGGCTTAGTTCCTCAAATCATATCCAATAAGTGGCTTTTTAAGGAGATCACAGTAGTAGCTGCAACCGGCACAACCAAAACCTTGCGCCAGTTCGCGAATACATCAGATTACCAAATACGTTTGCACTCTGCTTTTACTTGGTTAGAAGAAACAGTCGAAGCTGCAAGAAGAATATCAAGACTTAAAAATTTTGGCATATTTGGAACAAGCAGCGCCGCTATTTGGCTCGATGGGGAACTCAAAAATAAGGCCCAGTATTTTGTGGATGAAGATACAAATCGTATTAATCAAACGATTTTTGGTAGACCTGTCCACCACCCAGATACCGTTCCAAAGGAAGGAAATGTCTTTATGGCAATAGTTCCCAATCAAGCCAAGGCGATTACCGAAAGGATAGTGGCGAACAGTACAACTTATCATATGCCCCCTCCTTTCCCATTCAGCAGTCCTTAAACCGCAATAATAAGTACATTAAATCAGAGATTAATCTTGTTCTCAATTATAGAAACTAGATGGCTGTTAAAAAAAATTTGGATTGTGAAATTACTTATCTACCATCATCAAATTTTAGTTGTTTCAACAAATCAGAAGCTTTGACCAAGTCTTCTGGAGTTCCAATATCTAAAAAAGTACCCGTGGTATTCATTGCAGCCAAACGTCCAGCAGGTTGTACCTGCAAAAAATTTCTCTCCAAAGAGGGGCCGCAAATAGCAATTTCATCCAAAATATTCGGATTGAATAAATAAATACCGGCATTTATAATACCCGCACCCGCATCCCTTTTTTTCTCCTGGAACTCGATAACCTTATTTTTGACTAATTTAACAACTCCATATCTACCGGCATCAGCAACTTCTGTACACAAAATTGAGACCTCTGTTTTATTTTGTCGATGAAAAGCCACAAATTCACATAAGTCAGCGTCAACGAAACTATCGCCGTTCATTACTAATACCGGGCACGTCCTAATTTTCGAACGCAAAAGGCCAATTGCGCCGCCAGTTCCTAGTGGTTTTTGTTCAATAACAACATCAAAGTCTAATCCATCTATTGGATTATTTCCCAAATGCTCTTCGATTGCACCGGCCAAATGCCCTAGGCCAAAAATTATACGGCGAGCACCAAAACGTTTGAGCCAGGAAAGTAAAAACACTAGGTAGGGCCGCCCTCCAACCGGAGCTAATATTTTTGGTGTATCTCTCAGTACACTTGAAACTCTTGTTCCTAGCCCACCTGCCAAAATAACAACATCAATATTTCCGAGACAGTTTGAAATCATAAGCTCTCAAGTATAAATTACTACTCGCTATATTCTACGGGTACAACGCTACCAAATTCCAACACTTTCATTCCACCTCGTTTTTTTAGTGATCAAAATATTTAGTCAGGTGAAAAATTGCACTTCGTCCCATAGCCAAAATAGCTTCGTTGGAGGAACCTCCGGTATGTGGTGTAGAAATAAGATTTGGTAATTCTATAAATTCGCGGTCATCACAGGGCTCTATATCGAAGACATCTATCGCTGCTCCGGCAATTTCCCCCTCTAGCAACGCTTGTTTCAAATCATCCTGCACAACCACACCACCACGAGCACAATTGACAAAGTAGGCAGTTTCTTTCATCTTCTTAAAGATGGTTTTATCGAAGAGGCTTCGGGTTGTTTCGTTTAATGACGTGTGCACTGTGACGATATCTGCCTTGGAAAATATCTCCTCTTTTGAACATTCGGTTAATCCATTCGAGTTATAATATTGAGACTGATCAATAATGTCGTTCACTAAGATCTCACTGCCAAATGGCTTCAACAAGTGAATTAAGTCTTTGCCAATATATCCCACACCGATAATGCCTATCGTTTTATTCGATAAATCAAAACCACCATTTTTGGTCCAATCATTTTCATCAACCAAGTTTCGTGCAGAAAACAAGATTTGACGCGACAAACCAATCATAAAACATAGAGCCATTTCAGAGACGCTACGGCGATTGACTCCGCCCGTCCAGCCAACTTGGACGCTGTATTTTTCAGCAGCAGTATAATCAACATTATCCAGTCCAACACCAAATTTTGAGGTGTATTTTAAATTAGGACATTTACTTAAAACATGTTCGCTGATCGGCTCTAGACCGACAATAATTCCCGCGGAATCATCAATAAATTCAACAAAACCATCAGCATCAAAATCGACCCCAGCTTCATTAAACTCTGCATGCGGAAATGCATCTAGAAGCTCTTTGCGCAATATAGGATGCCGAGAGAAGCTCTTAGAAGAGACTTTAATTTTTACATCGCTTATTGGCATTTCCTATTAGGCCTTTCCGGTCAATTCCAACACGGCGTTAATCATATGTGAGGTATTAATACCATACAAATCATGTAATGCATCCCTATCACCATTTACCACTGAAAAACCATCTTGGATACCGAGCCGTTTCATCGGTTTAAGCAGACCATTATCCACTAGTATTTCTGCCACTGCAGAGCCCATTCCGCCCTCTAAAAGTTGCTCTTCGACGGTTAAGATTGAATCATAGGTATTTAAAACCCTAGACAAGGCTTCACCATTAAGAGGTTTGACACGAAAAAGATCAATAACTCCAACATCAAGATCGCTTGCTGTTAGAAATTCTCGGACAGCTATTACCTTTTGCAATAAGGCTCCACAGGCAACAATGGCTACTTGTTTGCCCGCAGATATACAGCCAAAACCTTGATCATAAATTTTATTAAAACCGCCATCGTACAGCAACGCTTGGGCTTGCCGGTCCAAGCGGATATACCGAAACTTGGGATCAGATATCGCTATATTAGCAATTTCTTCAGCCGATTCCTCATCTGCCGGCGTTAACACCTCAATCCCACTCAAAGCTCGCATACAAGCAATATCTTCTGGCGTGAAATGAGTAAGTGTCGCGTGATCATAGCCGAGTCCAACACCAACCGAAATCAAAGTCACCGGTAAATTCATCGATGCAATCACACATTTAATTTGCTCATAACATCT
Source organism: uncultured Rhodospirillaceae bacterium (assembly GCA_964643045.1). Classification (GTDB taxonomy): domain Bacteria; phylum Pseudomonadota; class Alphaproteobacteria; order Rhodospirillales; family UBA2165; genus TMED23. Next base: position 45,306 of record CAZXSC010000008.1, read on the forward strand.
CGCAGTGATGAAAGGTGCCATCGCGTAAAGGAAAACTTTTTTACCATTCAAGGCCAATCCAGATGCAACATCAACCATATTCTGCTCGGAAATACCGGCATGAATAAATTGATCCGGTAAATCTTCTCGAAATTTATCAAGCGCAGATGCCCCCAAATCAGCAGAAATAAATAAAATATTCTTATCTTTTTGTGCTGCGACACGGATTACGTCGATAACGACATCCCTCATCAAACTTGGCTTAGATAAAGCAATCACACTAATCACCCACCCCGAGTTCGCTTCGTGCTAAAACAATCTGCTTCTCATCCGGTATTCGGTTATGCCATTCAGAACGCCCTTCCATATAGGAGATGCCCTTACCTTTAACAGTATTTGCAATGATCGCCAGCGGCTTGCTATTGGTCCTACCGACATGATTAAATGCTTGGATCAATTCATTAAAGGAATGGCCATCGACCGAAATAGCCTCCCAACCAAAACTTTTCCATTTTGCCTCCAGATCACCAAGTTCAAGTAAATCCTCAGTCTCCCCTAAAATGCAAAGTTTGTTGCGATCAATAATTGCTATAAGATTATCAAGTTTGTGGTGAGCCGCAAACATCGCAGATTCCCAGACTGATCCTTCATAACACTCCCCGTCCCCCAAAACTACAAAAGTTCGATAGTTCTGTTTATTTTGATTAGCCGCCAACGCAAAACCTGTCCCCATGCCTAAGCCATGGCCAAGAGATCCTGAAATACCTTCAATACCGGGTATTCGAAAATCTGCATACATTCCAAGCAATCCGCCGGGTTCTGTAAAATTTTTTAATTCTGATTTAGGATAGAATCCAAAGTCCGCCAGTATTGGATATTGTACCATCGCTGCATGGCCTTTACTGACAATAACTCGGTCACGGTCAGGCTGGTTTGGATTTTTTTCATAAATTTTGGCTATTCCTCCGTAATAAAGAGCTATCATAATCTCAGCACAAGAGTAACACGACGGGATATGACCCTTTTTTTGGCGAATTACCATTTCGAATATTTCTCGCCTTAACCAGCGAGCCTTAGATTCTAGGTCATTTATGTTCATACGACTTTCCACTCTGTACGCCAAATTTCAAACCGATCCCGTTTCTTCTAATAATTTTCGCTTTAATGGTATGGATGCCATTTTTTGGATATGGCCAACCACCCCTTGGCCGAACTTCTTTGCGACCATATCAAGATATGGTTTGTGGGCAAAATAAGCATCAAAAGCGTTATCGCGAAAAGATAGTATATCAGCCGCAGTGCAGTATTTGTTAGCCAGCGGTTTTGTATTATAGCCGTGCTGTGAAAAGTCCTTCCAGGCATCAGGCAATTCTATGCCCTCGCGAATGGCATCGTCATATAAAGGTGACCCAGGATATGCCATTGCTGAATAAAAATTAGCAAACTCACAGTTAAGTTCCAATGCCAAATCAAAAGTTTGCTGCATACGTTCAATGTTGTCATCCGGCAAACCGAAGATATAATTGCCGATAATGTATATACCGGCCTCCTGTATCCGGCGAACAACATCTTTAATCTCTTCATTACCGTAAATTTTATCGGCTCCATCACGAACACAATCACTCGCACTCTCGATGCCAAGGCACAACCAGTTCACGCCAGCGGCTTTAAGCTTATCTAAGAACACGTCTTGAACGGAATCGACCCGTGCATAGGCCCAAATGTTAACTTCATAGTCGCGTTCAATCAATAAATCGCAGATTCCTAAAACATGGCTTTTATTAAGGACAAACATCTCATCAACAAATTTGATATTTTTTACACCATAATTTGTAACCAAATAGTCTATTTCTTTTATCACAGTTTCGGGTGACCACATTCGATACGAAGATTTTCCAAACGGAGAATTGATGCAACAAAAATGACATTTGTAAGGGCAACCCAGGCTCGTATGAATAGCTGCGTAAGGCGAACGATCATGTATATGATCAAAGCTATGCCAATTATGTGAGCGATATTTCTCCATAGGCAATAAATCCCAGGCAATACCCGGGATCTCTCTATCAAGGTCCATTAACAAAGGTTCTCTGTTTGACGGACGAATAATCTCACCCGCATTTCTTGACCAGAGACTTGGAATGTTACTGAAATCATTAATTCTTGCATTAATAGCTTCCAGTACTTTTAAAATTGTAACTGGTCCTTCTAGATCGCAGACAAAATCAACCTTCTCCTCCTGCATAGTTAGTTCAGGAAGCGCGGACGGGTGGGTTCCCGTCATCAAGATTCTAGCGTCCGTTCCTGCTTCCCTGATTAACCTGGCAATTTCTCCTGCAGCTGTCATATTTTGCGTAGATGCAGATGGTTGCAAACCGAAGCAAACAATCACAATTAAGGTGGGGGCATAATCCTCAGTGGCAACTCGCGCAGCTTCTTCCGCACTCGCCGACATGGCTGGTGCATCATAAATTGACGCGCTGTAGCCTTTCCTTCGGATATAGGTAGCAAAAAGTCCAGCAAATACCGGAGGCTCTATTGCTGGAAATTCATCGCTGAGCTCCTGATAGATTTGTTTTCTATCGCCGGGATTAATAAATAATACATCCACACCCTCGGCCATTAAGGTTTCTCCTCTATTATATTTTAACATCTTAGCCGAAAGGCTAATTATAAACGACTGAGTCTTAATCAAAAATGACTCAAATATTTTTTCATAGAAAACTACCTTGATTAATTATGTAAGACGTTGATTGATTTATTAGATTAATGTTGAGCAGTTATTGAAAAAGCCTACTTAACCTGAATAAAATATTCACCCGCCTGACGCCTTGTATGGTATTGGATAAAAATTAAATAGATTCAGAACAATAATCACATTAAATGACTACGCAGTTATTAATCGATATTGGCTAGAATTAAATATACCACCTTAATTTTCTTTATTCGGCGTCATCAAATAACCTCATTATCTCGCCTATATCTTCATCTCCCAAGCCCATGTCGGACAAATTCTGTAATGCCTGGTGGACTAAACCAACCATAGGGACCTGGGCTCCATTTTCAAAAGCGATATCCCGGACAGCATCTAAATCTTTTAGCATTGTATTTGATGCACCAATCATTGGATTATTGTTTCGCGCGGCAAAACGGGGGGCCATAATTTGGAAAGGTTGCGAGTCAGCCCAGCCTCCTTTCAGAGCTCCCGCTAGTTTTGAAGCATCGACCACCCCCGATTTTTCAGCAAAGCTAATAGCCTCAGCAATAGCAGCTATATTACTAGCGACAATAATTTGATTGCATAGTTTGGTAACTTGCCCGGCACCATTATCTCCCATCCTCGTGAACCGCTGAGAAAGTATCGAGATGACCGGGCGTACACGTTCAATATCAATTTTATCACCTCCAGCCATTATCGCAAGAGTACCTGCCGCCGCTCCCTTCACTCCTCCCGAAACCGGAGCATCAATCCAACCCATACCTGTCTCAGATCTTAGCCTAGCTGCTAGTAACCGTGTCACATCAGGGCGCATTGAAGAAAAATCGACCAAAAGCTTTTCTTTAGAGCCAACTCTAGCTAATCCACCTTCACCAAAAACGACGGCCTCAACCGCATCTGCATCAGTTAAACACATTAAAATAAATTCAACAGAAGAAGTTAATTCAATAATCGAATAGGACTCGATGGCTCCTCTTTCTAAAGATGGAATAATTTTTTCGCGTGTACGATTCCATACCGTAACTTTATGGCCAAAATCTAATAATCGGCCTACCATAGCGTCACCCATCAATCCTAAACCAATAAACCCCAAATTAGTCGTCATAGTATATCTCCAGAATCAATAGGCTCTTCAACTTTCCAATTGACATTACCGGCATGGGTTACAGCTCCCAAATTTGCGGGACCTACAGTGGCTGCATATTTCTGCTGAGCACCTGCGAGTAACTCCATATTTGGAGGCTCCCATTTCTTGCGTCGCTCTTTCAATTCTTTATTTGGTATTTTCACTTCTATAGTTCTTGCTACACCATCAATACGCACAATGTCCCCGGTCTGTATAAGCCCAATTGGCCCACCGACTGCTGCCTCAGGCGAGGCATAGCCGATGCACATTCCCCTTGTTGCTCCCGAAAATCGGCCGTCGGTCAGAAGCGCAACTTTTTCTCCCATGCCCTGACCGTAAATTATAGCCGTTACTCCAAGCATTTCTCTCATACCTGGTCCTCCTTTGGGGCCCTCATTGCGAATTACTATTACCATTCCTTCTTCATAGTCGCGTTTTTTTATCGCTTCCATACAGCTTTCTTCGTTTTCAAATACCAAGGCTGGCCCTTCATGTGTTAAAGACTTCAATCCAGCAACCTTGAGAAGAGCACCGTCAGGACATAAATTTCCTTTCAGCACGACAACCCCACCAGTCTCTGAGAATGCATTTTTTATCTGTACAAAAACACGACCATCCGGATCTAAAGCACCTGATACAGCCTCTTCTAACTTCATTCCGCTAAGAGTTAAACAATTACCATTAAGGGCACCATTTTTTAGCAACTCTTTCAAAAGAACGGGGACACCGCCAATGTCAAAAACATCCTTTGCATGATAAAGCCCCCCTGGCCGCAGATTTGCTATTAAAGGTGTTCGGTCAAATACCTCTGCAACATCATCGAGTGAAAACTTGATCCCAGCTTCATGTGCTATCGCTGGTATATGAAGACCGGCATTTGTTGAACCTCCAGTCGCCGCGACAACAGCACTCGCGTTCTCGAGACTTTCACGAGTAATAAGATCGCGGGGGAGTGGACCATCTCCGTTCACAGTACGCATGATTAGTTCACCAGCCATTTTGGCGACAGACAAACGATCTTTTGAAATTCCTGGTATCATTGACGATCCTAAGGGGGCCAAACCTAATACTTCAGAAACCATGCCCATCGTATTTGCTGTAAATTGGCCTGCACAGGCTCCAACGGTTGGTAGGCAAACACGCTCTAACTCATCAATGTCACTTTGCTGCATATCGTCGATCATTACAGCGCCTACAGCTTCATAAGCATCTAAAACACTAACATCTCTGCCACGCCACCTTCCAGGTAATGCGCTGCCACCATAAATAAATACGGACGGAACATTGCAACGGACCATTGCCATCA
>CAZXSC010000009.1:0-49618 GCA_964643045.1 uncultured Rhodospirillaceae bacterium
AGTGTTCATTGTTGTAATAGCATCAACCATTCATCCACCTAAATTGTTATATCTACCCTGCCATTAGTGGCAAGATTTCGCCCGTAAATAGGAGCTGCCGATGTCAGATCCTCAGCATCGTCAGTCTCTGTCTCAATAGAATTTTGGTTATCGTTTCTTAATTGCTCGTCAGCCCGATCCCGTGCAATGGCAGCTCGCTGCTGTGCATGTTCTTTAAGACTGAAGTTGAAGCTCTGCGAGTCTGTTTTGAGCCCCCCTTCTTGTAGTACTTTTTCTAATCCACGAACATCGCGCTGGAGCATTTCAAGTGTTTCCGGCTTTTCCGCAATAACGACGGCTGTCAGAATTCCATCTTTCCCTATGTCCATACGAACTTCAACCCTACCGAGGTTCGCTGGATGAAGTTTGATGTTGATTTTATCGGCACCTTCTCCAATTGCCTTTCTAATTTGTACTGCAACCTGCTCAGCTGGTACCGGTGGCTTTGGAGGCGGTGGTGGAGGCGGTGCAGCTGTTTTCGTTATTTGTTGAGTTTGATTTGGTCCAGATACGGCGTTAATACTGGGCATGTCAGCCATGACTGGGGCCTTTGGAGCCATATTAGCCTGCGAAGAAGCTGTTTGTTGCGCACTAATGGCCGCCGCTTGCCGACGAAGCATCTGGCTTTCATTCAGAAAATTAGCTGTTTGGTTTTGTGTAGTGGCGTTGGTTTTGGTGCGAATATTATGGCTGTTGGAAGCTTTCGGATCGCCTGAAATATTAATCTTAGTCGTTGCTAATTTAGAAACTGGACCTTGTCCCTCTTCTAGGGAAATCTCTGCTAATTGTGCAATCGGTGCCTTTGTATGACTTGGCATTGCATTTAATTGATTAGCATTGCTTTGGGGCACGCGTGAATCAAATTTATCGACGTTGTTTTCCACTGAAATTTTAACAGGTGAAGCAGATTTATTTTTGAGGCGGTTTGATAGATCTTGTGCTTGCTTATTGAGGTTAGAATTAGCAGTTGACGGTGCTTTTTGTTCGCTAATTCCTTGCTTGTTATTTTTAGTTATTGTTTTACTTAAGTCCTCGCTGACTTCTGAGATTTTCTTTGCGGGATCAATTGCGGATGCTATTTCACCGGTATTTTTAGTGGTGGACTGAATATTGTTTCCCGGATTTGTTGTATTTACCTTTATTTTATTTCCATCGGTTTTTGCTGATGCAACCGCCTGGGGAATTAGCGACTCAGGATGAGAATGAATTTCTACTTTTGGTTGATTTGTTGAATTACCGTGAGCTACTTTAGACTGAGCATTCCCAGTATTTTGACCTGAAGGATTAATATTAGAAATAGCATCGGTGTTTGTGGCGGACGCAACTTTCGCCTGGTTCTCGCCGAAAACTTGGTTGGCACTATTGTCTCTGCCACTTTTTAGCTGACTTTGCTCAGGGGATTTCTCAGGTTCTGTACTATGGTCGGATGACTCATTACGTTCACTAGGGGCGTTGTCATTATTAGATTTATCGAAATTGGACTCGTTTTTAGAGCTATAAATTTCATCTGGATCGGCATTTTTCGACGGCGCAACTTCGTTATCAAGATCTTTGCTGAACGATTCCTGATCGGAAGACGATGTTTCAATCGGGTGCAAATTGCTTTCCTTTTCCTTTATTTTTTGAGCATCCGAATATGTTTTTTCGACGGTGTCTATTGTAGATTTAAGCACACTTGAAAATTGAAATTTTTCGCCAAGTGGTGATTGATTATCACTTGGTTTGTATGAATTTTGTTCCCCAATATTACCAATGCCTGTTAGTGCAATAACACTTGACGCTGCAACAAAATCATTCATCTCGTTGTACTCCCCTGCCTGGAATATTCGATATGTAATTTGCTATTCAATATTTTCTCAACCTGGTTTTCATTTATTTATACTTCGTCAAATATGTAACGAAGATATTCCCCAATACAGAAGCAATTGTCGGGCCACTTTTGGACAATAATTAAGTAATTGAAAATAATAAGGAAATTGATATTTTTTTGTTTTGGAGAAACTTATTTAACGGTCGCTCTTTGCCGCAATTATTAGAGTTAGGCAATAATTGCCGAGCTATTTTATAAACTTTCTCGGATTTAGTGAATGCAGAAAAAACTAATCGGCTATCTTCAAATGAAATGTTATTGATTTATGCGGAGATATCGGGATTTTGAACATTATTGGTTGTTATTTCCTGTTCTTGATCAGCGGGCTTTGTTAATAGGCCTTCCGCAAGGTTTTTGTTAATGTTAATTAGGACATCTAGGTGTTCAGCATCTGTGTCCGATAGTGCCTTAACAGTCTGCTTATCAACAAAAATACTTAAGCTTAAGATATTCGCCTTGAGTTGAGCAGGCAACTGGTTAGCTTTGTCGACAATATCTGCTTGGATAATTGTCCACAGCAACTGATTAAATTTTAATGCGGCGGCGTAGGCATCGTAATCATCAAGTTGACCACGTGCTTCATCCAACATAAGGGCAGCTTTAGTGAAGGCCATAGCTTCTACTTCACGTGGTGGCATCGCAGATTTTTGCGTTTGCGTATAAGCCTTTAATTTATCCTGTGACATCAGCCATCAGCTCCGATTCAAAGTTAAGTAATTTTTTACAAACTTTCAAGGCCAGATAATGTTCGCCTTCCAAAATTTTTTGCGAAATTTCCATGATTAGAGCCAAATTTTCGGTGTTGGGGATGGCATCCATCAATTCATTGATTAGCTTAAAATAAATGGTGTGATATTCCGATTCATTTTTTCCGTCTACGTACATATTAAGTACAACAAAGTAAATTTTTTTCCCGATTGTATCGGCTTTTTCTTCAGTGATTATATCCTTTTCCCGCAAAACGGGGACGTTATTTTGGATAATAATTTCTGCTTTTGATCCTGCGTTAGTTAAAACAGCTGTGCCAATAAGTACTTTTTCATTTGGCTTTAGAGTTAATTTTAGGGGCATGTCTTAAATTATCTTCCTAACGGCATTACGTGGTCAAATTGAAGAAAGCTTTCAAATATTGCACGTAATTAGTAAAGCTTTAGTAAATTAACTCCGAAGTCCCGCAGACGACCTTATAGAGAAATTGGGAGAACTTAAAGGTACTTTCCCAGAAGTTTAGTAATAGCATTCGAATAACTAAAGTGCCGACGAAATTATTAAAATAAGCGTAAAATCGACTGTTCAGACTGTTGAGCAATACTCAGGCCGATTGTTCCAAGTTGCTGGCGGGTTTGAAGCGTCAGCAAATTTGCAGATTCAGTATTAAGGTCGGCATTAACAAGTTTGGCAGCACCACCCTCCAAAGAGTTGACAAGGTTCTTCGTAAAGTCCAAGCGTAAAGACAGAACGGCAGCATTTGAGCCCATAGACTGACCAGAGGCTCGGAGGGATGTGAGCGCACTGTCTAGATCATTGATAGCATTATCAATACTTGCTTCGGTGGTCCAGTTACCTGCAGCAGCCACGATAGAAAGACCCGACGCATCGGAAGCAATACCAGAAATGGTTAGAGTAGAACTGCCATCTTCACTAAACGCCACCTTGAGATTTGCGGGCGACCCTTTAATTAAATTTGAGCCTTTATACGATGAATCGTTAGCCAGGTTATCCAATTGGTTTCGGAGATCATTAAATTGTGCTGCTGACCTTGAACGGTCTTCTATATTCGCCGTCGATTTTGATGCTAATGCGAGGCCTTTCATTTGTGCGACGAGTTTGCCAATAGCATCCAAACCATTAATTGCCGTTTCAACGCTGCTTACACCTTGGTCAATACTGTCCTTGAGATTCATTAAGTCCGTAGCTCGATCATTAAGACTACGTGCTTGAAAATAGGAAATGGCATTATCAAGCGCGCTATTGACTTTCAGACCTGTTGATAGCCGCTTCTGTGTTACCGCAATTTTATCAGTTGTGTTCTGTAGGGCGAGCAAGTTGGTCCGCGTCGCCGCCGACAAATTCATTGGACCATCCACCATATTCTTTTGTCTCCTATTCTAGGTATATGAATCAACTCTACAGTTAACTCAGTGCCCCTGGTGAGGAGATTTTTTTTAATGTTATTCTGCCGGCAATTTAGTTTGCGCGATTCAAACAAATAACATCACAAAGTAGAACACAGAATTAGTAAACCATTGGTAAATTAATTTATAATTTCCCAATGGTTAATACTGAAAATAAAATTTCAAAAATCTTATTAAAATAAGCGTAAAATCGACTGTTCAGACTGCTGAGCAATACTCAGGCCGATTGTTCCAAGTTGCTGACGGGTTTGAAGAGTCAGTAAATTTGCTGATTCGTCGTTAAGGTCGGCATTAACCAGTTTTGCAGCACCCCCTTCGAGGGAGTTGATCAAGTTCGTCGTAAAGTCGAGACGCAACGATAAGACCGCAGCGTTTGAACCCATGGTTGCTGCTGATGCACGGAGCGTCGATAACGCGCTGTCCAGATCATTGATTGCGTTATCAATAGAGGCGTCCGTTGCCCAGTTGGCCGTTGCAACTACAATGGATAGGCCGGACGCATCGGAAGCGATACCAGACACCGTAAGGGTAGAGCTGCCATCTTCGCTAAAAGACACTTTTAAGTTTGCGGGCGACCCTTTAACTAAGTTAGCACCCTTATACGATGCATCATTGGCCAGGTTATCTAATTGATTCATCAGGTCATTAAATTGATCTGCTGACCTGGAGCGGTCTTCAGCATTCGCTGTCGACTTCGATGCGAGTGCAATACCCTTCATCTGTGCCACAAGATCAGCGATACTTTCAAGGCCAGACATAGCCGTTTCAACACTACTGACACCCTGATCAATACTGTCTTTTAGATTAGATAAATCACCCGCGCGATCATTAAGACTGCGCGCTTGAAAGTAGGAAATAGCGTTATCGATTGCACTATTAACTTTCAGACCCGTCGATAGACGTTTCTGAGTATTCGCAATCATATCGGATGTATGTTTTAAGGCGAGCAGGTTAGTTCGCGTCGCGTTAGATAAATGTATTGGACCGTCAGCCATATCAATATTCTCCTATTCTAGGTATATGAATCAACTCTACAGTTAACTCAGTGCCCCTGGTGAGGAGATTTTTTTTAATGTTATTCTGCCGGCAATTTAGTTTGCGCGATTCAAACAAATAACATCACAAAGTAGAACATATAATTATTAAATTAATCTATATTTTTCTACGAGGTTAGTATAGCAAAAAAAATGGGAAACCGAAAGTTTCCCACTTTTTTTAACAAATTCGGCGAAAATCTTATTAAAATAAGCGTAAAATCGACTGTTCAGACTGCTGAGCAATACTCAGGCCGATTGTTCCAAGTTGCTGACGGGTTTGAAGAGTCAGTAAATTTGCTGATTCGTCGTTAAGGTCGGCATTAACCAGTTTTGCAGCACCCCCTTCGAGGGAGTTGATCAAGTTCGTCGTAAAGTCGAGACGCAACGATAAGACCGCAGCGTTTGAACCCATGGTTGCTGCTGATGCACGGAGCGTCGATAACGCGCTGTCCAGATCATTGATTGCGTTATCAATAGAGGCGTCCGTTGCCCAGTTGGCCGTTGCAACTACAATGGATAGGCCGGACGCATCGGAAGCGATACCAGACACCGTAAGGGTAGAGCTGCCATCTTCGCTAAAAGACACTTTTAAGTTTGCGGGCGACCCTTTAACTAAGTTAGCACCCTTATACGATGCATCATTGGCCAGGTTATCTAATTGATTCATCAGGTCATTAAATTGATCTGCTGACCTGGAGCGGTCTTCAGCATTCGCTGTCGACTTCGATGCGAGTGCAATACCCTTCATCTGTGCCACAAGATCAGCGATACTTTCAAGGCCAGACATAGCCGTTTCAACACTACTGACACCCTGATCAATACTGTCTTTTAGATTAGATAAATCACCCGCGCGATCATTAAGACTGCGCGCTTGAAAGTAGGAAATAGCGTTATCGATTGCACTATTAACTTTCAGACCCGTCGATAGACGTTTCTGAGTATTCGCAATCATATCGGATGTATGTTTTAAGGCGAGCAGGTTAGTTCGCGTCGCGTTAGATAAATGTATTGGACCGTCAGCCATATTAATATTCTCCTATTCTAGGTTTATCACTTAACAGGCCCTTCTGCCTGTCGGGCGGGCCCTTTAATCCTTGTCACACTCTAAAACTCTTAGATTGCCAAGCTACACAATGCCAACCATTGTTATTAAAAGGTCACTTCGGTACCTCGCCATCTTACAAATATTTCCTTGCAATTGCAATGTCTTTTAAATTTAAATAATTATAACAATAACAAGAAGTTAACTAGTCTTAAATATTTGATACTCATGTATTTTAATAATTTGTCTATTCTACAGAGGCCGACTCATAGAGTTTAACCCTTAACAATTTGTTTATTCATCTTAAAAATTTAGTCAGGCTAAGATTGCTTAGCCGGACCATAGTGCTATATGAAGCTTCTAACATTGTTTGATCCTGAGTCAATTCAGCGACCGCCTGGAACGTATCTGTGCTTTCAATATCAGAGATAATTCCAGTGATAAAGTTCTGGGAGGTTTTGATGTTTTTATTTGTCGTATCAAGCTGTTGAATTCTGGTGCCAACATTCATTTCAAGCCCTTGGAGGCCCCTTTCTGCTTCGTTAATGAGGTCTAGGCCGCCTTTAATTTTTGCAATATAATCGGTGTCAGCACCACTTATATCGGTTGATCTCAAGATCCGTATAGAGCGTATTAATTTCTCAAATGCTGGATCGGCAGCCGTTACCCCATAATCCATGACGACGCCTTCGTCTATCCTGGCTTTCAAAATGGTATCATCACCTTGGTAATAAAAGGTCGATTCGGCCTTGGTGACGAAGGTGCCGTCATATGTTGGTGCGCTGCTCATTGTGCCCGTATCAACAGGTCTGGTGTTGGTTTTAGAGCCAGAAAACAAATAGCGGCCGTTTATGCTTATATTTAAAATATCTTCGACTTCCTGGATTTTTGTGTCGCAAATATTATCTTTATCGATCCCGTCTGCCAATTCACCGTCCACCATGAGGCTGCGCAGTAGACCGCGGACATCGGTGAGTGATTTTTTAAGCGTGTCGATGCTATTAAGAGTGGCGTTCATCCGCAAATCAACATAGACATTGTCCGTTAAATATTGCTGCATTCTGCGCTCGGATGCCTCTAAGCTCACTAGTTGCATGGAATCCGAAGCAATGCCGGCATAGTCTTGAGACTTATGATTTGTACTGATTTGGGTTTGTCTTTCAGCAAGCCGGTTTTGGGTATCCAGAATGTGTGATCGAACTATTTTATTTTGTGCTAGATCGGCGATACGAGTCATTTTAAATCCTAATCCATCATGCGTGTTAGTACTTTGAAGAGTTCATTTGTGGTTGTAATGATGCGTGCTGCTGCAAGGTACGATTGCTCAATTATGACCATATTGGCCAGTTCCTCATCCATATTCACACCACTCATCGAGGTGTGTTTACTGTATAACTCGTTCGTAAGCTGCTCTTGAAAGTTGAGGTCGCGCCCAACTGCTGCAATTTGTGCTGAATTTGAAGATAAGATACTGGAAGCATAATTTGTGAACGTATTTGTAATCTGGGCTAATCCACCCCCGTCAGCGGGCGCGGCTAAAAAGGTGATATCTTTTTCGAATTCCGCTGCAATATTGGCCATAGTTTTCCCATCACCGATGGAAATTCCTTGGGCAGTTGACGTACTGAGCCCTCCTGAATCTATGATCCAGAAGTCGTTACTCTTACTATTACTGATTTTGAGTTGGGCATTAGCACCTGAAGTAACCACCTCGGCTGTAATATTGGCCGATGACAACGTCGCATTTCCATTTATCGCTGTAGCAACAGTCGTGAGGGAGTCGCTATTACCATAGCTGACCGAGGCTGAAGTGGAAGCATCGATCGTAAAACTTAAAGTGCCGGCTGAAACACTCAATGCCGCAAAATTACTCGTAGCACTTGATTTCGCCGCAGAAGAAAACGAGTTTGATTGAAGGGTGCCACGGGAAATATATGAATTGTTTGATACAATATCGGCTCGGACGTTTAACTTGCCGCTTAGTCCACGATAGTCTGATCGTAATCCGGAGTTTCCAAAAAAAGTCCCGGTACCGGAAGTTTCAGCGATCGCAAAATTATCAGCATTATCTTGTATTATTTGCAACCGGAACCCTTTGCCGTCAGAGATAACAGAAGCGGTGATGCCTGTGGCCGCGCTGATTTTGGTGGCGAGACTCGTTAGAGTGTCATTTGCGGCATAGTTAACGGTTGAAGTGTTCGTGCCATCGGTAAATTGCAGTGTACCACCGGTTGTAATAACAGCATCAGATGAACTCAACATGTAATCCGATCGATAGGCTGCAAAACTTTCTATTGATTCAAACAGATCATTCATACCAAAAAAATCACTGAAACCTGCTTCTGATTTACCAGCCCCGGTTATCGAACTGGTCATTTCGTTGATAGCGACGCGATTATCACCACTTGCAGACAAAACCAAGTTTCCTTCTGAGTTAATTGACGCCGAGAGGTTGGTAAATTTGTCGTTAATCCCTGTGTTGGAACCATTTGTTAAAAGGGTGGCTCCATTTGTTATTGATGCTTCTGAAAGATTGATATATTCGGTCTCTATTTTATTGCCGCTTTTGTCTACCACGCTAATGATGACTAATCCTGTTGCTCTGCTAAGGTCGGTTGCGGATGTTATGAAATTTTTCCCCGTTAATGAATTGGGAGGAGGGAAGCCTGTCCCTTTGTTGTGGGCTTTATTTATTTGCACTTTGAGTTTTTCGGCTAATTCGTCCAATTGCGATTGGATCGCTATAAGTTCGTCATCGCGGATGTCAATCAACCCCTTCATTAAACCATTACTGATCCCTGACGTGATGTCTGTATTTGCCTGAATTTCACCAACGAAAATACCTGGAATGCCGCCGATAGGATATCCGGTGTTGGTTGGCCCGGTGTAGTTAACAGCGCTTGGTGGGGTGTATTCCAGGACAGCATTCATCGTTGACGGGGGGACATAGGATATGGTGTTTGCTTTTCGATCAACAAGTGTGGTTCCGGCACGCGCATAGACACTAATGCTGCCATCGCCGTTGTTAAAATAGTCAATATCCATGAACTCCGCGAGCGCAGTAAGAGCCTTATCTCGCTGGTCTTCGAGCTCTGCCGTTGGTAATTTTTGTGCGATAAAGCGAATAATTTCAACATTCGTGTCGACGATTTTATCCAATAGTGAATTTGCGGTTGTGATGACCTCTTTTAATTTTGTGCTGGCGGTGGATCGCAGGTGCTGCACTTCGTCAGACATACGTTTCAAAGCCAAGGTTGTGTCTTGGGCGGCTTGAACTGCCATATAGTGATTTGCCGAAATTTCAGGCGAGATCGCTAGGTTATTAAATTGCCCTCCCAATTCTCCTATCTTGTGAGTAATGGAGTTGTCGTCTGCAGGTGAGCCAAAATAATGGTTTAGCTGGGACAGATAATCGTCGCGGACGGAGAGTTTTTCAAGAGTACCCATTTCGCGGCGCATTTGTTTAAGAAGGCCCTCGTTAACTTTTCTTGAGATTGTGCCGATTTCGACACCGTAGCCCTTCCCCTCGACAACCCTCGAGCTTTGTTCAGCAACTTTTCGGGTGTAGCCTTCGGTATTAACATTGGCGATATTATTGGAAATTATCTGCAACGACGTTTTCGACGCCTGCATACCGTTAATGGCATTTTCAAGAGTTAATTCGAGTGACACTTATTAGCTCCTAGTGAATTTTTTAATATTATTTAAAGCTTCTGATCGAGACCAACAGAAACTGCCGGACGATAAGCCTGCCTTTCCTTTCCAACTGTTGCCCCGCTACTTCCGTAGCCCCCTGCTTTGCTCTGATGGTCAATAGCAGATTCGGAAATAATTCTAAACAAATGCTCTCCCGAATCAATTTTGGCTTTTATCCGTGTTACATTTTCTTCCAACAACAAGCCAAAGGATGTAACGGCATCTCTCAGACGGTTCGCGATACCTGAGTCAACATTTTTTAAGTCTTCTTCGTTGCTGATAGATTGAAGCTGCTGTTCATAGGCGTAGCTGAGGGCAATTTTTTCTTTTTGAAAAGGCTTGATCCCATGTGCTCTTCCACTTGTCGCTAAGATCAAATTTTCTTGCTTCAGTATTTGACTGAGCCGAGCTGTAACATCGAGCAGTTGCACTATTTTTTCTTCTATATTTTTCATGATTAATGCCCTGACGTAATTTCCTGGTCTTTTAATAATTCACGCTGGATCATGTCGGCTAAACCGATACCACCGTTTTTTGCCATTGACTTGCCAACTTCATCTACCATCAGTGACTTCCAAATTTTTTCAGCGTGACCACCACCAAATGGTTTGGCGGGTTCAATGCTAGCGAACATCGGTTGCAGCATTTGGCCTAGAAAGAATGCCTCGAATTTTTCGGCTACATCTCGGGCCTTTTCCGTATTGTCTATTTTTCCAAGCGTTGGCGGCACCCGAGTAGATTGAAAGTTCGTAAAACCTATATCGCTAATACCTAAATTTTCCATCATACCTTCCCAACTACATGACCGAAATCTCAGCCTGCAAGGCCCCTGCAGCCTTAACGGCTTGCAAGATTGTAATGAGATCTCGGGGGCCAATGCCAAGTGAATTCAATCCATTCACTAAGTCTTGCAATGTCACGCCACTATTCATCACTGTCATTTTTTTGTCAGCATCCTCATCTGCTTGCACATCTGTACGGGGAACGGTCTGTGTTTCTCCAACTTCAGCAAACGGTCCTGGCTGAGACACTTGTGGTGTTTCCGTAACACGTATTGTTAAGCTACCTTGCGCAATGGCGACTGTACTAATTTTAACGTTGTCTCCCATTACAATCGTGCCGCTTTGCTCATCAATAACAATACGAGCTGTTTGATCGGGCTCTATGCGAAGCTGTTCAATATCTGTGATAAGTCCAACAACGTTGTTCTGGTAATCGTTTGGGATCTCTACAATCAACGTCCCGGGATCCTTCGGCTGTGCAACGTTTGTTCCTAGAAAGGCATTTACTGCCTGAGACATGCGTCTGGCTGTAGTAAAATCGGGGTTACGAAGACTGATGTGAATTTTTCTAAGTGATCTAAGGTCAAATTTGATTTCTCTTTCAACAATGCCTCCATTAGCAATTCTGGCACTGGTAGGAACGCCTTTGGTTACTGTTGCTCCCTGTCCTCCTGCAGTGAAGCCTCCCACAGCAACTTGCCCCTGAGATACGGCGTAGACTTCACCGTCCGCACCCAGTAGAGGTGTGACTAAAAGAGTGCCACCGAGAAGACTTTTTGCATCGCCGAGAGCACTGACAGTTACATCTATTTTGCTACCTTGTCGCGCAAAGGCGTGAAGTGAGGCGGTGACCATCACCGCCGCTACGTTCTTTGAATCTAAACCATCGCGAGTTGGTTTTACACCAAGCCGTTCTAACATTGCTAGTAAACTTTGTTTGGTGAAATGGCCGTCATCGAGGCTATCTCCAGTACCATTCAAGCCCACAACTAACCCATATCCGACGAGCAAATTTTCACGAACACCTTCAAAGTTAGCTATATCCTTAATGCGTGAAGAAGCAATTGAGAGCGTACTAAAGAGAACGGTAAACATAACGGCCATAACCAAGCAAAGGCCGTTTACTTTAAACGTTCTTGTCTGAGTTGTTTTGAGCAATCCCACCATATTCTACTATCCTTTCCTTACGGTTTCACCGCTGGTCATATCTTTAACAATGCCATTATCATGCCAGATTTGACTTGGAATAAGTAATTGTTTTGAATAGTTTATTTTGCTTAACCGTCAAGGGACCGCAAAGTCAGGCCATGCAAGCAGGTGAAGGTAGGAAAAATTTGCCGTGTTATTAGTCGGTAGTTGGCTTTTTTAGAATATTACAAATTAAAATAATAATTAAATGATTGGTTCTCTCTTAATAAATGGCGATTGCATTTGACTAAGTCTTTAAGCTAGCGGCCAATTTTGTCATCTCGTCGACCGATTTAAAAACTGTTGCCGATGAATTGTAAGCTTGCTGAGCCATGATCATTTCCGTGAACTGGATTTGTAAATCGACATTTGATAATTCTTGATGTTCGGGTAAAAAAGTCGCGAACTCCCACCTCGGACCGCTTGTCTCCGCAGAAGCTGGTTTTATTTCTCTCAATGTTGCAGCGCCCGAATCTACTGAAACCTGAAATATATTACCAGTTAACCGATCGAGCTTATCGGCGTTCGTAAATGTGGCCAGAGGCAACTTATATAATGGGCCTTCATGTCCGTTGGTGAATTTTCCGATAAGTTTTCCTGTCGCATCAAATCGATAACTATCCAATTCTCCCGCGGTGCGGCCATCTCTATCGAAGCCAAAGTAATAATATTTGTCACCCATAGATGTCAGGTCAGATATGTCTAGTGTAAAGGTAGTTGTGGTTCCTCCAGCTGAGGTCAATTCAATCGGTGTCGTTGTCCCGGTGGGTAGTCTACCTTCAGTGTCAAAAGTGACAGTTGTCGTACTTGTCGAAGTGCCGCTCTGCGGGTTGACGGTCAAGGTCCAAGTCTGAGGTTGACTGGCTTTTGTCCAGATAAGATCAAAGGATAACAGATCTCCACTTGCGTCAAGGACGCTTCCCTTCGTTGTTTCCGAACTTCCAGTGAGTACTGTGGTTGCTGGAAGGTTCATGGCGACAGATGCGCTTGTTGTTGCGGCTGCAGCTGCGGGACCACTGAGAGAGAATGCTTCGGTATCGATGCGAATAGATCTCAGTGCTCCGGTCGATGATATGGCGCCAGCGGCGTCCGCTTCCCATCCTTGGAGATAGTGTCCGCTCTTATTAACCAGGTAGCCACTGTTATACAAATTCCCATTTACGTCTGCTATTTGCTCATCGGCCTTGATCTGGAAAGCGCCGTCGCGTGTGTAAAGTGTATCGCCGCTGCCATTTGCTTCCGAATTTAGAACAAAAAGCCCTTTTCCATTAATTGCGAGGTCGAGGCCGTATTTTGTATTTAGCAAGCGACCTTGTTGCTCAATATAATCAAATGTTTCTGATTTTATTCCACCGATGTCCCTTGAGTTACCCATCTGAGATGCCAGAATCGTAGTGAAACGTGTATGGTGTGCCTTATATCCACCTGTTCTCATATTTGATACGTTCTGGGATATGCTGCCAAACGCTGAAGTTTGCGACAGCATTCCCAGGGTCGGGGAAGAATACATCGAATACATAGGCATAATTACTAATCTCCCACCACGAAGGGCTTTCTCAATTTTATCTTGTACTAAAAATAGCAATATTAATGCCAATTTATTGCTTCTTATAAGCATTTGATTTGTAAGGAAAAAATGTATTATAATTTTCATTTCAGATAGGACTTCGGTGTTATTGTCTTTATACGTGCAATTATTGCCGAGGTGTTTTATGCTGGTCTTCTTATGAAGGTTTCGAGGACCCGCACAGTATCAACAGCGTCTGCTAAGAAGGTCGCTAAAACTAGGGCTAGTGATGGCCCAGGCTTTGCCAGACATTTAGAGGGTATAAACGAAAAGTCACAAGAGGTGTCCCAAGTCGGTGAAATAGCTGGGGTAGCGCCTGTGGGTTCAATCCTCGCGGCTCAAGAAGTTGATGAGGATGAGGGAAGAAAATCACAGCAGCAATTACAAGAATATGGAGGAAATATTTTGGACCGGTTGGAAGAAATACAACAAGATATTCTAGCAGGGGCAATCCCGAAAGACCGCTTAGCTAAATTGGCCCAAACCCTTCGGATGAAGAAAACTTCCACTGATGATCAATCGTTAGTGAGCATTATTAATGAAATCGAGATTCGAGCAGCGGTAGAAATAGCTAAATTTTCTCGAAAAACATAACCAAAAAAGCTAATTTATAGCTGAAAAATTTGGCTTTCCATAACTGCTTGTGCAACTTCAAGAAAGTTCTACGACAATTATAATAAAAGAGCGCTTGTCGGGACCGATTTAGCTAATTATAAAATGCCGCGAATTTTTTGAAACAACAATAGTATTTGTGGGGGGGTAAGAACGACAAGATGGTTAATTTATCGCCGAAATACAAGCCGACCGTGAAAGAAAAATTTATGAACGCAAAACAACAAGAGTACTTTCGGCAGAAACTCAATAAATGGCGTTCTGAATTATTGGAAGATGCGAGTGAGACTAGGCAAAGCCTTCAAGAAACGAGCGTTTCAGAAGCGGATATTGCGGATCGAGCATCCACTGAGACTGATAGATCTCTTGAACTGCGAACCCGTGATCGAGCAAGAAAATTAATCAGTAAAATTGAGGAGGCTTTGGAGCGAATTGAAGACGGCTCCTATGGTTATTGCGTGGAGACCGACGAGCCAATTGGAATCAAAAGGTTGGAAGCTCGCCCTATAGCGACATTAAGTCTAGAAGCTCAAGAACGTCATGAGAAAATGGAAAAAATTCAAAGAGACGATTAATAAATAACTTAGGTTATTGTTAAAGTAGAAAAAAGGGGGCCGATGAAATTTCCATCGGCCCCAAGTGGTTCCAATCCACGCTTGGAATTAGAACGGGAACAGTATATCTATAACTTGAGTGCCAAATCGTGGCTGTTGCAGATCTGAGAGTGTTCCACGTCCACCATAGGCAACTCGCATTTCAGCGATTTTGTCGTGATTGATTGCATTAGTGTAATCAATGTCCTCTGGACGCACGACACCTGTTACCATAACTTCTCTCATTTCAAAATTCACTTTAAGCTCCTGGCGGGCAAATACTACCAGGTTTCCGTTTGGAAGAATTTGGGTCACAATCCCTGCAAGAGTTACCTCAATGGTTTCTTTTCGGCCAATGACCCCGTTTCCTTCCGTACTGTGTTTTGTGCCGAGGCTGAGGGTATTCGTCGGATCAATTGCTTGAGGAAGCATCTTTGTAAGTTCTGATTCAAGGCCAATTAACTTAGTAACATCGCCATCTTCAGTATCATTTCGGGCTCGAGTGGTCTTGTTATCTAAGTCCGCCTTGTCGGCAATTTTTAGATTGATTGTCAAAATATCTCCGACTTCGCTGGCACGCTGATCGCGGAAAAAAGCGCGAGCACCTGGTCGCCATAAAGAATTTGATTTATAAGAAACTTGTTTTGGGTTAGGCATTGGCATACTGACAGGTCGATAATTCGGCCGTTTGACCGGATTTATAATCTCTGAATTCTTGGGGCCTTTGCCTAACTCAGAAAGGCGAGTGAGAGTGTTACAGGCACTTAGCGTTAAACCCAAAAAAATTATCAAACTAGTTCGAATTATTTGTTTCTGTTTCAATTCTAGACTTGTGTTCATCCTAATTCCTTCTTTTCCATTCACTTAGCGCGCGGGTTTTTCGATAACAAATTTATTTAAGAACCAACGTTCTTATGGTGCTTACTCGGGCACTGTCTGCGCCCGTAACCTTTGCCAGTATTATTTTTTTTGTTTTAATATTTTTTATTCGGATGGTGTCACCGGCTCCCCCATTCTCGAGAGAGCGTCCCTTTGTAGTTAGACGCATGTAGGCGTTGACGAGTGAGATATTTACTAAGCTACCCTTTTTAACTAATTGAGGCCGTTGCACTTGATTTGCTGTTAATGGTGTTCTTGCAGCAATATGCCTTCTTGCCTCCATCCCAACGATTTTGCCTTCATTTTCAATATAACCCCGATGTAATGCGCGCTCTCTTATTTTAATCCACTCAATATCATTTTTTTTGATGATATCACCCCGACTAAGACGATGCTTAATAACGGGAATTTCAATGAGCTTATGTATGCGTCCGGTTAACCGAAAACGTTTTGCTTGTGGTTTGTTTGCGGGTATCACGAGTGTTGCTACAAACCTACCAGTAGAGTTGTTAATCGACAAACCATCAACGCCGATCGTTGTTGGCTGGTTAGTTGCTACGTGAATATTTTTGGCTTGTTGCCCAACCTCAATTTCTAGCTTACCTCGATAACCATGATTCTTCAGAGCAGCGATTAGTACTTCTTCTATTTCATCTCCGTATATGACCTGGCTCGCGCGTTCCACTATTAAATGGGTTTTAAGTGTTAATGGGCGCCATTTAAGATTGTAAGCCCTAGCAACCCGGTATAGCCATTTTGCGTCGAACCGGGATTGTTTGCCAGGTTGAGGAGAATAAGCAACCTTAATGCCTGCTTTGTTGCCGATATTAGCGAATATATCCCCCAGTAAAATATATGGTTTCTCAATAACAACTACTGGTTTAAGTCTTACGGCCTGTTCGTTCCTTGTTCCGTTTGTCGTACCTAAGTCATATTTACCTGCCGAGACGGTATGCGCATTTGAAACAAAAATTGTTGACGTAAAACATAGAATGAGCAGAACCTGCAGTGGTTGAACAAAATGGTTGCGAAAAAATATGCGATTGTAGGCCATAATCATTCCTCCGATCTATTTAATTTGGTTTAGTGTAGACATCATTTGATCGGAAGTTTGTATAACCTTCGAGTTCATCTCATAGGCACGTTGTGCTGAAATTAACTCTGATACCTCTGCGACTGCGTTAACATTTGAAGTTTCCAAGAAACCCTGGAGCATTGTGCCAAACCCCGAGGACCCAGGTGTTCCTGTCGTTGGAGCTCCGGAAGCGGGGGTTTGTTGGTATAAATTGCTACCCATTGACTCTAAACCAGCGTCATTAGGAAAACTTGCGAGTTGAATTTGGCCCGCATTAGTAGGTGTGACGGATCCTTGTAATTTAACCAGAACTTCGCCTGTTGAGTTTATGGTTACATCAATTGCGTTACTATCAACTGTGATGTTGGGAATTAAAGGATTACCATCGTGTGTTACAATTTGCCCTGAAGGACTCAATTGTAACGATCCATCTCGCGAAAAACCGGTTGTCCCATCCGGTAACTGTACCTGGAAAAAGCCATTTCCTTGGATTGCCATGTCAAATGTATTGTCTGTAGAAGTGAGATTGCCTTGTTCATGAATGCGATATACCGCTGCCATTTTTACCCCCAGACCCAACTGAACACCAGAAGGAACAATTGTGCCGGCGTCTGAAGAAGTTGAACCAACTCGCCGCAGATTTTGGTATATTAAATCGTGGAATTCGGTTCGGCGTCGCATGAACGCTGTAGTATTCATATTCGCAATATTATTAGAGATTACCTCGACGTTTTGTTGCTGGGCTTGCATTCCTGTCGCAGCGATATTTAGTGATCTCATATTCCCATCCTTTCCATTATTAACTCAGTAGCTAGAAGTGCACTGGCGTTTAGTCTTATTAAATTCTTGGCGTCAACTGTTGAACCATTTTCCTTTGGCGTGCGTCTTCTTTATCGATAAATAAACGAACGCTATCGTAGGCGCGTTGGACGTTGATCATTTTGGTAATTTCAGACATTGGGTTGACGTTGGAGCTTTCAAGGGAACCTTGGAGAATATCTGGTCTAGCTATGTCTGCTGGTTGGTCTTCGGAAAAATATAGTCCACCGGACCGTTTTTGGAGATTTTGGGGGCTTTCAAAATTTACGACCCTTATTTTTCCTAATTCGCCATTCCTCGTGGAAATAGTACCGTCAGAGGCAATTTGGATGCCTTTGTCTTCTGGTCCAAAGAAAAAAGGTGTCCCTGCGTCTGATAATATTGCTTGATCATTAAGATTCACCAATTTTCCCTCACCATTTAGCGATAGGTGGCCATTGCGGGTATAACGTTCGCCATCGGGAGTCTCCACTACAAAAAAACCATCGCCGTGAATGGCAATATCGAGCGGGTTTTCAGTGTTTTTAATTGGTCCTTCTGTAAAGTTCTGATACTGTGCAACGTCACGGGTATACGTTATTTGTTTTGGTATAAAACTACGATCGTCCCTACTTTTGACTAGATGTTCGACGAACATCATACTTTCGGTTTTATATGCTGTGGTATTCATGTTCGCGAGGTTGTTAGCAACAACACTCATTTTACGTTTCAAAGCAGACTGGCCTGACAACGCAATGTATGCGGAGTTTTCCATTTTTCCCGTTCCTTGTTTTTTTTAGGTTGCCCCTTACAATGCACTTAATATGCCATTTATCATTATTATTTATTATCAATAACTTGGGAGGCGGCGTAATGAATTCAACCGGTAGGTTTTTTGTTTGTTTTTTGCTTGTAATGGCAATAGTTGCCTAGTGGGTTTGTATTTTGTTTGGTTCTAACAGAGTTAAATTTACAGTTTGCTATAACAGACAAAGCTGAATTACAGTCGGGGATAATTTTTTTCAATCTCTTATTAACTATCAGGAGTTATTGTCTTGATCAAAATTATAATCCAGTTGTAACAGCTGGAAAAAATGGATGTGGAAGTTGGTGGGCGATGGCCGACGATGATATAGACGAAGACCAAGAAGAAGGCGAAGAAGGTGAAGAAGGTGAGGGCAAATCCTCCGGTGGAGGAAGCAAGAAACTCATCATCATTATAGCGGGCGTAGTCCTTCTCCTAATAGGAGGCGGTGCCGCTGCTTTCTTTATGGGTCTGTTTGACTCATTATTGGGCGGAGACGAGGCGGCAGTTGTTGCGCCTGCCGAGGATGGCAAAGATGTCGCTGACAATGTAGCTTTTTTTCATGAGCTCCCGGAAATCGTAGTAAATTTAAACTCCAAAGGCCGCAAGCGGTCCGTGATGAAGTTGAAGGTTTCTTTAGAAGTGGCATCTCCGGGTGAAATCCCCAAGTTGGAGGCACTTATGCCGCGGGTTCTTGACAATTTTCAAGTGTATTTGCGTGAGTTGAGACTCGATGATCTTAAGGGGTCGGCTGGGATGTATCGACTGCGCGAAGAGTTACTAACTCGAGTTAATGCAGCAATCACGCCATCAAAAGTAAGAGCTGTATTGTTCAAGGAAATGTTGGTCCAATAAGTAAAAAGTTAGAGTGAATAATATTCGAGGTGTTTTTTTGAATGAAGAGATAAGCTGAGGATGACGGTTCCTCCAGGAGAAGAGATGGGCGATCAAGAAATTGCAGCTTCAGACGCAGAGACTGAAGTTGAAGCTGCTAAGGAAGTTAAAGATGAACAAGAGGATCTGGCTACTGAGTGGGAGGAGATGACATCAACCCCTGAAGCCGACCGAGTCTTAAATCAAGACGAAATAGATAGTTTGCTTGGCTTTGATGAAGCTAAGGGTACCGTTGATAAATCTGGCATTCAGACGATCCTTGGTGCCGCAAGATCAGACCGATTGCCGATGCTTGAGGTGGTTTTTGACAGATTGGTTCGTTTGTTGTCTACGTCGCTTCGTAACTTTACCTCCGATAATGTAGAAGTTTCACTAGATAATATTAGTAGCTTCAAATTTGGTGATTATCTCGACGCAATTCCAATGCCCGCTATGCTGAATATTTTTAAAGCTGAAGAGTGGGATCATTCTGCTATTTTGACTGTAGATAGTACACTCGTTTATTCGATGATAGATGTTTTGCTCGGTGGTCGGCGTGATTCTACGCCTGTTGAATTTGATGAAAGATCTTTTACATTAATTGAACGTAATCTAGTTGAGCGGATGGTACATGTCGTATTAGATGATTTAAGCGGCGCTTTCGAGCCGCTTTCACCGGTCAATTTTCGATTTGAGCGCCTTGAAACTAATCCGCGGTTTGCGACGATTTGTACGGATACGAGTGGTGTTATTGTGGCAAAAATTCAGGTCGATATGGAAGATCGGGGAGGGTCTTTCCAAATATTGTTTCCATACTCGACGTTAGAACCGGTTCGCGAACTTCTAAACCAAGGTTTTATGGGGGAAAAATTTGGCCGAGATTCAATTTGGGAAACACATTTGACCGAAGAACTTTGGATGACCGATATTGATCTCACAGTGGTGTTGGAAGAGCAAACTATGAGCTTAGGAAAAATTTTTGATCTAAAAGTAGGGTCGCAATTAAAATTAAAGGTGACACCGGATAGTCTTATTGACATCAAGTGCGGTCCTGTTGCTGTTTTTAAGGGGATGATGGGTCGTAAGGACGAGAACATCGCCATTAAAATTTCTGAAAAAATGATTAAGGAGGTGGAATAATAGTGTCTTTAGTGATTGATATATTTGTGGCTTTGTTGCTCATCTCGGCAATAGGCTATGGCATGGTACTTAATCGAAAAATAGTGGCTTTGCGTCGTGACAAAGTTGATCTAAAAAAATTAGCAAATAGTTTCGACCAAGCAACAAAAAGGGCTGAAGCCAGTGTTGTAAATTTGAAAAAGATAGCAAAAGATTCGTCTAACATTTTAAATGAGGGTATCCATGAAGCAAAGCGGATAAAAGAGGATCTAAATTTTCTCGTTGATAGGGGAAGTAAATTAGGAGATATTTTGGAAGGTTCAATTCGACATACTGAAAGTGTTGCATCGGAAAATAGAAACACAATGAGGCCGCAAATGGTGCCGGATTCTGGGGAACCAGTTGGTAAACATACATCTCCGCGAGTTGGCCAAAAACTTTCTGGTAAGCGAACTGGCAATACAGATTTGATAGATCCGGAAATAGTGGCTAGCAAAATCGTGGAATCGGAGGTGGAACGCAAGTTTATTAAGGCTCTTCGGGCGGTTCGATAGATAGGTAAAAAAGAGGGCGATGTTCAAATTCTTCGTAAAAATACGGGTAGTTCCAGTAACAATTTTTGCAGCGGTACTGATGTTATCATTTAAAGTCAGCGATATACTGGGAGGTATTGAATTAAATTTTGGAATTTTCTCAGTTTCCACAGTTCAGGCCCAAGCCCCTTCCGCAGAAGGCGGAGACGTTTCCTCAAAGATTAATCGGGTCGTGCGAGCTATAAAAGCTTCAGCTGTCTCACCGGATAAAGCAAATGATCCAACATTATTCACTGAAAATGACGTAAAGGTGCTTCAAGAGCTTACAACTCGCCGCCAATTTATAGAAGCCCGTTTCGATGAATTAACTTTACGTGAGAGACTTCTCGGCGCGGCGGAAAAAAGAATTGACAAGAAAATCTTAGAAATGAAGCGGTTAGTGGCCGCCCTTCAAAAGTCAATAAATACTAAGTAATGAGTCCAATTTAGATAGTGAAGTATGAAAAATGTTTAAATTTATAGCGAAAATCAGAATTATTCCCGTGGCAATATTTGCTGGCGTTTTGATGTTATCTTTCAAGGTGAGCGATATTCTGGATGGAATTGAGTTAGGTCTCGATGCCTTTTTTGTCTCAAAAGTTAATGCCCAAGCGCCGGAATCACCAAAATCTGAAGGAGCGTTGAAATTGCCGGATAAAATGGCAAAGGGATCACAATTATCAAAAAAGAAAACTGAAACAAAAGATCCTCTAGATGATCCCACATTATTTACTGAAAATGAAATCAAGGTACTTCAACAGCTTGCAAACCGGCGTAAAGTTATTGAAGCACGGCTAGAAGAGGTAACCTTGAGAGAGGGGCTTTTGGGTGCCGCTGAGAAGAGAATAGACAAAAAAATTCAGGAAATGAAAAACTTAGAATTGGCAATTAAAAAATTGATCAAAACTCATGATGAACAAGAAGATCTGAAGATTCAATCTTTGGTAAAAATCTACGAATCGATGAAGCCCAAAGATGCTGCCCGCATCTTTGGTGAATTAGACATAAATACCCTTCTGAAAGTTGCCGAACGCATGAAAGAACGAAAATTGGCACCCATTATGGCTAAAATGAATCCGGAGAGAGCCAAAGAAATGACGGTTGCGCTAACAAAATTGCGTAATTTACCCATGCCTGGGACGTAAACGTTAGCATGCAAGGTTTTGATTTTGTAAAATGACTCAGAATTTGTGATCGTGTTTTTTGATTTTTGTATAATTGGCAAGTTTTAATTAAATTTATATGGCAACAAATATTAAACAAAAAAGAAGAGTATTAACAATTGCGGGCCGCGATTCTACCGTTCTACAATTTGTTAGTATTTATCTCCTAATTCTAGCATTTTTCATTTTGTTGGTAACTATTTCAACCGTTGATAAGGAAAAAGTGGATGCCGTTGCTGAAAGCGTTAATCCAAACGAGGTTAAAAGGCCAGAATCTGGTCCTGTCTTAGCAGGGCAAATTTTTCAGGATAAAACCACAGAGTTGTTCGCAACTGCATTGGGTGTTGAAAAGATTGAAATTATGCAACTCGGAAAAATTATGCGAGTTCAAATGACCGCAGATTCCATTTTTGAACCAAAAAAAGCCATTCCTAAGGCATCGCAAAGACCCTTGATGGATCGAGTCATTGCGGCTCTGAGCAGTCGCCCACCAGGTTATCAATTTGACATGGAGTTTGTAATGGGTAGTACGTACTCCGAAGGCAACAGATTGCCTACTCAACAGAACCTTGAGATGTTAAGGGCTGGCGCTTATGTTCGGGAGATGCTGAATAGAGGTGTGCCCCCAGATTCGGTTTCAATCGGGATGGGTCACGTCGAAAAAGGGCAGGTGGTAATGTGGTTTTACGTTAGATCCCCCAAAGATGCGAAAACTTTTTATAAACGTTTGATTGCTCCTCCCGAAGAGTGATTCTTAATGTCAGAAACTGCATCAAAATCTTCCAACCCCTCTTCCTCGCAGTCCTCAATCTGGCTGGTAATTTTTGCTGACCTTGTTGCCTTGTTGTTAACTTTTTTTGTCATGCTTTTTTCGATGTCTAACGTAACCGAGGAAAGTTGGAAAAAAATGGTAGAAGCGTTGACTAAAGAATTAAACCCCGAGTCCGAAGAAAAGGTTGAAACCGCTCCGGCAACTAAAAAGAACATAGATTTAGTTTTTAGGGAACAAGCAATAGACCTTGGTTACCTGCGGGCAATTTTTGAACAGAAGGTTATTAAAAACAAAGCCTTGAAAGGCAGTCAGCTTACCTTACTCGAAGATCGATTGGTGGTTTCGCTGCCTGGACCTATGTTGTTTGGTCCAAACTCAGCAGATTTGAAGAAAACTGCTAAAGATCCACTTTTCACATTAGGCGGACTTCTTGGAAATGTAGAGAATCAACTTGGAATAAATGGATACGCGGATGAAAAAAATTTTCAAGGAACGAAATATAAATCGAATTGGGAGTTGTCATTAGCACGTTCAATTGCTGTTGGAAATGCCTTCCGTCAAGCTGGGTATTCTGGGGAATTATTGAATTTTGGTTATGGAAATGCTCACAAATCGTATTTAAGCAACGCCACTGAAGACCAACGTAGAATTTTGTCTCGGCGGATAGATATAGTAATATTGGAATCAGGTGGTGATAAATAGTGTGGTTGTCAAAGCATTGACTAGAAGTAAAAATTTTTATGATTTTTTTATCATAACAGCGATTGGGACGTTGGCTCTTGTAACAGCTATTCTATTTGCGCCAGCAGTTTTAGCCGATCCGGTGACTGCCAGTGGCAGTGAGCGGGATGGGATTGGTCGGATGGTTTTTACGTGGCCGTCCCCGGTTCCTTTTCTAGCGCGAGTTCAAAATAAAGAAATAATTATAAAATTCGCAAGACCGGCAGAAGGAAACTACAGCGGACTGGTTAGGAGCTTAAAAAAATATATCAGTGCTCCTCGAATACTGGATGGAGGCCGAACGCTGGCGTTTCCTTTGCTAGGTAATTTTGATCTCAATTATTCTTCTCGGGGTCGCAATGTTGTGGTCGAAGTTATTGATCCGAACCCACCGAAAAAAGATGCAACGGCTTTAAAGGCCTCCCAAACAACCTCACAGAAAGGCGGTGCACCAGAGCCTAGCCGTGCCTTAGGGCGTATAAGTGTTCGTTTAGGTAGCCATCCGACCTACAGCAGAATTGTATTTGATTGGAAAAAGCGTGTTAAATATAATGTTATGAAGCAGGGCAATTTAGTGACTTTAACTTTTCAAAGACCTGCTAATATTACTGTTACGAATTTGAATCAAAACAGATTAGTCAATGTAAAGGGAGCCAAATCTCAGGTCACAGGAGATACGACGATTGTTAGCCTCTCCGTGAATTCTTCGACAGAGCTTAAACATTTCCGAAGTGGGCCGAAAATAATCCTTGATGTTTTGAACTCAACGGGACCGGATGATGCCCCTCCAATCGCTAAATTGGTGCCAAGAATTAAGGCGAATCAAAAGGTGCAAACAAAGGTAGCGGAAAAAAGAAATAAAAAGACGCAAAATAAATCTAAATCGATCAGCACAAAATCTCGAATTTCTGAAAAAAAGAAGAAGACCAAGATCTTAAAAGATGGTCGCTTGACTAGCCAAATGGTGGCTGACGTCGCTTGCCCAAAATCCCCGGCTTCTATCGGAAAAGGTGCTCCTAAAAAGAATAAACGTGCATCTTTGCGCCTTGATTGGCCGGCACCTGTAGCCGCAGCTGTTTTTCGTCGTGCGGGAAATCTGTGGATGATTTTTGATAAGCTGAAAAAAGTTGATATTTGTAAGCTAAAAGAGGATGGTGGAAACATCCTGAAATCGATTGTCCAAGAGACGTCTGATCGAGTGACGATTTTAAGAATCGTAACGGCTGATGGTTTTAATCCAAGTATTCGCCGTAACGGGTTCGCCTGGATTTTTGATTTTAGTAAGCAGCCTTTAAAGCCACAAACCGTAATTAATGTGAAATCTCAACTTTCGTCACCACGTGGACCTCTCTTGATTGCAACGCTTCCTGATGTTGGTGACGCGATACCTTTCAAGGACACGAAAGTCTATGATAATTTGTTCGTTGTACCAGTTATACCGTTAGCCCATGGTGTTATTCAGAATTATAAATATTCTCAATTAAGCTTGTTGCCTACTGGGCAGGGTATCGTCGTTCAGCCTAAAGTTGATGATCTACGTGTGCTTTCGTCGAAGCGAGGTCTTGAGATTTCAGCTACCAGTAGTTTAGCTCTTTCCGTGATTAGAAGAAAGGCAAACTCTACTGTAAGATTTGGCAAAATGAGTGCGCTCTCGAGAATTATTAAGCCAAAATTGTGGCGAAAAATACGCCGTCAAAAAACTGAAGACTTTTACAAATTGCGTCGCGAGAAATTGGAGAGTTTGACAAAAACCAAGGGAAAAGACCGGGCCAAAGCTCGGCTGAATATGGCTTTGTTTTTGTTCGGTAACGGTTATGGATATGAAGCCAGTGGAGTTCTTAAACTTGTCAAACCCAAATCATCAAATGTAGAGGCAACGCGTCAATATCGTTTTTTGCTGGGTGCAACAGATTATCTAAAGGGTCGATATAAGGACGCTCTAAAAGCTCTTATGCACCCAAGTATGTATGGTAATGATGAAGGTGAGTTTTGGCGTGCTGCAGCAAAATTGGCAGCAGGTGAAGATGTTCAGAATGCTGCTAAAATAATGAATGCGAAGGGTGGCATATTTAGGGCCTATCCCAGAGAAATCAAAATGCAGCTTGGTATGAGAACAGCCGAAGCTGCGATTATGGCCGAGGATGTAAAAAATGGGATTAAATACCTTGGCCTTCTTGCAAAAGAAGAGCCCCGGCCCAAGGAAATTGACCAATTAGCATTTATGGAAGGAACTATAAAACAAATGCAAGGGAACTTTCCTGGCGCGATAAAAGCTTGGAAGGAAGTTGAAAAAGGTCAACACCGACCGAGTATTGCTAAGGCAATCTTCGCTCGAACAAATCTGGAATTAGGCACAAAAAAAATTAAAGAAAAGGATGTGATTAATGAATTAGAAAATCTTCGATTTGCATGGCGGGGTGGGGATTTTGAATTTTCTCTGCTCCGTAAATTAGGAAGCCTCTATTTGGATGTTGGAGAATATCGGAAAGGGTTGCGAACTTTGCGTAATGTTGTTTCTAACTTCAGGGCCAATCCGAATTCCAGTGCAATAACACAGAAAATGGAAGCAGCATTTGAGGAATTATTTCTGAATGATATTGCGGATAAAATGCCGCCAATAAGATCACTCGCCTTGTTTGAAGAATTTAAGGAACTTACACCTTCTGGAAAAAAAGGTGATAGAATGATACAAAAGCTAGCCGATCGGCTCGCTGCGGTTGACTTGTTAGGTAAGGCAGCTACGCTCCTCGAACAGCAAATTGAATTTAGGTTGACGGGCACAGAAAAAGCTCGCGTAGGGAGTCAATTGGCTGCTGTATACATACTTGATAAAAAGCCAGCAAAAGCTCAAGAAGCGCTGCAAAAAACAGATCTTAGTGGGCAGTCTGTTGAAATGGCAAGGGAACGGCGCCATTTGCATGCCCGCTCTCTGATAGATTTGAAGCGCGGTATAGATGCACTTGTCCCTCTCGAGGATGACGATAGCCGAGAGGCTGATCTCCTAAGATCAGAGATACATTGGGGAAAGAACTGGCCAAAAGCAGCTAAAGCTTTGCAAAGATTAATGGTTGCTGCCGGTGCAGCACCCGGGCGCAAGCTTAACGATAATCAGGCACAATTTGTTCTAAATTTTGGCGTTGCGCTTGCTTACAGTGGCAATAATAGAGGGATAACCCGTTTAAGCAGAGATTACTTAAAAGAAATGGACGCGACGCCGTTTAAAGATGCTTTTCGACTCATAGCAAGTCCTGATAATATTGGTTTAATTGACCACCGTACTGTCGCAAATCGTGTTAGAACTGTCAGTAATTTTAAGAAATTTATGTCGGTTTATCGAGAAAGATTAAAGGCTGGCAATTTAAGTCGACTGAATTAAATTTTCAGGTGCCTAGAGTGCCAAAGCTTTGTACTAAACTCCCGACAATTAAAAACCAACCATCTACTAAGACGAAAAAAATAATTTTAAATGGCAGTGCTATAATTATCGGTGGCAACATCATCATGCCCATTGACATAAGGACCGAAGCGACAACCATGTCGATGACTAGAAACGGAATAAAGACAAGGAATCCGATTTCAAAGGCGCGTCTAAGTTCGCTTATTATAAATGCTGGGATTAATACTTTGGCTGGCACCGCATCACGTGTTGCAACGGGCTGAATATTTGCAACATCCATGAAAAGTTTTAAGTCTTCATCACGAACAAATTTTTGCATAAATTTCTGCAAAGGCATTAGACTTTTTTCAAAGGCTTCTTTTTCGTCAATTTGTCCATCCACATATGGCCGGACGCCTTGGTCCCAAGCAGCTTCGAAAGTTGGAGCCATGATGAAAAAGGTAAGAAACAATGCCAACGCCATTAAAACCTGATTAGGGGGTGTTTGTTGGGCGCCCATTGCAGTTCTGAGAAATGATAAAACGATGACTATTCGGATGAATGAAGTCGTCATGACGAGGATAGATGGTGCCAGAGCCATAACTGTAATTAGAAGGAACAGTTGAATAAGGCGTTCTGTTGCCGTCGGCCCCCCTTCTCCCAAATCAAGCGAGAATGCTTGTCCCAATGCAGGCGGCGCCAGAGCCAGATCCCCAACAACGAGAATTAAGAAGCAGAGTAAGAAGGCTGAATATTTCTTAATCTTGCGTTTTAAGTATTCTATCATTCTTTTTTCTTCTCATTACTTCCTTGAAGTTTTCTGCAAAAGTATTTTCTTTTGGTGAGGGGTGTCCTTCAATTTCTTGTTTAGGTGCGACCGGGATATCACTTTCAATAACAAGATCGGTCACGCCCCCGACAAGAAGCAAATATTCCTTTTGGTCACGTCGTATTAAAATGACCCTCCGTTTTGCGTCGATTTGCATGTTTTCGACTATGGATAATCTATTACCCTTGGCACGTCGCATTGGTCCGCGAGTGCCAATCCCAAATCTTTTTGCAAGTAAAGCGACGCCGCCAATTAGGCCTATAACAAATACCAAAGCGAAAAGAAATTTGAGGTAGCTGACTGAATCGATTTCCATGTTGATAAAGCTTCTTATCTGAAATTGTAGGTCTGAAATGTGGTTATTTAATCTTGATACGCGGCAATGACGGTATTTGGCTGTACTTTGCTGTTTGATGTTAAGTTATTGTGTTGGCTTTTTAAGTCTTCCTCCAATTTGTCCAATTCATTCACTAAAATTGAGACTGATATTGATAATTCTTCAAATTGGCCCTCAAATTCAACGCGTAATTTTTTTGAAATCATAGAGAATAAATTGGTAGCCTCTGTTTTTAGAGCTGAAATATTCACAAAACGCCCATCGGCAATGTTTCTGCGCGATAAAATTATTTGTTCCCCAAATTTGTTAATTTTTTTCTGAATTTCTCTAACAGTCATTCTTCGTCATCCTTTACTATCTTAGAATTTTCAATAGGCGATCCACCAGCATTAGCCCGATACACATATGATAAAATTTCGGCGACTGCTGCAAATGCTTCGACCGGAATTTCGCTATCAACATCAATGGCAGAGAGAATTTCTACAAGGTCGGCGTCTTCGCGAACCTTGATATCGTTGGCCCATGCAATTTGAAGAATTTGCTCAGCGAATGTGCCTTGGCCTGTCGCAACGACGCGGGGCATTGCCTGGCTATAACTCGAGTCTTTAATAGCAACTGCCTTTTGTCTTGTTTCACGGCCATCGCTATCCTTAGATCCATCGTTGGACTCGCCCCCACTGACGATATCGACGTTTTCGCCAATTTTATCAGATTCGCCAGACGTTCCGGGGCCAATTTTTGGCTCCACCACCTAATTCTCACCACCTAATTATTATTAGTCATAGACTAAACCTTAGTGTGGTTGAACAAGCTTAAAAAGCTATTAAGAAGTACGGTGAAAGACTTTATAAATTTAACGCGGTATTGCTACTATATCGGTATATTGTGGGTTTGAGAATAAATGATCAATACGATAGTTGAATTTCGTCATTAGTTTTAGGAATTCGACTAGGTTAGGATGAACCACTTCAATCGCTATTATTGGTCTTATAGATTTTAATATATTTTTCATGCCAAACAGTACCTTCAATTCATGTTCATCGACATCGATTTTGATTAGATGGATGACTTCCTCAACCAAATCATCCAGCGGATACACGGGTATGGTACCATTTTCATAGTATTCTACAGTGGTGTCCTGTGGGCTTGTATCGGATTCGACAATACGGCATTTTTCGTGTTTTTCACCGACACCACAGCCTAAAAACGAAATATCTACATTATTGACTGTATTAAGCAAAATGTTTTCTTTAATGATATTAGAAAAATCGGGATTTGGCTCGATTGGAATAACTTTTTTCGCTCTTAAGTTTTTGGCAAAGAAAATTGTGTGTTGACCTATATTGGCTCCAACATCAACTATTGTTGCTCCTGGACTAATAATGTTTTTTAAAGCTAAAAGTTGGGTGTCCTCAAATATATGACCTGATACCAACTTGCTCTCCATATAGGGATTCCAGTAAGCAATCCGGAAGGATAGATTCTGATTATCGAAGTTAAATTTCTTTACAATGGAAGTGCTGCGGAAATATCTTAGTACATTTTCCCATTGTCTTTGGTAGTTTGGAGTTCCGTTTTGTATCACGAATGAGACGCCAAGTTTGATACATCGTTGACGATGCCACAGATTCAGATGGAATTCGGGGTCAAGTAAACTATTTTCTGCTGCTAGTTGTGCTTTATCGGCTCTAATGAAAAAGCTGCAACTCAGCCATTTTTCCGGATTACGAAATATAAGTTTGGGTAAATCGGTACACCCGAACGTGGTGCCTTCGAGGTGCTCTAAGTTATTTGTTTCATCGTTTTGGACCAGCACGCCGCCCCAAATGGCGTGATAACACTGGAAACCAATAACGGCTGATTCAACAATATTTGAAAGTGGAATTTCGCCTGGTTTAAGAAGAAACACCCACCCCGTAGACGGCAAGTCCAAATACTTTAATTTCTCACTTTCTACAACTCGAATATCTATTTTTGAAAAGTGATTGTTAGCCTGTCTTGCAATCTTTTTTAACTGTTCTCGCCTAAGTGTTGTTAATTCACTTTTCTCGCCAGGATGCGTGATCAAGACCATAAGCAGGGCATTAAATTTAGATAAAGGGTCAGCCAATTTATTTTTCTTCAAAAGTATAAAAGCTGTTAAAAGTTTCTATGAAATTCGCAAGCACACAACACTATATTAATTAAATTTCAAAATTTATTCCATGAAAAACATTATATTCTTTTTTAACCATTGATCGAAAATCACTACTCAGTGATCATGGAATTTCGCAAAACTCGAATTAGTAGGAAGATTAAAATATTTTGATGTTTTTATGTCTATATTTGAAAGGCTAAATCTAGATCTAGTAATGGTTGTTTTCTAAGAAAAGGCCCCACTAATATTTTTAGTGGGGCCCTCTTCTATCCCTGGTAGATCTTATTGGTTGGCAATAAGATCTGCCGGGCGCGGCGCGGCCTGCCAGGCTCGCAGTAATTGGTTACAAAATTACCGACCCATCACCATCGCAACCCACCGCCACGCCGGTTTTCGGACCACTTATATTCCTGCGACAAATGCTATAAGAGATTGGAATTTTTCCACCGTTTGAAAAATACATTATTTGGATAGTTATTGTTTCTTTGCCAACAATTGATGACTGTTCATTGTTTTCAGCCAATTGACCAGAAAATATACCCTCTAGACACCTTGTAACCGCGAGCCTTCGATCAATTTCCGAAATATGAAATGCTAATTCATCTCCTTGCAGACGTATATTTCGAGACTTGACTAATGCCAATCCATTGTTATCCAGAATACGTTGCATTTTTTCTTTATAATCTTGCCATTTTTGAATATAAGGCGCCCAATTACCTTTGTATTTGAAGTCAACATATCTAACAATCTTAACACGAGTTGTTTTCCACCAAGTGACATTTGGCAGTTCTGGACAAGTTGCAGCCTTTGCTTCAAGAGCTGCCCGTGGACTAGTTCCAGCCTGCACTTCGCTTGAAACTAGAGCTAAAATAACACCTATAACTCCCATAAATTGACTTAAGATACTTAACCTATTTGACACAAGCATGCTCCCTCTGATTACTCGTCTACGAGTAGAAACAGTCATATGTTGCTCACGCCTTTTTGGATATTTTAAGCTGTTGAACTTTTTTGACAGAAACACCAGCTAGATCAAAACGGATTTGATTTAAAATCCCAAATTTAATTTCCTACATTTAAATAGATTAGAGGTTAAAAACGGGTTAATAAGAGGATAGATATAACCCAATACTTTAATGCATTTCATCCTTTCTTATAATAAAATTACCTTGAGACACTTGATAATCCCCGTTATCACGCTTTTTTAAGTGTAATTAGTGCCGTCCCGATAATTGGAAAATAATCCTCACCTTTACCATTTCTTAAAGCCCATCACGCATACTCCGAGTTTATAAGTAAAAAAATTAATTCTGCCGGAATGGCAGCTGTGCTTGTGGGTGTAGAATGGATATTACAAATCTCCCAATGTTTGGGCTGATCAAGGAGCGTATGAACTGGGTTGGGCAACGTCAGCAAGTGATCACGCAAAATATTGCTAACGCGGATACTCCTGAATATCAGGCTCGCGATATCAAAAAATTTGATTTCAAAAAAACGCTGAGAGAACATACACCCAACAGTAGAATTGGAAAAGGTGGTTCCATGCGCACGACCCATCCAATGCATTTATCTGGTCGAGTAGAATCGTTTGCTAGCGCCGCATCCAGGGTTGATAGAAAGCCCTATGAGACAGCCCCCGATGGCAATTCAGTGGTTCTCGAAGAACAGATGGTAAAAATGAATGAGGCTGCTGTGCAGCATTCTGCTATGGTCGGGCTATATCGCAAACACCTAGCCATGATTAAAATGATGGTGCGTGGTGCTAGGTAATTTCAAATAAGGGTGGTTGATTAGGAGGTGCAATGGCTGATGATTTGATTTCAACCTTTCGTATTTCTGCTGCGGGTATGAAGGTTCAGGGCACTCGTTTGCGTGTGATATCTCAGAATATTGCGAACGCCGATTCACTGCCTGCGGAACCAGGAGAAAAGCCGTACCAGCGGAAATTGATTACATTCAAAAATGAGGTCAATCGTGAACTTGGGCTGAGCCTTGTTGAAGTAAATCGAGTTAGCAAAGATCGTAGCGATTTTGTGAAGCGATTTGAGCCCAGCCATCCCGCAGCTGATAAGGAAGGTTATGTCCTCGGACCAAACGTTAACAAATTGGTTGAGATGATGGATATGAGAGAGGCTCAACGGTCTTATGAGGCTAATCTCAGTGCAATTAGAACAAGCCGAAGTATGCTCAATAAAACGCTTGAGTTATTGCGTTAAGGTGCTGTTAGGCCCGTAAGAATAAGCCGCGTGAAATAAATTACAGGAGAGATGTATGGCAATTGAATTAGCAAGAGCAGTCAGTGCATATAAGTCGGCTGCAGGTCGTGCAATACAGGGTGACTTGACGGGAATTGGTAAGACGGGAGACGGTTCGCAAAATGATTTTTCGACCATGGTCAAGAGCTTTGCCGAAGAAGCAATTAACAAAAGTGAAAGAAGCGAGCAACTTTCGGCTGCAGCGGCGGCTGGCAAGGCAAATATAGATCAAGTCGTTATAGCTGTTGCTGAGGCCGAGACAACATTGAGAACAGTAGTTGCCGTTCGTGATAAGGTCCTTGAGGCTTATCGTGAAATCCTACGTATGCCGATCTAAAGGTTTATTATCCTGATGGACCAAGTAGCAGTTTTGGAGGTATCTAGACAAGTTTTCTTTGTGATCCTAAAAACGGGTGGCCCAATCATGGCGGCGGGTCTTTTTGTTGGTCTCCTAATAGCCGTTTTTCAAACACTTACCTCGATTCAAGAAATGACACTAACCTTCGTGCCAAAAATTATAATTATTTTTGGGGCGGTGATTGTATTTATGCCGTTTATGATGACTGCGATTATCGAATTTACAAGATCCTTATATGACCGGATCGCCGCACTAGGTTAGCGACATGCTAGAGGAGTTTCTCAAACTCAATGTTTATGTATTTGTCGTCATTTTTTCTAGAATGGGGACAGTGATGATATTTATACCAGCTTTGGGTAGTAATCGTTTTCTTATTAGAGGCCGACTTTTCTTAGCCTTAGCTATTTCATTTATCTTAACTCCAATTTTGTCTGGTATTTTACCGGTAATGCCAGAACGGCCCGTAGAGCTCGGTCTTATTATTATGGGCGAAATCTTAACGGGTGCATTTCTAGGGCTTGTCATACGAGCGATGTATACGGCTACTCAAACTGCCGGCACAGTAATTGCGTTTATTTCAGGAATGGCCAATACAATGGTTTACGACCCTGTCGTTGAACAGCAAAGTGCCATTGTGGCCGGTTTCATGGGAACGTTGGCAACTTTACTAGTGTTTGTTACAAACATGCACCATTTGTTATTTGAGGCGATGGTTGAGAGTTATACATTATTTCAACCAGGAGCAGTTCCAGACCTGGGTGACATGGCTAATGTGATAGCGCGTCAGGTTGCTAATACTTTTAATCTTGGCGTGCAACTATCTGCACCATTCTTGGTTGTCTCATTAGCTTACTATATGGGATTGGGAGTATTGACACGGTTGTCTCCCCAAATACCAATTTTCTTCGTAGCGATGCCGTTGCAATTAGTGATATCGGCCGTTGTTTTATCACTAGCTATTGGAGGTATGATGACGGTCTATTTGAGATATTTAAGGGATAACATTCAGCCTTTTATTGGATCATAGTAACAGGAGATAAATATGGCTGAAAACGACAGTGGTGAAAAAACAGAAGAACCCACCGGCAAACGGTTAAGTGATGCCAGCAATAAAGGTCAAGTTGCTCAGTCTCAGGAAATTCAAAGTTGGTCAATATTGCTGCTGGCCACCCTCTTATTAATAGCGGGTATTCCTGCGATAATGCGTTATATTTCAAGGGTTAACCGAAATTTCATTGAGAACGCTCATGCCTATACTGTTTCGGTAGAGGATTTCCAGAATCTTTTTAAGGAAGTTATTTTAGAAATAGGTGCAGTTGTTTTACCCTTAATGTTAGCTTTTTTATTGGTTGGCATATCTATCCAAATTGTTCAGGTCGGTTGGAACATTTCGGCTGATAAATTCCAAATTAAATTTAATAAGTTCTCACCCGTCAGGGGTGCCAAAAAATTCTTTGGGATCCGCCCTGTTGTTGAAGC
Source organism: uncultured Rhodospirillaceae bacterium (assembly GCA_964643045.1). GTDB lineage: Bacteria > Pseudomonadota > Alphaproteobacteria > Rhodospirillales > UBA2165 > TMED23. The sequence continues at coordinate 34,109 of CAZXSC010000009.1, forward strand.
CATAAAAGGTATGGTGAAATTGGGAATCGTTGGCACTGTAATATTTATTTTTGTTGCCCCAATGCTTGATAATATAGATCTTCTACCCGCTTTCGAGATGGTGCACACACTTGATCAAATTCAGAAAATTGTAGTTCTTATTCTGGTTATTACGGTTATGATCATGACTATTATTGCTGCATTAGACTTTGTTTATCAAAAGTGGGATCATAAAGAAAAACTCAAGATGACTAAACAAGAAGTCAAAGATGAGCGTAAGCAGCAGGATGGCGATCCGAAGATTAAACAGAGAATAGCCGCCTTGCGGATGGAAAGGCAGCGAGAGCGCATGATGCAAGCTGTGAGCAAGGCTGATGTGGTGATCACTAACCCTACTCACTATTCTGTAGCTTTGGAGTATGATATGGAAACTATGCCTGCACCAGTCTTGGTTGGTAAAGGTATAGATTCGCTTGCGCTGCGCATTCGTGAAATAGCTGAAGAAAATGATGTTCCAATCGTTGAAAATCCACCCCTGGCGCGGGCGTTGTATGCTGGTGTAGAAATTGATGAAGAAATTCCAACAGAACATTATCACGCAGTTGCTGAAGTTATAGGATATGTGTTTCGCCTTAAGGGACGAATGCCCAATGTAAGCAATGTGGCAGGGGCGCAAATGGAACAGAGAGAGTCTGAATTTGTATCCGATCGTGCAAATGACAATAGACAAAATAATTACAACTAATTCAATTGAAGGTTGAAGAGCAGGGACGAATCGCGCAATCAATGGAGAAAACCCAGTCAGAAATTACTAAACTAACTGGTGTAAAGAGGGCGTTTTGAAATCAACTGACATCGTGTTTAAGGGTATTATATTAGCGTTGTTGAAGAAGGTAACGGCTGGCCTATCCTCATTATTTTTTAATATTGGTATAAGTCTCGTTTTTGCTTTTCTGTTGATCGGATTACTCATCAAAAGTCCAGTAGTTTATCAGTATTCGGACTGGGCTTTGGACGGTAACTCAAGAAATTTAGAATTCATATTAATAGGTTTTACGTTCATCTTTTCAATTATTTCTGCATGGAAATTGTCTCGTCAGATTCAGGAGCGTCGGTTAAAGCGAGCCATTTTTAGTTCAACCCAATATTCAGATGAGGCACTTTTTTTAACGGATAATCATCAACAAATTATTTCTTTTAGTGGGGCATTCCAATCATTATTTGAAGGATTGGGACTAGATCTCAAAGTTAAACGTCTAGAAATTATAAATTTACATAAAACCCTCGACGCAAAATCTAAGCCTATATTCATTCGAATTTATCAGAGCGCTATGGCTCGTACCCAGGATGAGGGAGAGTTGTCATTTAAGGGAGAAGGATCAATCAGGAGAATTTTCAAATTGTCGACTGAACCCGTCGTCACATTGGATGGCATAATGCTTTGGCGGGCTGAAGATGTTACCGAACAACGTGTCGATGATATGAATCGGTTGCTAGAAGGGAAATTCATAGAAGATTTACTACATCAACTTCCGGTTGGGTTTTTTTCGGCTGATGGTGAAGGGAAATTACGCTTTATGAATTCAGTTTTGCGTGATTGGCTTAGCATTGCTGAAGAAACTGTCTTAAGTGACTTATCCGGGTTCATGGAATTTGTCTCACCAGACGTAACGGATGGCGAAGTTGCCGCTACTGACGCCAGTGGTATGCATGGTGGACTTATCTTGAAGAATGCTGAAGGGACAAGTTTTCCAGCATACCTCATCCAATCTCAGAAAGAGTCGGTTTCGGGTGATTTTGAATACAGTCGATCAATTGTTCTTCGTGAGCCATTTACTCCTCTCGTCGATGATGGTATGGGAAAAGCTTTGTTGAGACGCCTGCCATGGCTATTTTCCGATGCACCGGTAGGCATTGTAATGCTAGACATTAGAGGCGAAGTTATTGATTGTAACAAAGCATTCTTAAAATTATTAGGTCTGCACCGTGATGGAGTAATTGGCAGACCGCTTTCGGAACGAATTAGTAAAGAAGACAGCGGCGATACGGATGCCCAACTATCAAAAGTTGTAATGGGTATTATGCCGGCGACACTATTAGATGTGCGCATGCCAGCCGGTGGCGAACGCGAACTCACAGCTTCGCTTTTTGTGAGCTCTATAACAGACGATGAAGGCGAGGTTGTAGGCTTAGTTATTCATGTGATTGATACGACAGAACAAAAAAACCTCGAGGTGCAATTTAATCAGGCGCAAAAAATGCAAGCGGTTGGACAGTTGGCAGGCGGGGTTGCTCACGATTTTAATAATTTACTTACCGCTATGGGGGGGTTTTGTGACCTTTTATTAGATCGACATGGTTCGGACGATCCATCATTTTCTGATATAATGCAGATCAAACAAAACACCAATCGTGCTGGGAATTTGGTGCGCCAGCTTCTAGCTTTTTCCCGGCGTCAAACTTTACAGCCAAAAGTTATTGCGATAACAGATGCTTTGAATGATCTTTCGAACCTCCTTCGTCGTTTAATTGGTGAAAACATAACGTTGGAATTAAATCATGGCATAGATGTGGATCTCATAAGAACTGACCCCGGGCAATTTGATCAAGTCATAATTAACCTCGCGGTTAATGCAAGGGACGCAATGCCTGGTGGTGGTGTTATTGATATTTCTACAGAACGCGTTGCTGTTGAGACATCAATCCAGCGAGGCCATGAAGTTATGCCAGCAGGAGAGTATATTTTAATCAAAGTTGTGGACACGGGGTCCGGAATAGCTAAAGAAGATATTGGACGCATCTTCGAGCCTTTCTTTTCTACAAAGGTTGTTGGAGAAGGGACGGGCCTTGGGCTTTCAACTGTGTATGGTATTATTCGCCAGTCAGATGGTTATATTTTTGTTGACTCAGCGCTTGGAGAAGGCTCCACTTTTTCTTTATATTTACCAGCTTTTAGTGCCGCTGAGGCAGATTATTCTGGCGGTGGTTATATTAATGAGGTTGTCGACGAAAGCGATCTTACAGGCGGTGAAACCGTTCTTTTAGTTGAAGATGAAGACGCCGTTCGTTTATTTGGTGCGCGGGCACTTCGCAACAAAGGTTACCGTGTATTAGAAGCAAATGATGGTGAGCATGCGCTGGATGTGATTAATGAATACGGCGAACCAATTGATCTGATTTTGACAGATGTTATGATGCCTGGTATGGACGGACATACTTTGGTTCGCTTGGTTTTAGAAGAACTTCCTGAAATTAAAGTAATTTTAATGTCAGGTTATACAGAAGATGCCATACCGGGGGAAATCACTAGCGATGCATCGATAAACTTTCTGTCTAAGCCTTTTAGTCTTCAGGATCTTGCTAGTAAAGTCAAAGATGTGTTGACTAACTAGTAGTCAGTTTGATTGCCGCCAATAATGTTGGGTAATTGAGATTTTGTTATGGCAGATAATCCCTCAGGTTTACACTTTCAAAGTTCTTTGGAAATGCAGGCTCAAAGCTGCTACGTTCAGAATTTGATAAGTGTACGGGGATGGTAGCGTCTATCATCCACTTGGTTCCGATTCGAGCGAATGCTCCCATTTCCGGGATCATAGGTGAAATATTATCCAGTGAAAATACTCGCGTATTTGTGATCATGGTTACATCGCGTTCGGCATGGACACGTGTTGTTATTGACCAAGCGATTTGACGCAAATCGCTAGCATCGATATCGTCGTCGACCGCTATGGCGAGTTTTGGATGGAGGTAGGGTCCAGAAAGGGCTGCCATTAGAGCCGTTTTGGCCTGTCCCGGGTGACGGGGGCGAATTTTTAATATTAGCATCATAACCCCAGCCTGGGTTACAGCTCGAACATCAAGCAAATTTAACCCGCCTTCCACGTCTTTTAGATGCTTCTTAGTTGCTACTTCAACACCTAAACCCATTGTAGATTGAGCATCCGTCACAGGGAATCCGCAATGTAATGCAAAGAATATTGGATCTCTACGATGTGTAATTGCTCTGGCTTGGAAAACCTCGGACTCCGCGCCCCCGGCATAGGTTCCAGTCACTTCGCCGAATGGTCCCTCTGGCTCTTTTATATTTGGAAGCACTTCGCCTTCAATAACAATTTCAGCGTCTGCTGGAACCTCAAGGTCACTCGTTTCACACTTCGTCAGACGGATCGGCTCTCCTATAAGAGCGCCAGCTATATCAAGCTCATCATTCCCAAAGGATGTAGTAAAACTTGAGGCAAAAAAAATAGCTGGATGTGTGCCGTAAACTACTGAGACTGGCATCGGTTCTCCGCGGGAGCAATATTTTTCATAGATCCGACGAGCTTGTCGGGGGATCATTATGAAACCGGTTTTATCCCTCCCTGTTATCATTTGGCGGTGCACCGAAAGATTACGGATGCCGGTGTCCGGATCTTTAATTATCGCGATCCCGGAAGCAAAATAACGGCCCCCATCTTTCTCTGATGTCACCATTGTTGGAAAATCGTAGAGGTTGATATCTTTACCGGTCTTTACGACCTCTTTAACGGGTGCACTAGAGGTTATGATTTCAGGTGCGATCGGTTTGTCTATACGTCCTACGATCTGATCCAAGAGGTCAGATTCATCTATGTTAAGGCCAATTGCCCACTTTCTGCGATCGGCTAAGATTTGACTGCAGGCTAACCAGTTATTATAGCCTTTAATATTGGTGAACAAACTGGCTTTGCCAAGTTCATTGAATGCTTTCCATTCTACTGCAGCCATATCGTTTAATGGGTCGACCAATTTGGAAAAGCGGATGAGTTCATCTTGCTGTTCAAGATTGGCTAGCATTGTGCGAAAAGACTGGTCTGGCATTATGGGGACTCCTAGCGCTGAGAAAATTACAATTAGTGAATTGTAACATACTGAAAAGAAAGACTTGAAAAAAGAATTTTACTTTTATTTTAAGTTTTCTGGGCATGTTAAAATAATTAATTTGGTATTTCAGCTTCTTATTGATACTGTGCATAAAACTAGAAGTGTTGTTAATTTGACGTCAATTATATGAATCATTTAGGGGAGAAATTATGATTAAAAAGTTTTCTGGGATACTGGTGGCTCTTGCCTTGTTAACTGCGGGGTCTCCTGCCGTTGCGAAGGATATAAAAATTGGATTTATTTCCACTCTCACAACGCCGGCGGCTTTGATAGGAAAGCAGTTAAAAGCCGGCGCTGAGTTAGCAATGGATCACATTGGAAGTAAAATGGGTGGACGGAATGTCACAATTCTTTTTGAGGACGATGGCTTTAGTCCGAAGGTAGGCAAGCAAAAAACCGAGAAATTAATCAAAAAAGATAAAGTTGATATTATGGCCGGTTATATATGGTCGCACGTTTTAGGAGCATCTGCTCCTGTGGTTTTAAAAGCCAATAAATTTATCTTCTCTTCAAACGCTGGTCATTCAATATTTGCGGGTAAGAAATGCCATAAAAATTTCTTTAATGTTTCATGGGAAAATAGTCAGAATGCCGCAGCAACGGGAGCATTGTTAAATAAGAAAGGGGTGAAAAGGCTCTATATTCTGTCACTCAACTATGCAGCTGGAAAACAGGTCGTCGGTGGCATAGAAAGGGGTTATAAAGGTAAGGTTGTTGGTAAGGACTTTGTGCCAATGAGCCACAAGGACTGGTCCGCTGAATTAACAAAAATTAGATCAGTAAATCCTGATGCGGTGGTCGTATTTTATCCTGGAGCTTGGGGGCCTAAATTTTTTGGTCAATATGCTCAATCCGGGTTAAAAGGAAAAATTCCACTATATCATGTATTTTCAATAGATATGGGTAATTTGCCTATCTTCCAAAAAGTGGGATTAAAAGTACTTAATACGATGCAGACTGCCCAATGGTCACCAGATTTTAAAAATCCGCAAAACCAGAAATTCGTGGCTGGTTTTAAGAAGAAATATGGCATGATGCCAAATCATTTCGCCGCACAAGCTTATGAAACCATCATGTTAATTAAATCGGGCGTTGATGCAGTTAATGGCGATGTCTCAAAAATGGACGAAATGCGGGCAGCATTGGAAAAAGCAAATTTCAAAGCATTACGCGGTACATTTCGTTATGAAAAGGAGCATTACCCTATTCAAGATTTTTTCGCCCGCGAAGTGGTAAAAGGTGCTGACGGAAAATGGACTATTGTGCAGCGTGGAAAGGTGGTAAGTAATTCTCGAGCGCCCAATCATAGGGAATGCAAACGTTAAATCAAGATAGTTAGGTTAATTGTATGAATGGGGTATGTTTTTTGGCATACCCCATTTTTTTGTATTTGCGGTGATTCTCCGTAGTTTGAGCCAAGAGAATAGGCGTTGTTTTGCTGAGAATCACGTCTAATTCAATAGATATTGAAACTGTTTTCAATAACAAAAAAACCTAAATTTTTAAGAGAACATAAGAAGAATATAAATTGAATAATCGTTTAATTACAATAATTTAAAAAAAAACTTGATTTATAGAACAAAACATGTACATATAAACAAAGTTGCACGAACCATTTGCCTATGAAATAAGGAGACTAACTAATGTCAGAACCAGCACTACGCCTCGTGGAGAAAAAGGATATCGATAAAGAAAAAGCGTTAGACGCAGCTTTAAGCCAAATTGAGCGTAATTTTGGCAAAGGCTCAATAATGAAACTTGGGCAAGCAGATAATGCCCTTGACGTTGAAGCAGTTTCAACTGGCTCACTTGGCCTTGATATTGCTCTAGGGATTGGAGGTTTGCCAGAGGGTCGTATTGCTGAAATTTATGGACCAGAAAGTTCGGGTAAAACGACATTATCTCTACACGTTGTTGCGGAGGCCCAGAAAAATGGCGGTACTTGTGCATTTATTGATGCTGAGCACGCGTTGGATCCCGTTTATGCCAAGAAACTTGGCGTAAATGTTGAAGATCTCTTGATTTCTCAACCAGATGCGGGAGAGCAAGCTCTAGAAATTGCCGATACTTTGGTGCGTTCAGGCGCTATCAATGTTCTTGTGGTCGATAGTGTTGCGGCACTTGTACCTCGTGCTGAACTAGAAGGAGAAATGGGAGATCATCATGTTGGATTGCAGGCGCGCTTAATGAGTCAAGCGTTGCGTAAATTGACTTCATCGGTCGCTAAATCAAATACGATGATTATTTTTATTAATCAAATTAGGATGAAAATAGGGGTCATGTTTGGTAGTCCAGAAACAACTACTGGTGGTAATGCTCTTAAGTTTTATTCTTCGGTTCGGTTGGATATTCGTAGGATTGGTGCAATCAAAGATAAGGAAGAGGTTGTGGGTAACCATACTCGAGTTAAAGTTGTTAAAAACAAAGTGGCCCCCCCGTTCAAGACTGTTGAGTTTGACATTATGTATGGTGAAGGAATTTCCAAGATGGGTGAGTTAATAGACCTTGGCGTAACGGCTGACATTGTTGAAAAATCAGGTTCTTGGTTTTCGTATGATAGCCAACGTATCGGCCAAGGGAGGGAAAATGCTAAAAATTTCCTCAGAGAAAATCTTGAAATGGCGGAGGAAATTGAGCGTAAAATACGTGAAAACGCCGGTTTATTAGCTGGGGAAATGATTACTCCGTTATCTACGGATAAAGAGGATGATGCTGTGAATTCTGAGAAGGATCTCGAACTACAAACCAATGAATAGTTAGTTCAGTATAATTTCAAAAAAGGCCCTTGGGGACTTCCTTGGGCCGTTTTTGTATTCAGATGGTTTACGCGAATATGCGTCGATTTCTGGACATGCCTCGAATACCGGGTTACAAGGGCTTTCGCTTGTTTTAAGTAATGGTACCTCGTATGCAGTCTACAAATGATATTCGTGCTTTATTTTTGGATTATTTCGCTAAGAAAGGGCATGAAGTTGTACCATCTTCCCCGCTAGTGCCACAGAATGATCCAACTCTTATGTTTACAAACGCAGGGATGGTGCAGTTTAAGAATACGTTTATTGGCCAGGAAACTCGTGACTATAAGAGGGCGGTCACCTCACAAAAGTGTGTTCGTGCAGGCGGAAAGCACAATGATTTGGAAAATGTTGGCTATACGGCACGTCACCACACATTTTTTGAGATGCTTGGTAATTTTTCTTTTGGAGATTATTTTAAAAGTGAAGCGATCGAGTATTCATGGGATTTGATTACAAAAGAATATGGATTACCTGTCGATAGGATTTTGGTCACCGTATTTTCTGAAGATGATGAGGCGTTTGAACTTTGGAGAAAAATTTCTGGGCTAATCGATCATAAAATTATTCGCATTCCCACCACAGATAACTTCTGGTCAATGGGAGACACGGGTCCATGCGGGCCATGTTCAGAAATTTTTTATGATCACGGTGATCACATTCCAGGAGGACCCCCTGGTTCTCCAGATGAAGATGGAGATAGGTTTATCGAGATTTGGAATCTTGTCTTCATGCAATTTGAGCAAGTTGCACAGGATGAACGGATTGATTTACCCAAGCCTAGCATCGATACGGGTATGGGTCTCGAACGCATATCAGCTGTAATGCAGGGAACTCACGACAATTATGAGACCGATTTATTTCAGGCATTGATTAATGCTTCAGCTGAAGCGTCCAATACATCTGCTGATGGCGAGCATAACACTTCTCACCGAGTGATTGCCGACCACCTGCGTGCCAGTAGTTTCTTAATTGCAGACGGGGTGCTGCCATCCAATGAGGGAAGAGGATATGTGTTGCGACGAGTTATGCGCCGCGCCATGCGCCATGCGCATCTCATGGGATGCGACAAGCCTCTCTTATATAAACTCGTGCCAACCTTGACACAACAAATGGGGCAAGCTTTCCCAGAATTAATTCGTGCGCAGTCGTTGGTCACGGAAACGTTGGAGCTTGAGGAGCATCGCTTTAAACGAACGCTTGATCGGGGACTTGGGTTGCTTGAAGAAGAGATACAAAAGCTTCAAGATGGCGGGGTATTACCCGGCGAAGTAGCTTTTAAACTTTATGACACGTTTGGATTTCCCCTTGATTTAACCCAAGATGCCCTGCGTGGTCAGGGTCATGGCGTTGATATAAAGGGATTCGAAAGTGCCATGGAAAGACAACGAGCCGATGCTCGCGCAGCTTGGTCTGGTTCTGGTGATGCAGCAACAGAACAAGTTTGGTTTGACATAAAGGAAAGAAATGGGGCTACAGAATTTTTGGGGTATGAAGTTGAAAGTACTGAAGGTCAGATATTAGCTCTCGTTGTTGATGGCGAAAAAGTTGATCATGCAATAGCTGGTTCGGATGTGGCGCTTGTTCTAAACCAATCTCCCTTTTACGGAGAATCTGGTGGTCAGGAAGGTGATAACGGGTCGATCGTTATCGACAATGGTGCTAAAGTCAGCATCATTAAGACAGAAAAAAAACTTGGCGATCTTCATGTTCATTTTGGTTCGATCTCTGGCGGGAACGTTAGTGTAGGTGATAATGTAAGGTTAGAGGTTGATCACGGACGTCGGTCGGCCCTTAAGGCCCATCATTCTGCAACCCATCTCTTACATTCCGCTCTACGTAATCATTTGGGCGAGCACGTAGCGCAAAAAGGCTCGCTTGTGGCCAGTGAACGTTTAAGGTTCGATATATCGCACCCAAAATCAATAACAAGGAAAGAAATTTCAGCTATTGAAGAAGAAGTAAACAATCAAATACTCGGTAACACAGAAGTTTTTACGCGCATTATGACACCAAACGAGGCAATTGAATCTGGTGCCACGGCATTATTTGGTGAGAAGTATGGTGATGAGGTGCGAGTAGTAATTATGGGAAGTCACAGTGGTAATCAAGCTTACTCGACCGAGCTTTGTGGTGGCACACATGTCCGCCGTACGGGTGACATTGGATATTTTAGGATACTTTCTGAGAGTGCAGTGGCCGCAGGCGTTCGACGTATTGAAGCTGTAACCGGGCTTGCTGCGCAAGCTCGTATAACAAGCGAATCTAGAATTCTTAATGATATTGTTAGGATATTGAAAGTAACTACCGCAGATGTGCCTGATCGTATTTCGGTGTTATTGGACGAACGGCAAAATCTTGAAAAAGAGGTTACGGAACTTCGACGGAAAATAGCGATTGGTGGGCACAATTCTGAAGAAGAGTTGGAAATTAAACAAATAGCAGGAGTTAAAGTTCTGGGTAAGATTTTGGAGAATGTGCCGGCTAAGGAACTCAAAAGCTTGGCCGATGATTTCAAGGAAAAAATTGGATCTGGAGTTATAGTCTTGGCAGGTCTTAATGAAGATAAGGTGTCATTGGTAGTTGGGGTCACAGACGATCTGACAAATGAATTAAGTGCCGTAGACCTAGTGCGTCAGGGGTCTTTAATTTTAGGAGGCAGAGGTGGAGGTGGTCGAGCTGATATGGCTCAAGCCGGGGGTCCAGATGGGAGTAAAGTGGTTGACGCCATTAGCGTCATAGAGGATGCGGTTGCGGCTTTTTCCTAATTTAAAGCATAAGGAAACTATTTGATGAAGTTCTCAGGTACCGAAAATTATGTTGCAACAGAGGACCTAATGGTGGCGGTAAACGGTGCTATTGAGCTGGAGCGGCCTTTGTTAGTCAAAGGAGAGCCAGGTACTGGCAAGACTGTTCTTGCACATGAGATCGCAGATTCGCTAAATCGCCCGCTTATTGAATGGCACGTTAAATCAACGACTAAGGCACAACAGGGATTATATGAGTACGACGCTGTTTCGCGTCTACGAGACTCTCAGTTAGGCGACCAAAAAGTCCATGAAATTTCTAATTACATCAAGAAAGGAAAATTGTGGGAGGCGTTTAGTTCTGAAGATCTCCCCATTTTACTAATTGATGAAATTGATAAGGCTGACATAGAATTTCCAAACGATTTATTGCTTGAGCTTGATCGCATGGAGTTTCACGTCTATGAGACCAACCAAACAATAAAGGCTAATCAGCGTCCTATTGTAATAATTACATCCAATAATGAAAAGGAATTACCGGATGCGTTTTTACGCCGGTGTTTCTTTCATTATATTTCTTTTCCGGATAGCGAGGTTATGCAAAAGATTATTGCGGTTCACTATCCGGATATTCAACGAAATCTGGTTCGAGAAGCCCTTAATGCATTTTATGAAATCCGTGAAGTTCCGGGTTTAAAGAAGAAACCTACAACTTCTGAGTTATTAGATTGGATTAAGTTATTGATGGTTGAGGATATCCCTCCGGAGGTTCTTAGGATGAAGGATGCTAAAAATATTATTCCTCCGCTCTATGGTGCGCTTTTGAAAAACGAACAAGATGTTCAATTATTTGAAAAACTCGCATTTCTCAATCGACAAGAAGAGCGCTAAATGCTCGTGGTGTAAACCAATGTTTGCTGATTTTTTTCTTACCCTACGTGATGCTAAAGTGCCAGTTACACTCCGAGAATACCTTATGTTCCTTGAGGCAGTTAAGGGTGGTGTTGCATCCTATAAAGTTGAGCACTTTTATTATTTGGCCCGTTCTTGTCTAGTTAAGGACGAACGTAATCTTGATAAGTTTGATAAAGTGTTTGGACACTTCTTTGAGGGTCTAGAACTATCTTCATATCAAGAAGGGTTGTTTGCCGAAATTCCCGGGGAATGGCTCCGAACGCTTGGTGAAAAATTTTTGACACCCGAAGAAATGGCTGAGATCGAATCTACTGGTGGATTTGATAGGCTAATGGAGGAGTTAAAAAAACGCCTTGATGAACAAGAAAAGCGTCACCAAGGTGGAAGCAAATGGATTGGCACTGGTGGAATATCGCCATTTGGGGCTAATGGCTATAACCCGGAAGGTATCAGAATAGGTCAGGAAAAAGGGCGTTATGGCAGTGCGGTTAAAGTTTGGGATAAGCGTCAGTACAAAGATCTCGATGATAAGATAGAAATTGGAACCCGTAACATGAAATTAGCTTTACGTCGTCTACGCAGTTTTGCTCGGGAAGGGGCAGCCACGGAGTTAGATCTTGCGGATACCATCAGTTCGACGGCTCGTAATGCCGGTCTGTTGGATATTAAAATGGTTCCCGAGCGTCATAATACGGTTAAAGTTTTAATTCTCTTCGATATTGGCGGTTCAATGGACTATCACATAGAGGTCTGCGAAAAATTATTTTCTGCCGTTCGAAGTGAATTTAAGCATCTTGAATATTATTATTTTCATAATTGTTTGTACGAAAGGTTATGGAAAAATAATGCACGACGCAGCGTTGATACGATTATGACGTGGGATGTCCTTCATACTTATTCCTCCGATTATAAATTAATATTTGTTGGGGATGCGACCATGGGGCCTTATGAAATTGCACATCCGGGTGGTAGTGTAGAGCATTGGAACGAAGAGCCGGGAAGTATTTGGTTGGATCGGATCCTTGGTATTTATGATCGTTCGATCTGGCTTAACCCTATACCTCAAAATTATTGGGATAATACTACAACAATAAGGGAGATTAAGAGGATTGTCGGGAACCGTATGTATCCGTTAACACTTGATGGCTTGGACCGTGCCATGCGAGAGTTATCACGTTGAATTATCAGGACGTTTTTGGGGGGCTAAAGTATTATCTTTAGTTCCCGAGTTAATGATTGTCTTAAAATAAGGAGAGAACCATCCAGCAAAAAGCGAATCATCCGTCTTCTGGTATTTTGAATACGTTCTTCTCGGCTACGTAACGTAAACGATTTCTCGTTTCCTCGTCCAGGCCGTCCAATAATTTAGTTTGTTTTTTGTGCAGGGCCATTGCTTCCCTGATTAGTAGGTGCCGTTCCGTTATTACAAATTTTTTAACTTGTCCATTTTTACCTTTTGGGTTGGTTTTGTTTGATGTTTTAAAAAATTTGATCATGGAATCAAGTACACTAAAATTATTCAAGAAAACGCCCTAGTACAATAATTGAACAAGGAACCGACAGGTATTAGCAATAACATAGTTAGCATTGATTCGATAGTGACTTCTAGCAATAATCTATTATGCTGGCTGTATGAAGAGGGAACGTGCTGCAAAAATAGTGTCGACCTTGGGACCGTCATCTTCAACTGAAGAGATGATTGCAAAACTTTTTATAGCAGGAGTCGATGTATTTAGGCTAAATTTTAGCCATGGTAGCCATCAAGAACACCAAGAACGTTACAATTTAATACGTAAAATTGAGAAGAAAAATGATAACCCCATTGGTATTATAGCCGATTTGCAAGGGCCTAAAATTCGTGTTGATAGTTTTGCTGATGGAAAAATTAATTTATTAGATGGCAGCAAATTCGTTTTAGATGCGAATAAGAATATACTTGGTGATGTTGATCGCGTTTCCATTTCCAATCCCGAAATTTATTCTTGTTTAAAAACAGGCGTCGAATTGTTGTTAGACGACGGCAAGATGAAGCTTGTTGTTGAAAAAAATCATGGGACTTCTGTTGAAACAAAAGTATTGGTTGGGGGTATATTATCAAATCATAAAGGAATTAATATACCCAGCACCGTACTGCCCATGTCTCCGCTTACCGGAAAAGATAGAGAAGACTTGAGTTTTGCACTGAATTTGGGGGTGGATTGGATTGCTCTTTCCTTTGTCCAACGACCGGAAGATGTAGAAGAGGCAATAGATTTAATTGCGGGCCGGGCCGGTGTGTTGACTAAATTAGAAAAACCTTTAGCGATTGAGCACCTGGAAAAGATAGTGGAGTTATCAGATGCGCTTATGGTCGCTCGCGGAGATCTAGGTGTAGAGGCTCCTCCTGAAGATGTGCCAGGGTTGCAAAAGAAAATAATCAGGAATGCCCGTTACGCAGGCAAACCGGTAATCGTTGCAACTCAAATGTTGGAGAGTATGGTTCACTCCCCAACGCCGACCAGGGCAGAAGCCTCAGATGTTGCGACTGCGGTTTTTGATGGTGCGGATGCCGTTATGCTCTCAGCTGAAACTGCGGTGGGCGAATACCCTTTCCAAACAGTTTCGATTATGGATCGGATTATCAAAAGTTCAGAACAGGATGACCACTATAAGTCTGTTCAAGGAAAGAATCGTTCGAAAACGCATGAAACTGACTCGGACGCAATTACATTGGCGGCAAAGCAAGTAGCAGAAACGTTGCGAGCGGCGGCAATTGTTACCTTCACGACAACCGGATCAACAACCTTAAGAGCAGCAAGAGAACGTCCGGGAGTACCGGTCTTGGGGTTAACACCGGATATTACAACGGCGCGCAAAATAAATTTGGTTTGGGGCGTTCATCCAGCTAATACATCTTATTTTGATAATTTTGATGATGTTGTTGTGACCGCAATCGAAGTTGCCAAGCGCGAAGGATTTGCCCTAAAAGGTCAACGATTGGTCATTACGGCTGGCGTTCCTTTTGGAACTCCAGGCACAACAAATATCTTGCGAATTATTAAGATTGGGTGATGTTGCCGCTAGCGTCTTATTATCGTCAAACTTGACGAACAAGTTGTCCTACTGCACAACCAACTAATGATTATTCAACTTTTATCTATTATCGCTCCTGTTTTTTTTGGCGTTTTTTTTGGTTTTATTTGGTCCCGGTTGGGTAAGCCATTCGATGAAGAATTCGTCACATCCTTAGTGTTCAACTTAGGTACACCGTTGTTGGTATTTTCGACTTTAACCAAATTAGACACAGATCCCAAAGCGTTTGCGAAAATTGCTTTGGTTATTGTCGTGGCATTAGTTTTGCTCTTTATTATCAGTTTTCTTGTGTTAAAAATCTTGAGACTTGATCAGCGAACCTATTTATCAGCAATTATGATTCCAAACACCGGTAATGTGGGGATACCTTTGTGTTTTTTGGCCTTTGGAGAACAAGGCCTGGCTTTCGCGATTATTGTTTACGCTATTGTGAGTTTAACCCAATTTACGTTAGGAGTAGCAATCGCTGCGGGTTTTTTTTCAATATTAGAGCTGGGGAAAAACTCGTTAATTTATGCTGTTTTAGCTGCGCTTTTAGTGATGGTTACAGATTATCAACTACCTCATTGGATTGCGAATACAGTTCATATTTTTGGGCAATTTGCTATTCCACTCATGCTTATAATGTTGGGCGTTTCACTTGCAAAACTTAAAATAACCAGTCTCACACGTAATTTGTTTCTTAGCTTAGTGCGGTCGACAATGGGTTTAGCTGTCGGTTTCTTAGTAAGCCATCTTTTTGGTTTGGAAGGTGTGGCTAGAGGCGTTGTTGTTTTGCAGTGCTCCATGCCCGCAGCTTTGTTTAATTACATGTTGGCAATGAGGTACAAAAACAGCCCTGAGGAGGTTGCAGGCCTTGTTGTGACTTCAACTCTTTTCTCATTTGCTACGCTGCCACTATTGTTAGCTTTTGTTCTTTACTTAAAATAGCTATTTGCTGTACAGGGCTTCCAGTTGATTGCCGTATTTCTCCGTTATAATGTGTCTTCTGACCTTTAATGTTGGTGTCATCATCTCGTTATCGACTGTAAATTCTTCGGTGGTCAACTCAAAGCGGCGTACTCGTTCGATGACAGAAAGATTATCATTTGTACGGTCTA